>DASSBV010000270.1:0-6283 GCA_035698545.1 Gaiella sp. | reverse complement strand
CCGCCCCGGCCGCCGCCAGCTCGAACGGCCGGCACGTCGACGAGCCGTCGACGGTCGCGTGCGCGCGCCGGGTGAGGTTCAGATTGATGCGTGCCGACGAGATCGCCCGTGCGAACACGTTGAACGGGACGTCGCCGATCGTCCTCGCACGCCCGATGTCGCCCTGGAAGTCGCGCCCGCCGAGCGCGAAGTCGATGCGGGGATCACGTCGGCTCGGCTCGCCGACGAGCGCGGCCATCCACTCGCGGCGGAACTTGTCGCCGTAGCCGTAGAAGAACACGTCGTGCTCCTTCTCCACCTCGAGCGGCCGGAAGAACTCCGGATCGGCGGCCCACGGAACGTTCTCCGCGCGTCGGGCGCCGAGCTCGCGCAGGCGCTCGAGCCCACCCTCGGAGTTCGAGAGCACGAGGTCGTACTCGGACGGGTCGGCACCGTGGTAGTAGTTGAACCCCGTGTCCATGCCGCCGAACTCGGGCAGGCTCATCGGCACGTCGCCGTCGTAGAACACGACTGGGACGCCATGGCGCTCGCGGAGGTACGTGGGGATGCCGCGGAAGTGCGCCATCGGCACGGTGAAGACCAGCACCGCGTCGGGACGCTCGCGCTCGACGAGCCGGTCGAGGTGACGCCGCCAGCGGGGCGTCACGACCTTCCAGATGGTCTCCCGCGTGAGCCGGTCGAAGGCACTGTCGTCGGGGCTGTCCTCGGCCCTGCGGAGGTAGCGGTCGCCCTTGCGGCGGGCGAGCCCGCCGCGCAGGGCGGCGTATCCCTCGCCCTCGCGGTAGGTCGGGTTCGGCGCCGTCCGCCACCACGGCGACTCCACCGGGCGGCCGCGGTACGGCGTGACGACGAGGTCGACGCCCTGCTCGTAGAGGCCTTTCCAGAGCTGCCACCACGCGGGCGTGCACCCGTAGCGGAAATCGAGGTCGACCGCCGACGCGACGGCGAGGAGGCGGGGCTTCGGCACGAGCGCTCAGTCTAGGGACGGCATCTGGTGTCCGACTTCCGGTCGAACACCTCGGACCAGGGACTCGCGAGCTCGTCGGTCGTGTCCGACTCGAAGTCGGACACCGTGGTATCGTAATGGTATGCGTACTACCATCGATAAGGCAGGACGATTGGTGATTCCGCGCCAGTTGCGTGACCGGGTTGGCATCACACCCGGAGAAGTCGAGATCACCGTCGACGGCGCCGGAGTGCGGATCGAGCCGGTCGCCGGCGAGGGACTCGTCGAGGTCGATGGGCGGCTGGTGATCCCCATCTCCGGCGTCGAGCTCGACGACGCCGTCGTCCGCGAGCTACGCGATGCCGACCAGCGGTAGCGCCGCGGCACGCAGGCGCGACCTTCTCGTCGACACGAGCGTCGCGGTCGCGATCGTCGTCGCGGATCACGAGCACCATGCGGCGACCACCCGCGCCGTCGGCCGCCACCGGCTCGGTCTCGCGGGACATGCCGCGTTCGAGACGTTCTCGGTGCTCACACGGCTGCCGGCCCCGGCGCGGCGCGCTCCGGCGGTCGTCGGCCGACTGATCGAGGCGAGCTTCCCCGTCACTCGCTTCCTCGGCGCGCGGGACACGGAGACGCTGCTCGGCCGGCTCGCCGGCCTCGGCATCGCCGGCGGCGCCGTCTACGACGCGCTCGTCGGCGCGGTCGCCGTCGCCCACGACCTGCCGCTGGCGACACGCGACCAGCGTGCCCTCGACGTGTACCGCGCGCTCGACGTCGACATTCGCCTGCTCGCCTGACGCGGCGGAGGCTGCCCTGGCATGACCCGGGGCGGCTGACAACGCTTGTGGTGATTCACCACAAGCGTTGTTGTCCCACGGCTCGTGTCGGCTACGTCGCCAGGAGCCGGCGCAGCACGTACGGAAGGATGCCGCCGTGGCGGAGGTACTCGCGCTCGCGCGGCGTGTCGAGCCGCAGGATCGCCCGGAACTCGGTGTCGTCGGCGCGCACCGTCACCTCTCGCGCGTCGCCGCCTTCGACGCCGGTGATCGAGAACGTCTCCTTCCCGCTCAGGCCGAGCGACTCGCGATTCTCGCCCGGTAGGTACTGGAGCGGCAGGACGCCCATCATGAGGAGGTTCGAGCGGTGGATCCGCTCGTAGCTTTCCGCGATCACGGCCTTGACGCCGAGCAGGTTCGGGCCTTTCGCCGCCCAGTCGCGCGACGACCCCGCGCCGTACTCCTTGCCCGCGAGGACGATCGTCGGGACCCCCTCCGCGACGTAGCGCTCCGCGGCCTCGAAGATCGACATCTCCTCCCCCGAGGGAAGGTGGACGGTCCACGTCCCCTCCGAGCCGGGCACCAGCAGGTTCCGCAGGCGGACGTTGGCGAACGTCCCCCGCACCATCACCTCGTGGTTTCCGCGCCGCGAGCCGTACGAGTTGAACTGCTTCCGCTCGACGCCGTGCTCGACGAGGTAGCGACCCGCCGGGCTGTCCAGCTTGATCGAGCCCGCCGGCGAGATGTGATCCGTAGTGACCGAGTCGCCGAGTGACACCAGGCAGCGGGCGCCGGCGACGTCGTCCACGGAGCCGAGCTCGACCGACATCCCGTCGAAGTACGGCGGTTGCCGGACGTATGTGGAGTCCTCGCTCCAGGCATAGCGGTCGCCCTCCGGCACCGGCAGCTCACGCCACGCGGGATCGCCCGTGTAGACGTCCGCGTAGGTGCGCTCGAACATCTCGCGGCCGATCGAGCCTTCCACCGCGGAGCGCACCTCCGCGGGCGACGGCCAGAGATCGTGGAGGAAGACCGGGTCGCCGTTCGCGTCGTGGCCGATCGGCTCGGCCACGAGGTCGACGTCCATCCGCCCCGCGAGCGCGTAGGCGACGACGAGCGGCGGGCTCGCCAGGTAGTTCGCCTTCACCTCCGGGTGGATGCGCGCCTCGAAGTTCCGGTTGCCCGAGAGGACGGAGCACGCGACGAGGTCGCCCTCGGCAATCGCCTGCGAGACGGGCCCCGGTAGCGGCCCCGAGTTCCCGATGCAGGTCGTGCAGCCGTAGCCGACGGTGTGGAACCCGAGCGCCTCGAGGTACGGCGTCAGGCCGGCCTTCTCGAGGTACTCGGTGACGACCTTCGATCCCGGCGCGAGGCTCGACTTGACCCATGGGCGCCGGTCGAGCCCACGCTCGACTGCCTTCTTCGCGAGGAGGCCTGCGGCGACCATCACCGAGGGGTTCGAGGTGTTCGTGCAGGAGGTGATCGCGGCGATCACGACCGAGCCGTGCGCGAGGTGGACGACCTCGCCGTCGAGCTCGCAGGGAATGCCCTTCGTCCACGTGGGAGCGATAGCCATCGGCGCAGCCGCGACGCCCTCGCCCCCGGTCGGCACCTCCGCCCCGGGATCCGAGTGGGCAGGCGCGTCGCTGGCGGGGAACGACTCGGCGATCGCCTCGTCGACGCCGTTGCCATAGTCGACGCCGAACGTCGTCAGCCCCTCCAGGAAGGCGTCGCGCGCGTGAGAGAGCGCGATCCGGTCCTGCGGACGCCGCGGCCCCGCGATCGACGGCTCGACGCTCGACAGGTCGAGCTCGACGACCTGAGAGTACGTCGCGGGCTCCGACGGGTCGTGCCAGAGGAGGTTCTCCTTGCAGTACGCCTCGACGAGCGCCACACGGGACTCGTCCCGTCCGGTGAGCCGGAGGTAGCGCAGCGTCTCGTCGTCGACCGGGAAGAAGCCGCAGGTGGCGCCGTACTCCGGGGACATGTTTCCGAGCGTCGCCCGATCGGCAACGGGGAGCCGCGCGAGGCCCTCGCCGAAATACTCGACGAACTTTCCGACGACCCCCGTCTGCCGGAGGATCTCGGTCACGGTCAGGACGAGGTCGGTCGCGGTCGCGCCCGCGGGCAGCTCGCCGTGGAGACGGAAGCCGACGACCTGGGGGATGAGCATCGAGATCGCCTCGCCGAGCATCGCCGCCTCGGCCTCGATCCCGCCGACGCCCCAGCCGAGCACGCCGAGGCCGTTGACCATCGTCGTGTGCGAGTCGGTGCCGACGAGCGTGTCCGGGAACGCACGGCCGTCGCGCGCCTCGACGACGCGCGCAAGGTACTCGAGGTTGACCTGGTGGCAGATGCCCGTGTTCGGTGGCACCACCTTCAGCGCGTCGAATGCCCCCTGTCCCCAGCGCAGAAACGCATAGCGCTCGCGGTTCCGCTCGAACTCGAGCTCGGCGTTGCGCGAGATTGCGAGCTTGCTCGCGAAGTCGTCGACCTGCACCGAGTGGTCGATCACGAGCTCGGCGGGGATCAGCGGGTCGATCCGGCTCGGGTCGCCGCCGAGCTCGGCCATCGCGTCGCGCATCGCCGCAAGATCGACGACCGCAGGCACGCCGGTGAAGTCCTGGAGGAGCACGCGCGCAGGGGCGAAGGTCACCTCGTCGGAAGGCTCCGCGGACGCGCTCCAGCGGGCGACCGCCTCGACGTCACGAGACGTGACGGTCTCGCCGTCTTCCCGCCTGACGACGTTCTCGAGGAGGATCCGCAGCGTGTACGGAAGGCGCGCGATGTCGTAGCGCTCCTGGAGCGCGTCGAGCCGGAACATCTCGTACCGCTCGCCGCCGACGGTCAGGGTGGAGCGTGCGCCGAAGCTGTCGGGATGTGTCATGGCTCTCTCCTTGTCGTTCGCAGTGTGCGGGATGCGCTCACGGCTCGAGCGCGAAGCCGAGGGCGCGAAAGTCGTGGTCGAGGCCGAAGACCGCAGCGGCGCGGCCATCGGTCGCGGTGACGGCGCCGACGCAGTCGGTGAACGAGAGCGTCAGGCCGGGATTGCGCTCCATCAGGTCCCACGCGCGTGCGTCGAGCTCGGCGTCGGCGTGGCGAACGATCAGGCGACCCGTCTCGACGGCCTCCTCGAGCAGGCTGCGGAAGGCGAGCGCCGCGTCGAGCCCGGCGTCGAACCGCAGCCGCGTGGCGGTCTCCGACACGACGAGGTCGGACGTCAGGAGCACGTCTCGTTCGTCGCGCAGGGTCGCGTAGTGGTCGCGGACCCGCTGGTGCGCGCGGTCGCGGCGCCAGAGAAGCGCGATGAACGCGCCCGAGTCGGCGTAGACGACCCTCAGACCCGCTCCTTCGGTGTGCCGTAGAGATAGTGGTCGTGCTCCTCGGCGACGTCGTCGGGGCCGGTCTCGTCCGCGACGAGCCCGATCAGCCGCTCGAGTGGATCGTGCTCGTCGTCACCTCCGCCGGGCGCGAGGTACCGCTCGAGCGCCTCGCGGATCAGCGACGCCTCGGAGCGTCCTGTGCGCGCCGCCAGCCGCTTGAGCGCCCGCTCGTTGGCCTCGTCGAGGTAGATCTGCTTGCGCCGCATACAGCGGAGTATACATCACTTAGGTGTCACCGTTCGCCGCGCTGGAGCCAATCGAGCCCGCGCTCGGTCAGCGAGAGCTGGTCCGTGTCGAAGTGCCGTGCAACCGCCTCCGCATACGGCCGCGAGACTCGGCGGGCGTAGGCCGCAAGCCCCTCCTCCGCGACCGGGCGCAGGTCCTCGCGGTATGGGTCGAGGAGGTGCTGGCGGCCGACGTGGCGCGCCGAGTTGAAGAACGCGAGCCCGATCCCGACCGAGACCACGAGGATGCTCGTCCGCTCCCGGCGGGCGGCTTCGAGCAGCCCGGCATAGAGCCGCGCGAGCTCCTCGGCACTGGGCAGCGAGGCGGCGTCATGACGGATGTCCGCGAGAGACTGGCGCAGTGCCTCGAGCTCGAGCGGCGGGATGTCGACGAGACGCGCGGTCGTCCCCGACACGCGCTCGAGGGCGCTCAGGAGGTCAGAGGCAGTGCCTGGCGACGACCCCACGGGCAACGCTCCCGCGCGCACGAGCTCGGCCACGTACGCGTCGAGGTAGACGCGCGAGCCGTGCGTCACGTCGGCGGCGGCCGCGAGGATCCAGAGCGGCGAGAAGCCGAACGCAGCGATCGAGCCGAGCTCGACGGCGTTCCCGACGCCCTTCCGCACCGCGAGTCGACCGGGGTCCGGCTCGAACTCCACCTCTGTCGGAACCCGAGCGTCGACGCCGCCGACCAGCTCGATCGTCACCCGCAGCAGGTTCTTGGCGGTTGCCTCGTAGAGACGCGAGCCGCGGACGATCCGCGGCAACGCGAGCGCGAAGGTCTCGTGCACGACGCCGCCGAGCAGGGCCGCGACGGAGCGGACGATGCGCTCGGGAACGGAGAGCAGGAAGGAGCCGAGAGGCACGGTCGTTAGCATGATCGTCGATGGTCAGCGAGACGATCCGTGCGCTGCTCGAGCAGACGTTCCCCGATTCGAGCGTGGCTGTCGT
>DASSBV010000269.1:0-9056 GCA_035698545.1 Gaiella sp. | reverse complement strand
CGCGACAAAGAAAAGAGAGACGGCCGCTTGGGGGAGCGGCCGCCTCGGTGGTACTGGGGAGGGTGGGTGCTATGTGATTCGGCGCCGCACCGACATTCCTGCTCCCCCTTTCGAGGGATTTGCCAAACCACGGCCGATCAGTCTCCTTCGAGGTTCTCCCGCAACTCCGAGGCAAGGGCGGTCACGCTCGTCCCCTGTCGTGGCGCGACGAAAATCGTGTTGTCGCCCGCGATCGTCCCGGCGATCCCGGCATGGCGGCCCTCGTCGATCGCCTGCGCGAGCGCGCTCGCGTAGCCCGAGGGCGTCGTCACGACCACGAGCGGGCCGGCCCGTTCGACCGAGGTCGCGTAGCGGCGGAGCGCCACCCCGATCGCGCGGCGCCGGTCGGCGTCGTCCGCGCCGGGGGCCGCATAGACGAGCCTGCCGGACGGGGCGCGCACCTTGACGAGGCCGAGCTCGTGGATGTCACGCGAGACGGTCGTCTGCACGACGTCGTGCCCCTCTTCCCGCAGCGCTTCGGCGAGGGCGGACTGCGTCGAGATCGCCTGGTCGCGCACCAGCCGGAGGATCGCCTGCCGGCGGACGCGGTTCGTGCTCACCGCAGCGCGTTGCCGACGATCGCGAGCGCCTGGTCGACTTCCGCGTCGGTGACGACGAGCGGCGGAAGCAGGCGCAGGACAGGCGGCGCGCCGGCCGTGAGCACGAGGAGACCCGCCTCGCGGCACGCGTCGACGACGGCCGCCACGTCGCGATCGAGCACCGCCGCGACCATCAGCCCCCGGCCACGCACGTGCTCGACGCCGGGGAGGCGCGACAGGCCTGCCACGAGCTGCTCGCCGCGTTCGAGGACGTTGGCGAGCAGAGCGTCGTCGATCGACTCGACGACCGCGCACGCGGAGGCGCACGCCACGGGATTCCCTCCGAATGTCGCGCCGTGGTCGCCCGGCCCGACCGCATCCGCAGCGCCCGCTCGTACGAGCAGCGCGCCGACGGGTAGCCCGTTCCCGAGCCCCTTCGCCAGCGTCACCAGGTCGGGCTCGATCCCGAGCTGCTCGTAGGCGAAGAACGTCCCGGTCCGGCCGACACCCGTCTGCACCTCGTCGACCCAGAGCAGGGCCCCGACCTCAGCGGCGATCTCCGCCGCTGCCTGGACGAAGCCCGGCTCGAGCGGCACGATCCCACCCTCACCGAGTACCGGCTCGAGGACGATCGCGGCGAGATCGCCGCCGGGTGAGACGGCGGCCTCGAGCGACTCGACGTCGTTCGGGCGTGCGAACGCCACGCCCGGCACGAGCGGCCCGAAGCCCTCCCACTTGCCCGGCTGGCCGGTCAGGGAGAGCGCGCCCAGTGTTCTGCCGTGGAAGCTCTCCTCGAGCGCGACGAGCCGCGTGCGGCTCGTCGCCTTGCGTGCGACCTTGAGCGCCGCCTCGTTCGCCTCGGCTCCGGAGCTGCAGAAGAACGCCTGCCCTCCTCCCATCCGCGCCGAGAGGAGCCCGGCGAGCCGCAGCATCGGCTCGGTCCAGTAGAGGTTCGAGGCGTGCCACAGGGCGTCGAGCTGGGCGTGCGCAGCCGCGGTCACGACCGGGTGCAAGTGCCCGAGGGCCGTCACCGCGATCCCGCCTCCGAAGTCGAGGTAGGCGTTGCCCTCGTCGTCCCATACGCGACAGCCCTTCCCGCGGACGATCGTCAGATCAGCGCGGGCGTACGTCGGGAGGACGGCGCTTCGGTCGAGCGCGGCCTGGGCGGTGCTCCCACCAGAGGTCACGCCGGCACCTCGGTCGAGCCGATCGACGCGCGCACGCCCGCGCGGGCGGCGCGCACCGCCGCCACGAGCTTCGGGACGATCCCGCCGTCGAACTCACCAGCGTCGAGCGCCGCCTCCGCCTCGTCGGCGGGAAGCACGTTGGCGACGGCGCCCTCGACAAGGACACCCGGCACGTCGCTGACGAACAGGATCCGCTCGGCCCCGAGTCCCACGGCCAGCGCCGCTGCGGCCTCGTCCGCGTTGACGTTGAGCGGGCCCACGGCGAGGGGCGTGACGACCGGGACACGACCAGCGGCGACGGCGTCGAGGATCGCGAGGGGCGCGCACGGCTCGGGCTCACCGACCAGGCCGAGCGACCGTACGCGGCGGGCCTGCAGCCCGATCTCGTCGCCACGCAGCGGTACGGCAGCCGGACCGATCGCGGCGCACACCTCGGTGTTCACTGCGTCCATCGATTCGCGCACGACGTCGAGCACCTCCGGCGTCGTCACACGGCGGCCCTGGACGAAGCGCGGCTCGATCCCGCGCCGCGCCGTCTCCGCACTGATCTGCGGGCCCGCGCCGTGGACGACGACGGCTCGTCCGCCCGCCTGCGCGAGAGCGTCTCGCACCGCCTCCGCCGCCACGCGACCGCCGAGCTTGAGCACGACGAGGCCGCTCACGTCGTGTACTCGGCGTTGAGTCGGACGTAGTCGTAGGAGAGGTCCGAGGCGAGATAGGCGCACTCGCCGTCTCCCAGGCCGAGGTCGAGCTCGATCCGCGCGTCGCCCCCGTCGAGCGTGGGGACGAGACCCGTCGGGGCGCCGCGCTCGAACACCGCCGTGCCGTCGAACGACACGCGCAGCCGCTCGGGATCGAGCTCGGCGAAGCCGCCGTTCCAGGGGGCGGACCCTGCGGCCGCGAGGACGCGTCCCCAGTTCGGATCACGACCGAAGGCTGCGGTCTTGACGAGCGGGGACGTCGCGATGCGAAGCGCGATGGCGCGCGCTTCCTCTTGCGAGGAAGCGCTAGACACCCTGATCTCCAGGACGACCGTCGCCCCCTCCCCGTCCGCCACGATCTGCCGCGCCAACGACGAGCACACCTCCTCGAGCGCTGCGGCGAATTGATCGTCTAGTGCGAAATCGCGTCGAGCGATTGCGCGCCGGGCAAGCAGGACGACCGCATCGTTGGTGCTGCAGTCGCCGTCGACCGAGATCCGGTTGAACGTCCGCTCGACGGCGGGGCGGAGGAATTCATCCGGCTCGCCCTCCGCGAGGGGGTAGTCGGTCGTCAGGACGGCGAGCATCGTCGCGAGCCGCGGATGGATCATCCCCGCACCCTTCGCCATCCCGCCGACCGTGAACCCGTCGCGCGCCGCGCGCGCCGTCTTTGCGCTCGCGTCCGTGGTCAGGATCGCCTCGGCCGCCGCCGGGCCGCCGCCGGGGGAGAGTGCGACGGCGGCCTCGTCGACGCCTGCGAGCAGCTTCGGCATCGGCAGGCGCGGCCCGATCACGCCCGTCGAGAGGACGAGCACCTGCTCGGACGCGAGGCCGAGGCGGGCGGCCGCATGGACCGCCGTCTGCTCCGCGTCCTCCTCGCCGCCGCTTCCCGTCGCCGCGTTCGCAACGCCCGCGTTGACGACCACGGCCTGAGGCTGTGCGGCCGCCAGATGGCGTCGCGAGACGGTGACGGGAGCAGCCTGCACGCGGTTCGTCGTCCACATCGCGCAGCCGACCGAGGGGACGAGCGAGCGGACGAGCGCCACGTCGGGCCTCCCCGACGGGCGGATCCCCGCGCTGACACCCGAGGCCGCGAAACCCGGTGCGGCCGTCACCGACATCAGACGAGGACGCCCTCGAGCCTGAGACCTGCGGTCTCGGCGAAGCCGAAGAGGAGGTTCAGGTTCTGAACGGCCTGGCCGGCCGCGCCCTTGCCGAGGTTGTCGAGCGCGCAGATCACGATCGTCCGGTCGGTGTGTCGATCCTCGAAGACGCCGAGCTCCGCGCCGTCGGTGTGCTGGACGCGCGAGAGCTCCGGCGAGACGCCCTCGGGGAGGACCCGCACGATGTGGCTCGTGGCGTAGTGCTCCTCGAGCAGCCCGCGCAGGTCCGGCCCCGTCGAGCGGACGTTGCAGGTGGCGAGCAGCCCTCGCCGGATGGGCAAGAGGTGCGGGGTGAACGACACCGGGAAGCCGAGCGCCTGCGCGATCTCCGGGACGTGCTGGTGCGCGCCGACACGGTACGGCGTCACGTTCTCCAGCACGAAGCCTGCATGGGTCGAGGGTGTAAGGCCGCGGCCGGCGCCCGTCATGCCCGACATCGCGTCGACCACGACCGTCTCGTGGTCGATCGCGTCCGCGAGCGGGCCGAGTGCGAGCAGGACAGCGGTTGCGTAGCAGCCGGGGTTCGCGACGAGACGCCCCACGGGGGGCGAGAGCTCGGGCAGGCCGTACGACCATTCGCCCAACTGCTCGGGCGCGGGATGCGCGAAGCCGTACCACGCCTCGTACTGGGCGGCAGCGGTGAGGCGGTGCGCCCCCGACAGGTCGATCACGACCCCGCGAGAAGGCGGCTCGAGCGCGGCTGCCTTCTCGTGCGGCAGGCAGAGGATCGTCACGTCGGCCTCGCAGGCGAGCGCGGCCGCATTCGTGATCAGCCGCGGCACGCGCCTGCCGCCGTTCCGGTTGAGGCGCGGATCGAGCGCGGTCGCATCCTGTCCGGCAAGCGTGTCGGAGCCGACGGCGTAGAGCTCGAGCTCCGGGTGGCCGAGCACACGGTCGAGCGTCTCCTGGCCGGTGTATCCGGCGGCACCCACGAGGCTGACGTACGGCATTCGCATAGTATGCATGAAAGAATGAATTACGCGGTGGCTCGAGCGTCCCCGGGCTCGCTTGCGGCGAGGTTCGCACGCGGGACGAGCCGGCGGAACCGGGCCAGCGACTCGTCCTGGCGCTCGAGCACCGCGGCCGCGCGCGGAGAGCCGGTTGCGCGCACGTGCCGCTCGAGCAGACCGACGAGCAGATCCCGGTCGCGGCGTTCGAGCGGCGCGAGCTCGACCAGCTCCTCGTTGACGAGCCGCTCGTCGGGGTCGAGCAGGAATGCCTCGCCGCCGGTCATGCCCGCGCCGAGGTTCCGCCCGTGCGGGCCAAGCACGACCACGGTTCCGCGGGTCATGTACTCGCAGGCATGGTCACCGACACCCTCGACGACGGCGACCGCACCGGAGTTCCGCACGGCGAACCGCTCGCCCGCCGCTCCCGCGCAGAAGAGCTCGCCGCCGGTCGCCCCGTAGAGCACGGTGTTGCCGACGAGGCACGGGTCTCCGGCGTCATCGGACGGCGGCGACACCACGATCCGCCCGCCCGACATCGCCTTACCGACGTAGTCGTTCGCCTCGCCGACGAGCTGGAGCTCGACTCCCGCCGTGAGGAAGGCGCCGAAGCTCTGGCCGGCGGCGCCCTCGAAGCGAGCCCGGACGCGACCCGCAGGCAGCCCGGAGCCGACGGCGCGGGCGATCGCGCCGCCGAGGCGGGCGCCGACCGCCCGGTCGCCGTTCGTGATCTCGAAAGCCGGCTCGACGAGCCGAGCGCCGCTGATCGCGGCCTTTCCCTGGGCATGGAGCAGCGCGCCGAGACGATCGCGCTCGTCCGGGACTGCATCTCCGACATAGCGGGACGGACCGGCCCCCGCGCGGCCGAGGAGGCGGCGCAGGTCGATCGCGTCGGCCGATGGATCACCGGTCCGCCGCTGACGCAGGAGGTCGGTCCGCCCGACGGCCTCGTCGAGCGTCCGGAGGCCGAGGCTCGCGAGCAGGCGCCGGACCTGGAGCGCCACGAAGCGGAGGTACGCCTCGACCATCTCGGGCGTGCCGGCGAACTTCTCCCGAAGCTCCGGCCGCTGGCTCGCGATCCCGACCGGGCACGTATCCAGATGGCACGAGCGGACCATCAGACAGCCCTCTGCGAGGAGAAGCGCGGTCCCGAAGGAGAACTCGTCGGCGCCGAGGAGCGCGGCGACGACGACGTCCCGGCCGGTCTTGAAGCCACCGTCGACCCGGACCCGGACACGTCCACGGAGCCCGTTTGCGACGAGCGCCTGCTGGGTGTCGGCGAGACCCAGCTCCCACGGCGCGCCCGCGTGCTTGATCGAGGGCAGCGGGCTCGCGCCGGTCCCTCCGTCGGCGCCCGCCACGTGCACGATGTCGGCGCGCGCCTTCGCGACGCCTGCGGCGATTACGCCGACGCCGGCCGAGGCGACGAGCTTCACCGAGACGTCCGCCTCCGGGTTCACCTCCTTGAGGTCGAAGACGAGCTGGGCGAGGTCCTCGATCGAGTAGACGTCGTGGTGTGGGGGCGGTGAGATGAGCGCGACGCCCGGCGACGTGCCGCGCAGGCGTGCGATCTCGTCGGTCACCTTGTGGGCGGGGATCTGGCCGCCCTCGCCGGGCTTCGAGCCCTGGGCGACCTTGATCTGGAGCTCCTCCGCGGAGACCGCGTACTCGGCCGTGACACCGAAGCGGCCCGAGGCGATCTGCTTGATCTTCGAGTTGCGCTCGTCGCCGTAGCGACTCGGATCCTCGCCTCCCTCCCCGGAGTTCGACCGGGCGCCGAGCCGGTTCAGCGCGATCGCGATCGTCTCGTGCGCCTCGGCCGAGAGCGCACCATGGGACATGGCGCCGCCGGAGAAGCGCCGCACGATTGACTCGACCGGCTCCACCTCGTCGAGGCGGACGGGCGAGCGCGCGGGAACGAGGTCGAGCAGGTCACGCGGCTCGAGCGGCGGCCGTTCCTCGACGAGCCGTGCGAAGCGGTCGTACTCCTCGAGCCGGTCGCCGCGCACCGCACGGATGAGCGCATGCGCTGCGGTGACGCTCTGCTGGAGGCCGTCGACCACGTCGGGCTCGGTCGCGTGCGGCTCGCCGCCCTTGCGGAACTTGTAGAAGCCTGGGTTCTCGAGGGCCGGCTTCTCGGCGACGCTCGCCGCAAGCCGCTCGAGCGCGTCGGCCTCGAGGCGTTCGAGCCCGATTCCGCCGATCGCAGACGGCGTGCCGCCGAAGAAGCGCTTGCAGAGGCGGCGGTCGAGTCCGACCGCCTCGAACAGCCGGGCGCCACGGTAGCTCGCGACATCCGAGATGCCGGCTTTCGACATCACCTTGAGGACGCCGAGCTCGAGCGCCTGGAGGAGGCGCGCTTGCGCCTCCTCCGGCGACGGCCGATCGCCCCCCACCTTGTCGGTCGCGGCCAGACGCGCGACCGTCTCGAGCGCGAGCCGCGGGCAGACGACGTCCGCGCC
This sequence comes from Gaiella sp., assembly GCA_035698545.1. Taxonomy (GTDB): domain Bacteria; phylum Actinomycetota; class Thermoleophilia; order Gaiellales; family Gaiellaceae; genus Gaiella. The sequence goes on along the minus strand of DASSBV010000269.1, from coordinate 2,018 downwards.
GTACCCGAGGAGCGTCGCGACCATGTGCGTGTCACGAACCTCGTCGCTCGAGACGAGCAGTGCGCAGGCGGTCCTCAGGCCGCGCTCGACGAGCCGCCCGTGGACGGCGGCGACCGCCAGGAGGGAAGGGATCGCCGCACGCCCACGACCGGCCCTGTCGTCCGTAACGCAAACGGCAGTGGCGCCGTCCGCGGCTCGATCGGCACAGGCGTCGGCAACGCGCTCGACCGCGGTGCCAAGGCCCTCGTCGGCGTCGAACGTCGCGTCGACCTGGGCCGACTCGAGTGCCTCGAGGCCGTCCGGGGTGACGAGAAAGGACGGCAGCGCGACGAGCGGCGCGAGCGGCCCCTCGGCGTGGAGGGGCGCCCTTGGCCCGACGAGCGTCGCGACGGACATGACGGCCCGCTCCCGCTCGTGGTCGATCGCGGGGTTCGTGACCTGGGCGAAGCGCTGGCGGAAGTACGACGCGAGCGGCCGGGCCCGTCCCGCGAGCGGCGCGATCGGCGCGTCGTCGCCCATCGAATAGACGGGGTCCTTGCCGGTCTGCGAAATCGGCCGGAGCATCAGGCTCAGCTCCTCCCGCGTGTAGCCGTGCAGCGCATGCCGAGCGGCGAGGTCTTCCTCGGGTGCGGCGACCGGCGTGCCTTGCTCGCCGAAGCGGAGCGACTCCGAGATCCACCGCGCGTACGGCCTCGCGCGCGCAAGCGATCGGCTCAACTCGCCGTCGAAGAGGACGCCTCGCTCGGGGTCGACCGAGAACAACTGGCCGGGCGCGAGCCGCGCGCGCCGGACGGCGACGCCCTCGGGGAGCGGGACCGCGCCGGCCTCGGAGGCCACCGTGACGAGCCCGTCGGCGCAGACGGCGATCCGGAGCGGACGGAGGCCGTTCCGGTCGAGCTTCGCGCCGCACGTCGAGCCGTCGGAGAAGACGAGCCCCGCGGGCCCGTCCCACGGCTCGGAGAGCATTGCGTGGTAGCGGCGCATCGCGCGCTCGTCGTCGCCGACGCGCGGATCGTTCTGCCAGGCAGGTGGAACGAGCCGTGACAACGCCTCCCGGACCTCGACGCCCGAGCGGACGAGCAGCTCCAGGGCGTTGTCGAGGAGCGCCGAGTCCGAGCCCGACGGGTCGAGCGCCGGCGCGAGCGCGGGATCGAGCCCGGCCGCGCGCTCGCGCGCCTCCGTCCACGCGACGTTGCCCTCGATCGTGTTGATCTCGCCGTTGTGGCAGAGGAGTCGGAACGGCTGCGCGCGCTCCCAGCTGGGCTCGGTGTTCGTCGAGAAGCGCTGGTGGAAGATCGCCCAGGCGGTCTCCCAGTCGGGGTCGCGTAGGTCGGGGTAGAAGCTCGCGAGCTGGGTCGCCGCGCAGAGCGCCTTGTACGTCACCGAGCGAAACGAGAGGGAGGCGACGTAGACGCCGTCGACGAGCTCGGCCCTGCGCCGCGCGCGGTATGCCCGCAGCTCGGCGTCGGCCTCGGCGCAGGGGGCCAGGAGCAGCTGGACGATGCGCGGCATCGACGCGCCGGCCGTCGAGCCGAGCGCGTTGACGTCGTGCGGCACCTCGCGCCAGCCTGCCGGCTCGAGCCCCTCGGCACGGCACGCCTCCTCGACGACGCCCCGGAGCCATGGCTCGCGGAGGAAGCACATCGCGATGCCCGCGCCCTCGGTGCCGATGAGGGCGGGATGGAGCGGGAGAAGGAGGCCCGCTCCGTCGCCCGTGACCCCGTCCGCCGCCCAGGCACCGCGGTGGGCAACCGCGCCGAGCCCGGCAAGTGCCCGGTCGAGCAGCTCGCGCGACGCGCGCCCGCGCGCGTCCGCGACCAGGCCGATGCCGCAGGCGTCGCGCTCTCGGGTCGGGTCGTGCAACGGCGTGGGCACCGGGTGGAACCGCCTTTCGGGTCGGTCGTCGGGACGGTGGAGACCTGCTTCCGCCTGGTGTGGTGTGCGCTAGCGGGCGGAGGCGGGAGGAGGTCGCCGGCTAGCGCCGAGACGGCGCGGCGATCGCGAACGGGCGAATGCCC
>DASSBV010000268.1:0-3299 GCA_035698545.1 Gaiella sp. | reverse complement strand
CGCATCCCGCCGCAGTGAGCCGAGGTGCAGACAACGCAAGTTACAAGTTGCAACTCGCGGTTCTCGCGGCGCTCTTGTCCCTCGTCGGAGTCTCGATCGCGTCCGGAACGGCAGTTGCCGCGGCGCCGGTGGTAGTGGTCGACCCCGGGCACGACCGTCTGGCGAACCTCCGCACCGAGCCGAACGGGCCGGGCTCCACGACCCGCAAGATCTTCGACGGGGGCGGGACGCACGGGGTCGTCACCGGGATTCCGGAGCCGGATCTCACGCTCGCGGTGTCGCTGCGGCTGCGGGCCCTCCTGGGCCGGGCAGGGGTGCTCGTCGTGATGACGAGGACGAGAACATCGGGCAAGAGCATGGGGAACGTCGCCCGCGCGCGGATCGCGAACCGGGCACACGCGAGGCTCTTTCTCCGCGTCCACGCTGACGGCGCGGCGGCGAGCGACGCACGCGGGACACACACCCTCACGCCCGCGCTGCGACGCGGCTGGACGGACGACGTCTATGCGCAGAGCCACCGCGCCGCGCGGCTCGTCCAGACGGAGCTCGTGCGCGCGCTCGGCTTCCCCGACCGCGGGATCCAGGAGCGCTCCGACTACACGGGCTTCAACTGGGCCGACGTCCCGGTGATCCTCGTCGAGCTCGGTTTCATGACGAACCCGACGGAAGACCGGGCGCTCGCGCGACCCGCGATTCGCGAACGTGCGGCGATGGGGCTCTGCCGCGGGGCGCTGCGCTTCCTCGGCCTGCCGACCGCGCGCTGCGGGACGTAGCTCAGATCCAGAGGATCAGCGCGGCCAGAAGCAGGAGGAGCGCGACGATCGTGCCGAGCACGAGCATTGCACCGGCGAACACGGCGTACGGCGTCCCGCCGCTCCGGCCGCTCATGATTGCGCGGCCGGTCTCCTTGAAACCGCCGCCGGGCGTCGTCTCGCCCAGGTGCTCGACCGGAAGCCCGAACCGGTGGAGCGAGTCGCCCATGGCGGCGTCCTCCTCGCCGACGACCAGGATCCGGTCGGCCTGGAACTCGCTCAGCGCATCCTCGACCGCGAGCACCGGATCACGCTCGCCTGCGGCCCCTTCGGCGTCGGCCACCGGCGCGATCGCCCGCTCGGCGTCGGCGGCGCGTGCTTCCGCCTCGGCGTGTGCCTCCTCCTCGTTCGTCGCATACCAGTGGAGCGCCCCCGAGTGGGTCGGCGCGACGAGTCGGACGCTCGTGTCCTGCGCCCCGCGCAGCGCGCCGCGGACGACCGTGAGGTCGGGGTCCTCGTCGAGCAGGAGGACGAGGACGTTCTCGCCGTCGTGCACGAGGGTCATGCGCGGTCGGCGACGCCCACGACGCCTGCCGTCTCTGCGCAATGGGCACAGCAGAAGACGGAGCCGTCCGCCTCGATGCCGTGGCCGATCACGCGGCAGCCACAGTGGCCGCACACGGGGGCGAGCGCGTGGATCGCGCACTCGAAGCTGTCGAAGACGTACGTCCCGCCGAGGTAGGTGATCTCGAGCGGCTTGTCGTAGTCGTTTCCGCAGACCTCGCAGATCATCGCGTCAGGTCCCCTTCCGTCTCGTTCGACTGCGGATCTTCTGTGCGGGGATGGCCCCGGCAGCGCGGTTCCAAACACCGGATCCGGTGCGCCCGAGATTTAGACGTCTCTAACAATCTTCGCTAGGGTTTAGACATGTCTAAACTGACGCGCCGACGCCTGCTCTGCGCGACGGCACCGCTTGCCGCGGCGCCCCTCGGGGTCAAGTTCGCGCTCGGCGGAAGCCCAGCCGAGGCCGCACCGCACACGGGCCACGCGCACGCGGGCCACCGCACGATGTCCTCGCACCTCGGCGACGCGGCGACAGGCCATGCCGCGATGATCGGCGACGGAGCGCCGGCCGTCGGCGGGCCGAACGACCTCGACGCGCTGCTGTACCCGCCTGCTGTGCGGCCGCACTCCGTGGGTCGCGTCCGCGACTACACGCTCGTCGCCACCGACGAGGAGCTCGAGATCGCGCCAGGCGTCTTCTTCCCCGCGTGGACGTACAACGGGACGGTTCCCGGGCCGGTGATCCGCGCGACGGAGGACGACCTCCTCCGCGTGCGCTTCGTGAACGCGGGCGTCCACCCGCACACGATCCACTTCCACGGCATCCACCCGACCGACATGGACGGCGTCTTCGAGATCGTGGGGCCCGGGGATGAGCTGACGTACGAGTTCCCGGCCCGCCCGGCGGGGTTCCACCTGTACCACTGCCACGCGACGCCGCTCAAGAAGCACATCCACAAGGGCCTCTACGGCGCGTTCATCGTCGACCCGAAGACGCCGCGCGAGCCGGCGCGCGAGCTCGTGCTCGTGATGAACGGCTACGACACGGACGGCGACGGCGAGAACAACTTCTACACGGTCAACGGCCGGAGCTTCTACTACGCGCGCTACCCGATCCGCGTCCGTCGGGGCGAGCTCGTGCGCGTGTATCTGGCGAACCTGACCGAGTTCGACTTGCTCAACTCGTTCCACCTGCACGCGGAGTTCTTCCGCTACCAGCCGACTGGCACGGGCGACCACTGGGAGTACACGGACACCGTGATGCAGTGCCAGGGCCAGCGCGGCGTGCTCGAGATCCGGTTCGCCCACGCGGGGACGTTCATGTTCCACGCCCACCAGTCGGAGTTCACCGAGCTGGGCTGGATGGGCTACTTCCAGGTGGACGAGTAAGTGGAGGCACGGGTCGGTCGCAGCGCCATGGCCTGGCGGGCCTGGGCGCTCGTGCCGGTCGTGCTCCTCGCACTCTGCGTCGCACTCGTCGTCTCACAGGGCGACCGTGTCGTGGAGCTCGTCGGCGGGAAGCCGCCGCCGGCCGACGAGTTCGACGTACGCCGCGTGCAGCTGCGACCCGGGGAGATCCGGGTCCACGTGCGGAACCCGCAGCGGGACGACCTCACGGTCGCGTCCGTCACGGTCGACGACGCGATCGTCCCGTTCTCGCTCGACGGCCCGGCGACGCTCGGACGGCTGCGCTCGAGCACGATCGTCGTGCCGTACGACTGGGTCGACGGAGAGCCGCTCGCGATTGGGGTCACCAGCTCCACGGGGATCCAGACGACGCACGAGATCGCCGCGGCCGTGGAGACGCCGGTCGCGAGCTCGCGAGGCTTCCTCGGCTATGCGGCGATCGGGTTGCTCGTCGGCGTCGTGCCGGTCGCGCTCGGCCTGATGTGGCTGCCGTCGCTCCGCCGTGTCGGCGCGCAGTGGCTCGCCGCCTTCATGGCCCTCACGGCCGGGCTCCTCACGTTCCTCGGTGTCGAGGCG
>DASSBV010000267.1:0-11522 GCA_035698545.1 Gaiella sp. | reverse complement strand
GGGGCTCGTCAAGGAGGGCGACGACTACGTCATCCTCACCGACATCCAGGGCGCGGAGGACCACCTGGGCGACATGGACTTCAAGGTCGCCGGCACCGCCGAGGGCATCACCGCCCTCCAGATGGACATCAAGATCACCGGTGTCACGCAGGAGATCATGCGTTCGGCCCTCGAGCAGGCGAAGCGGGCCCGGGCGTCGATCCTCGAGAAGATGCTCGACACGATCTCGAGCCCCCGGTCCGAGCTCGCCGGGCACGCCCCTCGGATCTCCTCGATCCGGATCAACCCCGACTTCATCGGGATGGTGATCGGGAAGGGCGGCGAGACGATCCGCTCGCTCGAGGGCGACTACGACGTCCAGATCGACATCGAGGAGGACGGGACGATCCTCGTCTACGCGACGGAGGGCACGAACGCCGACGCGGCGATCTCGGCCATCCAGGCGATGACGAAGGAGCCCGAGGTGGGGGACACCTACACCGGGCGCGTCGTCAAGACGACCGACTTCGGCGCCTTCGTCGAGCTGAAGAAGGGCACCGACGGCCTGCTCCACGTCTCGAACGTCGGCCCGGGCAGGGTCGCGCACATCGAGGACGTGCTCACCCGCGGCGACACCCTCGACGTGATCGTCCAGGAGGTCGACAAGGAGCGGGGCCGCATCGGCCTCAAGCTCGTCGCGAAGCACGAGAACGGCGAGCTCGTCTCGCCGGAGACGCTCGTCGAGCGGGCAAAGGACGCCCCGCCCCGTGAGCCGCGCCCTCCACGCGAGGATCGTGGCGGCCGCGCTCGCGGTGGCGACCGCGGGCGTCGCCGGGACTAGACGTTCGGGTGCGGCCCGGCGTGAGCCGGGCCGCACCCATCTCTAGGATCGACGCGTGAGCGAGCCCGAGATCACGACGCTCCCCGGGGGCGAGCGCATCGTCACCGACCGGCTGCGTGGCGTCCGCTCGGTCGCGCTGGGCCTCTGGATCGCAACGGGCTCGCGCGACGAGCCACGCTCTCGCGCCGGGGTCTCGCACTTCATCGAGCACCTGCTCTTCAAGGGCTCGTCCCGCTACAACGCGCAGGAGATCGCCGAGCTCTTCGACACCATGGGCGGCGAGCTCAACGCCGCCACCTCCCGCGAGACGACGGTTCTCTACACGCGCGTTCCGGACGGGCACCTGACGGACGCGATCGACGCGATGACCGACATGGTGTTCGCGCCGACGTTTGCCGACGTCGACTCCGAGCGTGAGGTAGTGCTCGAGGAGATCGCGATGGTGGACGACAACCCGCAGGATCTCGTCCACGACCTCGCGGCCGAGGCGGTCTTCGGTGAGCATCCGCTCGGGCGCCCGGTGATCGGCAGCGCCGAGGTGATCGCCGGAGTCTCGCCCCGCGCGCTGCGTGGATGGCACCGCCGTGCGTACGCGGGCCCGCGGATCGTCCTGGCCGCCGCCGGGAACGTCGCGCACGAGCGGCTCGCGGAGCTGTTCGCCGGCCGGCGCCCCGGGCTGGACGGCACGGGGAAGGCACCGCGTCGCGCACCCGTGCGGCGGCTACCGCGGCCCGGATACCGCTTCCTGCGGCGGCGCACCGAGCAGTACCACGTGGTGCTCGCCGCGCCCGGGATCGCGCGCGACGACGACTCGCGCTACGCGGTCGCGTTGCTCGACGCCATCCTCGGCGGCTCGGCGTCGTCGCGCCTCTTTCAGGAGATCCGGGAGCTCCGTGGGATGGCCTACAGCGTCTACACCTTCGGCTCGCAGTACGCCGAGACGGGACAGGCGGGGATCTACGTCGGGACCCGCGAGGACAACCTCGACGAGTGCCTCGACGTGATCGGCCGCGAGCTCGAGGACGTCGGCTCTGGGCGGCTTCGCCCCGGTGAGCTCGACCGCGCGAAGGAGAACCTCGAGGGTCGTCTGCTGCTCTCGCTCGAGAGCACCTCGAACCGGATGAGCCGACTCGGGAAGGCGCTCGTCACGGACATGGAGCTCGTCTCGGTCGAGGAGACGCTGCGTCGCGTGCGCGCGGTCACGGAGGACGACGTCGCCGAGGCAGCACGCTCGCTCTTCGCTCCGGGCCGGCTGTCGGCCGCCGGGATCGGCCCGCGGGAGGCGCGGTTTCGCAAGGCCGTCGCGCGCCTCAACCCGTCGCTCGCAGAGGCGGGATGAGGGTCTGTCTCTTCGGCGCCGGGGGGAAGGTCGGCCGCGTTCTGCGACCTGCGCTCGTGGCCGCCGGCCACGACGTCGTCGACGGTCGCCCGGCCGGTCCTGCCGGGTGCGACGTCGCCGTCGACTTCACGCGGCCGGATGCCGTGCTCGCGAACGCGGCGGCGTGCCTCGACGCGCGCGTCCCGGTCGTCGTGGGCACGTCCGGCTTCGACGCCGACGCGCTCGACCGGGCCGCGAAAGACGCCGGCGTGCCGTGCTTCTACGCACCGAACTTCGCGATCGGCGCCGTTCTGATGATGCGCTTCGCCGAGGAGGCGGCCCGCTCGCTCCCGCAGGCGGAGATCGTCGAGCTCCACGCCGACACGAAGCTCGACGCGCCGTCCGGCACAGCGAAGGCGACGGCCGCCAGGATGGATGGCGACGTGCCGATCCACTCCGTGCGGCTGCCCGGCCTCGTTGCGCATCAGGCGGTGATCCTCGGCGGCCCCGGCGAGACCCTCACGATCCGCCACGACACGATCTCGCGCGATGCATTCGTCCCGGGCGTCCTCCGGGCCGTGGAGGCCGTGCGGTCGCTGCCGCCCGGCCTCACGGTCGGCCTCGAGTCCCTGCTCTAGTCGACTACCCCCGCGCGCGCAACGCGGCGAGCAGCTCCTGGTGCCTGCGCTCCTCGTCGGAGACCTCTTCTTCGGCGGGCTTGCGGACGCGCGACATGATCGAGTCCATCGGCTTGACGACGAAGAAGAAGACCGCCGCGGCGATCGCGACGAATTGGATCAGCGCGGTGATGAAGGCCCCGTAGCGGAACACCGCGTCGTTGATGGTGAAGGTGAGGTCGCTGAAGTCGGGCTTGCCGATGATCATTGCGATGATCGGCATCACGAGATTGTCCACGAGGGAGTTGACGACCGCTGCGAACGCGACGCCCATCACGAACGCGACCGCGAGCTCGACGATGTTGCCCCTCAGGAGGAAGTCCCTGAACTCCTTGAGCATCGTTGCCTCCCGCCTTCGCTGTCCTGGTGGGCGCCATCCTGACGCCAAAATCGCCTGAAGTACAATGGGCGACGTGCTCGGCGAGGTGTTGACTGCCATCGTGACCCCGTTCCAGGAGGACGGCGCGATCGACCTCGACGCGTTCCGCGGTCTCTGCCTGCACCTCCTCGACAACGGCTCCGACGGGATCGTCGTCACGGGCACGACCGGCGAGGCGCCCACGCTGTCCGACGACGAGCGAATGACGCTTTATGCCGCGGCCGTCGAGGCTGTCGGCGCCCGGGGCAGCGTGGTCGCGGGCACGGGGACCTACGCGACCGCCCACTCCGTCCACCTCACCCAGCAGGCGCACGAGCTCGGGGTCGACGGCTTCCTCGTCGTGACGCCGTACTACAACAAGCCGCCGCAACGAGGGATCGTCGCGCACGTCGAGGCGGTGGCCGCGGCGACGGACAAGCCTGTGGTCTTCTACGACATCCCGAGCCGCGTCGTGGTCGACGCCGAGCCCGAGACGATCTCGCGGCTCGCGGAGATTCAGAACGTCCACGCGGTGAAGCAGGCCAAGCCGAGCCTCGACGCGGCGCGGCACGTCGTCTCTTGCGGCCTCGATCTGTACGCGGGCGACGATGACCTGGTCCTCCCGTTTCTCGAGATCGGCGGGGTGGGCGGGGTCTGCGTCCACACGCACGTGGTCGGCCCGCGCGTGAAGGAGATGATCACCCGCTATCGCGACGGCGACATCGAGGGCGCGCGCTCACTGGACGCGGAGCTGCGCCCGGCGATCGAGCTCCTCCGGGTCCAGTCGAACCCGATTGCGATCAAGAAGGCGCTCCAGCTGCTCGGTCACGAGGTCGGCGGGCTGCGGCTGCCGCTGGTCGAGGCAGACGACGAGGAGACGACGGCGATCCGCGACTGCCTCGAGCGTCTCGGCCTGCTCGCCGCCGTCGCTTGACGCACACCGGCGCGTCGTCGGTCGAAGCCGTCCGTAGACTCAGCTCGTGACACCACTTCGGATCATCCCGCTCGGCGGGCTCGGCGAGGTCGGCAAGAACATGACCGTGCTCGAGCACGGTGACGAGCGGATCGTGATCGAGGCCGGTCTTGCGTTCCCGCGGGACGAGCACCTCGGCGTCGACCTGGTGCTGCCGGACATCTCGTATCTCGAGGGTCGGCCTGTCCGCGCGATCGTGGTCACGCACGGGCACGAGGACCACGTCGGCGGGCTGCCGTACGCGTTACGTGCCCTCGAAGTCGGCGAGGTGATCGGCACGCGGCTGACGCTCGCGCTCGTGAAGTCGAAGCTCGACGAGCATGGGCTCGGGGCGACGACCCGGCTCACCGAGGTCGCGCCGGGGCAGGAGCCCGTCCAGCTCGGCCCGTTCCGCCTCGAGTTCGTCCGCGTCGCGCACTCGATTCCCGACGCGATGGCCGTCGTCGTCGAGACCGACGCGGGGCGCATCCTCCATACCGGGGACTGGAAGCTCGACCACACGCCCGTCGACGGGCTCAAGACCGACGTCGGGGCGCTCGCCGAGCTCGGGAGCCGCGGGGTCGACCTGCTGCTCGGCGACTCGACCAACGCCGAGCGGCCCGGCATGACCGGCTCGGAGCGGCTCGTCGGCGAGGCATTCCGTCAGCTGATCCCGCTGCGGTCGGGGCGGATCGTCGTCGCGTCATTCGCCTCGAACATCCACCGGGTGCAGCAGGCAGCCGAAGTTGCGATCGAACACGGGCGCAAGGTCGCGGTCGTCGGCCGTTCGATGCGGAAGAACATGAACATCGCTCGGAACCTCGGCTACGTCGAGCTGCCGGAGGAGTCGATCGTGTCGCCGAAAGAGGCGATGGACCTGCCGCCCGACCGCGTCCTCGTGCTCTGCACGGGAAGCCAGGGCGAGCCGATGTCCGCGCTCACCCGGATCGCGTACGGCGATCACGCGAACGTCTCCGTCGAACGTGGCGACACGGTGATCATCTCCGCGAAGCCCGTGCCGGGCAACGAGCTGCGCGTGCACGACTCGATCAACCATCTCGCCCGGCTCGGCGCCGAGGTGCTCCACCAGGAGATCGCGCCGGTGCACGTCTCCGGCCACGCGTGTTCCGAGGAGCTGCGCACGCTGCTTTCCCTCGTCCGGCCGCGCGGGGTCATGCCCATCCACGGCGAGTACCGGATGCTCGCTGCGCACGCGCAGCTCGCCCGCGACGCCGGCGTCCCGGACGACGGGATTGTGATCGCCGAGAACGGCTCGGTGGTCGAGCTCACCCCGGACGGCGTGCGAATCGTCGACCGCGTGACGGCCGGCGTGACGTTCGTTGACGGTCTCGGCGTCGGCGACGTCGAGGACGTCGCATTGCGAGACCGGAGACGGCTTTCTGAGGACGGTGTGCTCATCATCGTGGCGACGGTGGCGCTCGACGACGGCGGCACGACGATCTCGCCGCCGGAGCTGATCGCGCGCGGCGTCGGGGAGGATCCCGGCCTCGTCGAAGAGCTGCGCGAGGAGGCGGGCCGGATCGCTGCGGAGCTCTCGTCGAACGGCCTGACCGAGATCAAGCTCGTCCAGGAGCACATCCATGACGCGATCGGGCAGGTGGTCTACGACCGCACCCGGCGCCGGCCGATGATCCTGCCGGTCGTGATCGAGGTCTAGTGGTGGCGATGCGCGGCTGGGCGGACGTGATCGAGTGCCATGCGGCCTCGCCGCGCACCGCGGCCCGTCTCGTCGGTCAGCTGCGCGCGTGCGAGGCGGCCGCGATTGCCTTCTGCCGGCTGCTCGAGCGGTGGGGCCGCGGCGATCCGGTGCCGTCGACGGCGGGCTCGCGCGAAGCGGCCCTGAGGCACGCTGCCGACCGGATCGAGACGGCGCTGGCGGGGCTCGAGCGACCGCTCTCCGCGTACCTGCTCGAGCTCGAGCCGGAGCAGGCGGAGGGGCGCAGCTGGTACGGCGGCCCTGGTGCCGGCGAGCTCGTCGAGTGGCGTCCCGTCCTCGAGCGGGCCGGCGTCGGCGCCTGCCCGAACCGCGTCGCGGCCGTCTACCTGGAGCTCGCGGTCCTCGTGCGAGCGCTCCAGGGGCTCGACGACGCAGCGCGGCTCGACGCACCACCGGATCGATCATCGCTCTGGGCGGGCCTGTTCGACCTCCGCGACACCCTCTTCGCCGCGACCGTCGACGACCTTCGCGCCCTCGCGGCATAGGTCGCGGTTCGCGTAAGAGCGGTGTCTGACACCGTTTCCACAGAAGTGCCCATCGCGTTGTGGGCGGCTCGACACAGAGTCGACGCACATTGGAAACGCACCGCCGCCGATCCCACCGGCCGCGCGGAGCTCCCTGTGGAGCAATCGTTACCGAGTTCGCACAGGTTCGCCCTTGACACAAAACGGTGTCTGACACCGTTTCTTGTCAACCCGTCGCGAACAGGCATGTCCCCGTGAGTCCCCGGATCGTCGTCGTCGGCTCGATCAACCTCGACCTCGTCGTCCGCGTTCCCAGTCTGCCGCGTCCGGGTGAGACCGTCGGCGGCGGGACCTTCGCCCAGATCCCCGGTGGCAAGGGCGCCAACCAGGCGGTTGCATGCGCACGGCTCGGCGCCGAAGTGACGATGATCGGCGCGGTCGGGCGCGACGCGACGGCCGAGGCGGCGCTCGACGGCCTCCGGCATTCGGGTGTCGCGCTCCGTCTCGAGCAGAGCACCGCCCACACCGGGGTTGCCCTCATCCAGGTCGACGCCGTGGGTGAGACCACGATCGCGGTCGCATCGGGCGCGAATGCGACACTCGGCACGGTGGAGCTGCCCGAGCACGACGCCGTCCTCTGCCAGCTCGAGGTCCCGGACGACGCCGTGCTCTCGGCCTGGGAGGCGACCGCGGGGCTGTTCTGCCTCAACGCCGCACCGGCTCGGCCGATCGAGCTCGATCCCGACCTCACGGTGGTGAATCGCTTCGAGCTCGACTCACTCTCGCGCCGCGACGGGCTCGTGGCCGTTACGCTCGGCGCCGAAGGCGCGGTCCTTCTCGAGGACGGCGAGGAGGTCGCGCGGGCCACGCCGCCTCGGGTGGATGCCGTGGACGGCACGGCGGCCGGCGACGCATTCACCGCGTGCCTGCTCGTCTCGTTGCTCGAGGGCCGCGCCGAGGACGAGGCGCTCGCCCGGGCGTGCGCCGGGGGCGCCCTTGCCGCGTCTCGCTTCGGCGCGCAACCGTCGCTGCCGACCGCCGCCGAGGTGGACGCCCTGCTCGCTGCCTCCTCACGGGAATAATCGGGCGGTGCCCAAACGGATCGTGATCGACTGCGACCCGGGGCACGACGACGCCATCGCGCTCCTCCTCGCGCTTGCGAGCCCCGAGGTGGAGCTGCTCGGCGTCACTACGACCTACGGGAACCAGACCGTGGAGAAGACGACCGCGAACGCGCTGCGCGTGCTCGAGCTCGCGGGCCGCACGGATATCCCCGTCGCGCGCGGCGCGGCGGCGCCGCTCTCGAGGCCGCTCGCCGTCGCCGCCCACGTCCACGGTGACAGCGGGCTCGACGGGCCGACGCTGCCCCCGCCGAGCGTGGAGCCCGCCGCCAGCCCGGCCGTCGACTGGCTGGCCGAGACGATCGGGCGGGCCGAGGGCTCCGTCACGCTCGTCCCGACAGGCCCGCTCACGAACATCGCGCGGTACCTCGACGCGCACGGCACCGTCGGAATCGACGGGATCGTCCTGATGGGTGGCGCGATTGCCGAGGGAAACATGACGCCGGCCGCGGAGTTCAACATCTGGGCCGACCCGGAAGCCGCGCAGCTCGTCTTCGACGCCGACCTCGACGTGACGATGATCGGGCTCGACGTCACGCACAAGGCGGTCACCGGCCCCGACGTGCAGCGCCGCCTGCGTGACGCGGGCTCGATCGGTGTGTTCGTCGCCGAGCTGATCGACTTCTTCACCGTCTACCACCGACACACGTACGGCTGGGAAGGCGCTCCCATCCATGACGCTGTTGCCGTCGCGCACCTCCTTCGGCCGGGCCTCGTCGAGACGAAGCTCCGTAACGTCGAGGTCGAGCGCGTCTCCGAGCTCTGCCGCGGGCGAACGGTCGTCGACCTCTGGCTGCGCACCGATCGGCCACCGAACGCCCACGTCGGCGTCGATCTCGACGGCGCAGTGTTCTTCGACCTGCTCGTCGACCGCATAGGACGCCTCGGCTGAGGGCTACACCCGCAAGTTGCAACTTGTAACTTGCGGCCCGTGGCCGACGTGACCATGTTCGTGGAGGTTCCCTCCGGCTCCCGCAACAAGTACGAGGTCGACGCCGAGACCGGCGAGCTCGTCCTCGACAGGCGCCTCTTCACGTCGATGACGTACCCCGCGGACTACGGATTCGTGGAGGGGACCCTCGGCGAGGACGGCGACCCGCTCGATGCGCTCTGCCTGGTGAGCGAGCCGACCTTCCCCGGCTGCCGAATCCGTGCGCGAGTCGTCGGTGTGTTCCGCATGACCGACGCCAAGGGGCCCGACGAGAAGATCCTCTGCGTGCCGCTCCGCGACCCGTCCTGGCTCCGCGTGCACGACGTCCACGACATCCAGCCCGAGCTGCGCAACGAGATCGAGCACTTCTTCCAGGTCTACAAGGACCTCGAGGACGAGAAGGTCGAGACGCGCGGATTCGGCAACCGGTCGGAGGCGGAGGCGATCGTCGAAGAGGCGCGAGCGCGAGCAGATTGATCCTTTCCACCTATCTAGGTACCATTCCACCATGGCGCTGAACATCAAGAACCGAGCGACGGAGCAGCTCGCCGCCGAGGTCGCGGCGCTGACGGGCGAGACGAAAACGCGGGCCGTTCAGGTCGCGCTCGAAGAGCGTAAAGCCAGGCTCTCGGCCAGGACGCGACGGAAGTCGCTCCACCAGTTCCTCGAAGAGGAAATCTGGCCGCTCGTACCCGAGACCGAGCGTGGGCAACCGTCGCTCACGAAAGCCGAGCGCGAAGAGATCCTCGGTATCGGCCCGGACGGCGTGTGATCCTGGACACCTCAGCCATCGTGTCCGTTCTCCGTGAGGAGCAGGGATCGGACAGGCTCGAAGACACGATAGAGCGTGCCCCCTCCCTCGCGATCGGAGCGCCGACGTTGCTCGAGACCGTCATGGTTCTGATGGCGCGGATGACGACCGGTCGGGAGATCGTCGATCGCTTCGTCCGGCAGAGGGACGTCGAGGTGATCCCGTTCGACGAGCTCCACCGGCGCGAAGCGACGACCGCCTTCGAGAGGTTCGGGAAAGGGCGTCATCGCGCGGCGTTGAACTTCGGCGACTGCATGACCTACGCGACGGCTCGGCTCGCCGGCGAGCCGCTCCTCTGCCTCGCCGACGACTTCGCGCTCACCGACCTCGAGCTCGCGTAGCCGCCGCACGAGGCCGGGGCTCGTCCGTCGGCGTCGTCCCTGGCCAGCCGCCTGGCCCGCCGTGCACGAGCACGACGGCGCCGGCCGGTTCGGTCGAGATCGGCAGGTAGTGGTCGACATCGTCAACCGTCTCGGTGACCACCTGCTCGTGCGGCAGGACGAACGGCCGGAGAAAGGGCGGTAGCTGGGCTTCCTGGGTCATCCTGGGTGCGACGTCGGCTGGGTGCCCCGCCGACGGTATCCGTCGGGGCCGGAATCGCGGGGTTATCGCAGGAGACACGACGGGCGCGCAGAAGCAGCAAGCCCATGGCCAGGAGGAAGAAGCGGCGCTCGACGCGGGCGCCCAAGCCGCGCTCGCCGGCGCGCGTGCGCAAGCGCGCGAAGAAGACCCGCGGCCATCACCATCCGGAGCTCTGGGGGCTCGGCCTCATCGCGGCCGGGCTGGTGCTCGTGACCTTCCTGTGGCTCGGCTGGGACGGCGGGCCGGTCGGCGCCAAGCTCGCCGACTGGCTCGACTCCTGGCTCGGGGCCGCCGCGCCGCTCGTCCCGCTAGCGCTGCTCGGGATCGGCGGCCTGATGCTCGTCCGCAGCGCGCTGATCGACCTTCGGCCGTTCCGGACCGGGCTCGCCCTTGGCCTCGTCGGGCTGATGATCGCGCTCGGAGAGGATCACGGGGGCAAGCTCGGCGCCGTCCTGGGCGGCGGGCTCGCGCGGGTGATCGGCGAGGCGGGGTCGCTGATCGTCGGCTGCGCGCTCGTGCTTGCAGGCGCGCTGCTCGTGACCGGCGCGTCGGCCGGCGCCTTCCTCCGTCGTTCAGGGAGCGTCGTGCGTCAGGCGGGCAGCGTCGCGCGGCGGTCGCTCGAGAGCCTCGAGTGGACTGACTGGAGCGACGACAACGCCGTCCCCGACAGCGTCTCGAACGGCGCAGCCGTCACGCCACGCACCGCGAAGGTCTCACCCGTGGATGGCATGGAGGCGTTCCCCGACGTCGTCTCGACCGGACCGCTCTCCGCCGAGCCTCCGCCGCTCCTCCCGCCCGAGCCCGAGGAGGCGACGACCGGAGAGGACGAGAGGCTCGTCTTCGAG
This sequence comes from Gaiella sp., assembly GCA_035698545.1. GTDB lineage: Bacteria > Actinomycetota > Thermoleophilia > Gaiellales > Gaiellaceae > Gaiella. Next base: position 905 of record DASSBV010000267.1, on the reverse strand, counting down.
GCTCCCGTGTCCGGCAGTGACTACCGGCTGCCCGACCGCGCGGCGCTCAAGGCAAGCCCGCCCGCACGTGGCGACGCGTCCGAGGTGAGCGAGCGGACCGCGCGCCTGCTCGTCGAGACGCTCGCGAACTTCGGTGTCGACGCAACGATCGTCGGGACGATCGCGGGCCCACGCGTCGTGCGCTACGAGCTCCAGCTCGCGCCGGGAACGAAGGTCTCGAAGGTGGCCGGCCTGAAGGACGACCTCTCGTACGCGCTCGCCACGACCGAGATCCGGATCCTCGCGCCGATCCCCGGGAAGCAGGCGGTCGGCGTCGAGGTGCCGAACCTCGCGCCTCGCATGGTCACGCTCGGCGACATCTTCGACGACGTTCCCGGCTCGGCCAGCCCGCTGTCGGTGTGGCTCGGCAAGGACATCTCCGGAAACGCAGTGTGGACGGACCTCGCCCGCATGCCGCATCTCCTGATCGCGGGCACGACCGGGTCGGGGAAGTCGGGCTGCATCAACACGATCCTCACGTCGATCCTGCTCCGCGCCACGCCGGACGACGTGCGGATGATCCTGATCGACCCGAAGCGGATCGAGCTGAATTTCTACGAGTCGATCCCGCATCTGCTGACGCCCGTCGTCTCGAGCCCGAAGGAGGCATCCGCCGTCCTACACAACGTCGTCGCCGAGATGGAGCGGCGCTACGAGCGCCTCTCGCTCGTCCGCGCGCGCAACCTGCCGGAGGCGAACCGCGCGTTCCGGGCGCGTGGCGAGGAGCCGCTCCCGTACCTGCTCGTGGTGATCGACGAGCTCGCAGACCTGATGATGGTCTCGCCGCAGGCAGTCGAGGACGCGATCATCCGCCTCGCGCAGAAGTCGCGCGCAGTCGGGATCCACCTCGTCCTCGCGACGCAGCG
>DASSBV010000266.1:0-22031 GCA_035698545.1 Gaiella sp. | reverse complement strand
GAAAGGATGCTGCGCGCGCTCGCCGAGTTCCGGATCGAGGGGCCGCCGACGCTGGTCGGCTTCCACCGGGCGCTGCTCGAGCACCCGTGCTTCGTCTCCGGCGGCACGTGCGCCGGCGTCGTCGAGTCGGAGGAGCTCGCGGCCCGCGCGGAGGAGCTGTCGCAGCAGTTTTCTCACAAGGCAACAAGTGTGCCGGGTGGATCGGACGGCGCGCTCGGCACGACCCCGCAGGTCGTGGGCGTCGAGGTCGACGGACGCTCCTACGAGGTCCGTCTCGAGGTCACGGAGCCCCCGTGGGCCGCGCTCGCGCGCAGGAGGCGCGAGCGCGAAGCCGCCGGGGGCGGGGGAGCCGCGGACGGTGCGGTCACGAGCCCGATGCAGGGCACCGTCCTGAAGGTGGCGGTCGCCGAGGGCGACGAGGTGGTGGCGGGGCAGCTCCTCAGCGTCATCGAGGCGATGAAGATGGAGAACGAGATCGTCGCCCCGCGCGTCGGAATCGTCAGGGATCTCTCGGTGGCGCCCGGGGCGGCGATCGCCACCGGTCAGCTCCTGTGCCGCGTGATCTCGAAGGTATGAGGGTCGCCGCCCCGTTCGCGAACCGCGACCCCGGACGCGCCGACGCCTCAGCGCGGGACGTAGCCATACGAGCTCGAGGACGGCGGGCCGGCGTGGACCGGGCCATAGAGCATTCCGAGCTGCGAATCGACCAGATGGGCGTCCGCGTACGGGCTGTCCGATCCTGGCCCGTTGCCGTTGTCGTTGTCGGCCGCGAGGACGACCGGAGCGGCTGCAATGCCGATGACGAGTGTCGCGAGGATCACCAAGCGCTTCATCTCGATCTCCCTCCTGGTTGCCTGTTGCAAATGACGCTAGGAGGGCCGAGCGGCGCCGTCGTCGACGCTCGTGACGCAGCGAATGTCATGGGCGTCACACTCGCCACGGGAGGCGTGGCGTGAGTTGCTCCGAGCTCTCGCTCGCCTTCCCGCGGGCTGCGGCAAGAAGGGCGGAGCCGATGCGATTCCTCGAGGCGACCGTGCACGGGCGCGAGCCCGCGGCGCCGTGATCAGCCCGGCTTGGCGTCTCGCAGCCGGTACGCGTGGTCGGTGATCCACGAGAACTGCGCGGTCATTCCGTCGGGCGTGTCGCCGGTCGCCGCGAGCAGCCCGAACACGATGCGCGCATAGAGACCCGCCGCGAGCGGGCCGCGCGCGGCGATGGCTCCGTGCCAGCTCTCGCCGGGGCCAAGGCTCGGCGGGAGCGGTGGGTCGAAGCTCTGCGCCTCGCGTAGCCCGGGGAGATCACCACCGCTGCTCCGAGCCTCGACCTCCGAGACCTCGTCGCTCGGGAACAACATCACCCCGAACCCGGTCGTCGGCGTCTCGACGAGCCGCCACGTCGTCGCAGTCTGGTTCTCGAGGCCGATCTCCGCCCGCCAGCCCGACTTGGTGACCTCGAAGCGTGTTGCGGTGAAGACGAGCGCCGCGCCCTTCGCCGGATACCGCTCCACCCAGTGGAGCTCGGCCTGTTGGGGCGGGGCGGGCCCCGGCGGAAGGGGCGGCGTCTCGCTCGAGCTGCACCCCGCGAGGAGCGTCACCGCCGCGAGGACGACGAGCGCGCGGCGCAGCAACGGCATGGGGGCATGCTCGCACACGCCTTTCGGTAGCCTCCGGCGCCGGGTGGACCTCTACGAGCACCAGGGCAAGGAGCTCTTCCGCCAGGCCGGGATCCCGGTCTCGGATGGGCGTCTCGCGACCACGCCCGCGGAGGCTCGGGCGGCGGCCGAGGAGCTCGGCGGCGAGGTCGTCGTCAAGGCGCAGGTGCTGACCGGCGGGCGCGGCAAGGCCGGCGGGATCAAGCTCGCTGCGACACCGGACGAGGCCGAGGCGAGGGCCGAGGAGATCCTCGGGCTCGACATCCGCGGCCACGTCGTGCGGAAGCTCTGGATCGAGCAGGCGTCCGACATCGCGAAGGAGTACTACCTCTCGCTGACGTTCGACCGCGGTGCGAAGCGGGCTCTCTACATGTTCACGACGCAGGGCGGCATGGATATCGAGGAGGTCGCCGCCACGAGCCCCGACGCGCTGGTCCGCGTGCACGTCGACCCGCTCGAGGGCTTCCGCCCCTGGCAGGCGCGGCGTCTCGTCTACGCGGGCGGTGTGACCGATCCCTCGGAGCAGAAGCAGGTCGCGTCGATCGTCGAGCGGCTCTACGACGCGTTCGTCCGCTTCGACGCGCTGCTCTGCGAGATCAACCCGCTGATCGTCACCCCCGACGGTGTGGTGAAGGCGCTCGACTCGAAGTTCACGGTCGACGACAACGCGCTCTACCGGCACCCGCAGATCGCGGAGATGCGCGACGTCGAGGCCGACGATCCGCTCGAGTCGCTCGCGCGGGAGAAGCACGTCACGTACGTGAAGCTCGACGGCGAGGTGGGCGTGCTCGGCAACGGCGCCGGCCTGACGATGTCCACGGTGGACGTTGTGACGTTCGCGGGCGGGAGGCCGGCGAACTTCTGCGACCTCGGCGGCGGCGGCGACGCGCAGGGCGTCGTGGACGCGCTCTCCGTGATCACGCGCGACCCGCAGGTGAAGGCGATCTTCTTCAACATCTTCGGGGGGATCACGCGCTGCGACGAGGTCGCCCGCGGGATCCTCCAAGCGCTCTCCGAGATGACGCTCGACCTCCCGATCGTCGTCCGGCTGGACGGGACGAACGCGGAGGAGGGGCGTCGGATCCTCGCCGAGGCGGCGCCGTCGAACCTGACCGTCGCGCCGACGATGCTCGAGGCCGCCAAGCGGGCCGTGGAGCTCGCCGCGTGACAGGAGAGCCCTGGAGCGCGCGGGCGGCGGCGTACGTCGAGTCCGACGCCCACCGCGAGGGCGAGGACCTCGACCTCCTCGTCGCGTGGGCAGTTGGCGCGAAGACGGCGCTCGACGTCGCCACCGGTGGAGGTCACGTTGCGCGGCGGCTGCGCCAGGCAGGTCTCGAGGTAGTGACCTGCGACCCCGCCCCCGGCATGCGCGCCGACGTGACGTGCCGCGCCGAGTCCCTGCCTTTCAAGGACGACGCATTCGAGGTGGTCGCGTGCCGCACGGCCGCGCACCACTTCACCGACGTGCGGGCCGCCGTGGCCGAGATGGCACGCGTCTCGGCCGACCGCGTCCTGCTCGTCGACACGGTCCACATGGGCGACGACGTCGAGGAGGCCGAGTCCCTCCGCGACCCCTCGCATGTCCGCAACTACACGGAGGCCGAGTGGCGCGGGTTCGTCGAGGAGTCCGGGCTCCGGCTCGAGGAGCTCCGGCTGCTCGAGCACTCGTTCGACTTCGCCGCCTGGCTCGAGCGCACCGATTGCACCGGCGAGGCAGCGGCGGAGGTCGAGGTGCTCCTCGGCGACCGCGTCTCCGACGGCCGCCTGACCCTCGACAAGCTCGCGATTCGCGCGGCGAAGGGTCTCTGATGGCGATCTTCGTCGACAAGGAGACACGGCTCGTGGTCCAGGGCCTGACAGGCTCCGAGGGTCGGTTCCACGGTCTGCGGAACCGGGCGTACGGGACGAACGTCGTGGCCGGAGTCACGCCTGGGAAGGGCGGCCAGGACGTCGAGGGAGTGCCGGTCTTCGACACGGTCGTGGACGCGGTCGCGGAGCAGGGCGCGAACACCGCGATGGTCTTCGTGCCGGCGCCGTTCGCCGCCGACGCGATCTACGAGGCGATCGACGCGGGAGTGCACACCGTGATCACGATCACCGAGGGCGTCCCGGCACACGAGATGCTTCGCATCCACGGCTACGTGCGAGCCAAGGGAGTTCGCGCCCTCGGACCGAACTGCCCCGGCGCGCTTTCGCCGGGGAAGGCGAACGTCGGGATCATCCCCGCCGAGATCTTCACGGCCGGGAACATAGGGCTCGTCTCGCGTTCCGGCACGCTCACGTACCAGATCGGGCACGAGCTGACCCAGATGGGTCTCGGAAACTCCACGATCGTCGGCATCGGCGGCGATCCCGTCGTCGGCTCGTCGTTCGTCGACGTCCTGCGGCTGTTCCAGGACGATCCCGAGACGGAGTACGTCGTGATGGTCGGCGAGATCGGGGGCGACGAGGAGGAGAAGGCCGCCGCCTTCATCGAGGCGGAGATGACGAAGCCGGTCGTCGCCTACATCGCCGGCTTTACGGCGCCCCCCGGCAAGACAATGGGGCACGCGGGCGCGATCATCTCCGGCTCGTCGGGGACGGCGGAGGGAAAGAAAGAGGCCCTCGAGGCCAAGGGGATCAGGGTCGGGACGACGCCGACCGAGACCGCGGAGCTCGCGGCAGAGCTCGCCCGCTGACCGTCCGTGGGCTCCGTCCCCGGCGGCAGGCTCCCGCATCCGACCACCGGCGAGGAGTTCGCCAGCCCCGTGTCGCCCGGCGCCGGGTGGCCCGGTGACCCTGCGGGCCCGGGAACGCCGGTCGCCCACGACGCCAGCGAGACGGCGGCCCTCGCCGAGGGCGCGACCCTTGGCGAGGTCACGGCGCGGTCGTCCGTCTGCCGAGCGTGCCCACGGCTCGTCGCGTGGCGCGAGGAGGTCGCGGTCGAGAAGCGCCGCGCGTTCGCCGGCGAGCCGTACTGGGGCCGTCCGGTGCCTGGCTTCGGCGACCCTCGACCGCATGTTCTCGTCGTCGGTCTCGCGCCCGCGGCGCACGGCGGGAACCGAACCGGACGCGTCTTCACGGGCGACCGGAGCGGCGACTGGCTCTTCGGCGCCCTCCATCGGGCCGGGCTCGCCTCACAGCCGACGGCGACCGACGCTGCCGACGGGCTCGTGCTCGGCGGGGCCCGGGTGGTCGCTCCCGTCCGCTGCGCGCCGCCCGCGAACCGTCCGACGACCGCCGAACGGGACGCGTGCGCGCACTGGTTCGTCCGTGAGGTCGGACTTGTCCTGCCGTCGCTTCACGCAGTCGTCGCGCTTGGCTCCTTCGCCTGGGCGGCGACGCTCGGCGCGCTCTCACGCTGCGGCGTCGCCGTGCCGCGGCCCCGGCCCCGGTTCGGCCACGGCGCCGAGCTGCGTCTCGGCGGCGAAGACGGCCTGCTCGTGCTCGGCTGCTACCACCCGAGCCAGCAGAACACGTTCACGGGGCGGCTCACCGAGCCGATGCTCGACGACGTCTTCGCCCGTGCCGTCGCCGCGTAGTCAGGCGATCGACCAGCGGCCGCTGAAATCGCGCTGCGCCTCGGTCGGCTCCCCGAGCTCGACCCCGAGCGTCGCGAGCTTGGTGCGGGCGATCTCGGCGTCCAGCTCCGCCGGGAAGCCGTGGAGGCCTGGCTCGAGGCCGCCCTGGGCGAGGAGATGCGCCGCGAGGGCCTGCACGGAGAAGGACAAGTCCATGATCTCCACCGGGTGTCCGTCCCCGCCGGCGACGTTGGTCTGGCGCCCCTCGGCGAGCACGTAGGCGCGGCGACCCTCACCGAGCCCGTGCTCCGTGACGCCTGGTCGCACCTCGTGGCCCGGCCCGAGTCCGTCGATCGCGATCTCGCGCTCGTGATGACCGCCGTTTGCGAGCAGCACGCCGTCCTTGAGCAGGGTCAGCGCCTCGCGCGGCACGGCGTCGATTGCGCCCGTGGCGGTGATCACGACGTCGGCGTCGGGTAGCGCGTCCTCGAGGCACGCGACGCGATAGCCGTCCATGTGCGCCTCGAGCGCGGCAACCGGGTCGACCTCCACGACCGTCACGCGCCCTCCTTCGCCGGCGGCATAGCGCGCGAGCCCCTTGCCGACCCAGCCGTACCCGACGATGCAGAACTCCCGCCCCGCGAAGGTGAGGTTCGTGAGCCGGTCGATCGCGGCGAGGGTCGACTGACCCGTGCCGTAGCGGTTGTCGAAGAGGTGCTTGCAGCGCGCGTCGTTGGCGGCGATCGCCGGGAACGTCAGGCGGCCCGCAGCCTCCATCGCACGCAGGCGCGCGACACCGGTCGTCGTCTCCTCGGTGACGCCTTGCAGGGTCGCGACCAGCTCGGGGCGGTGCTCGACGATCCGCGCGGTCAGCTCGCATCCGTCGTCGACGACGATCTCGGGCGCGGTGTCGGCGACCGCCAGCAGGTCGGCGTCGAACTCCTCGCGCGAGGCACCGTGTCGCGCGTGCACCTCGAGCCCTCGTGACACGAGCGCGGCGCAGATCGCATCCTGCGTCGACCCGGGGTTCGACCCCGAGACCACGACCTCCGCGCCCGCCTCGGCGAGGAGCAGCGCGAGGTAGGCCGTCTTCGCCTCGAGATGGACGACCACGGCCACGCGCCGACCGCGCAGCGCGCCGTCGGCGAGGCGCTCGCGCGCGAGCCGGTTGAGCACCGGCGAATGCCGCTCCACCCAGCCGATCCGCTGCTCGCCGGCCGGCGCCAGCGACGGGTCGGCGATGCGGGAGCGGGAGGCAGGGCTCATGACGCTCGGTGCGCGGCTCGGCTCAGATCTTGCGGCGAGGCCGCACCGGGCCCCACTTCGAGTTGCGGCGCCGCGAGGAGTAGACGAGCTTGGGCGCGGCACTCTTCATCCCGGTCTCGGCGAACGTCTCGTGGTGCCCGTTGAGGCGTGCGACGCGGCTCATGTCTGCCTGCTGCTCGGGAAGCACGAGCGTCACGCCCGTGCCGGAGCGGCCCGCGCGTCCGGTCCGCCCGACGCGGTGCGTATACGACTTCCCGTCCTCGGGCGGGTCGAAGTTGATCACGTGCGTGACGTTCTCGAGGTCGAGGCCGCGGGCCGCGACGTCCGTCGCGATCAGCGTCGTGACCTTGCCGCTCTCGAACCGCTCGAGCGCGCGCTGCCGTTGGCTCTGGTTGAGGTCGCCGTGCATCGCGGCCGCACGGACGCCGCGCTGCTCGAGCCGGCGCGCGAGGCGGTCGGCGCCCCGCTTCGTGCGGACGAAGACGAGCGCAAGCCCGCGTTCGGCGCCGAGTAGGTCGACGAGCGTGTCGATCTTGCCGTCCTGCGTCACCGGGACGAAGCGATGGTCGATCTCGCCCGACGCATGGTCACTGGGCAGCTCGGCCTCGATGCGGGCGGGCGACTGTGTGTAGGCCCGTGCGAGCTCGCCGACCTCGCCGTCGAGCGTCGCGGAGAAGAACATCGTCTGCCGCTCGCGCGGCAGCCGTTTCACGATCCGGTCGACCTGGGGCTTGAAGCCCATGTCGAGCATCCGGTCGGCCTCGTCCAGCACGAGGATCGCGACCGCGTCGAGCGTGATCGCGCGGCGGTCGAGCAGGTCCTGGAGGCGACCGGGCGTCGCGACGACGACATGCGCGTCGCGCGCGGCGTTCGCCTGGGGGCGGATCGAGACGCCACCGTAGACGGCAGCGACCTTCATCTTTCGCACCCGCGCGAGCGCTTCGATCTCCTCGGTCACCTGAAGCGCGAGCTCGCGGGTGGGGACCAGCACGAGCGCCGCCGGCCGCGCGTCGTCGAGCGGGATGCGTTCGACGAGCGGGAGGGCGAAGGCGAGCGTCTTGCCCGAGCCCGTGGGCGACTTGGCGAGCAGGTCGGTGCCGGCGAACGCGGGCGGGATCGCGCGAGTCTGGATCTGGAAGGGATGGGTGATGCCGCGCTCGGCAAGCGCGGCGATGAGCTCCGCGCTCACTCCAAGCGCGGCAAACGTCTCTTGTGACATGCGACTCCTGTGAATTGGTGGAACTGGCTCGAGACCTACGACACTCGAGCCCACGAGGAGTCGAACGAAGCGGATCTCACGGGCCGACCGGCGGCCGACCGTGCCCGTACGGTAGCAGCGGGCGCGGCGGTGCCAGGCACGAAGCCATGGCCCAAACGGACGTGGCTCCGTGCCTGGCACCACGTTTCGCGGCGGACGCCGTCTCTAGATGGTCGAGCGGAAATCAGCGCGAACCGGATGACGCCCCAGACTCGGCGCCGGATCGACCCGCTCGTCCACGACACGTATCACCAGTACGCGCCGTGAACGATCGTGCCACCCGGCTTGGTCTGGGACGCCCCCGGACGTCACGCCAATTTCCGCTCGACCATCTAGGCTCGCTCCATGGCGCCGATCTCGTTCGCGCGCGGCGCGCCGTCGCCCGACTGCCTCGATCCGGAGCTGCTCGCGAGCTGCGCCGCGGCCGCGCTCGAGCGCGACGGCACGACGATCCTCTCCTACGGCGCCGGCGGCGGCTACGGCCCGCTCCGCGAGGTGCTCGCCGAGCGGCACGGCGTCGACCCGGCGCGCGTGTTCGCGACCGCGGGAGGGCTCCAGGGGTTCGTCCTCTACTCGACCGTGCAGCTGCTCCGCCGGCCCGGCCGGGTGCTCGTCGAAGCGCCGACCTACGACCGGCCCCTCAAGCTCCTGCGCTGGCAAGGCGCAAACGTCGTCGGGATCCCGATGGACAACGACGGCCTCGACCCCGACGCGCTCGAGGCCGAGCTCGCGCGTGGGGGCGACGTGTCGTTCCTCTACACGATCCCGACGTTCCAGAACCCGAGCGGACGCACGCTCGGCGAGGACCGCCGCCGCCGCATCGTCGAGCTGAGCGCGCAGTACGACCTGCACGTGCTCGAGGACGATCCGTACGGCCTCGTCCGGTACTCCGGCGAGACGATGCCGTCGCTCCATTCGCTCGAGGGCGGAGAGCGGGTGACGTTCACGTCGTCCTTCTCGAAGACCGTCGCGCCGGGGCTGCGGGTCGGGTGGTTCGTCGTGCCGGAGGCGTTACGCGGCGACTACGACGACCGCGCCGTCTCGACGTACATCTCGCCGTCGATGCTGCCACAGGCGGTTGTCCAGGAGCTGTTCGCGCGAGGCTCGTTCGAGCCCAACCTCGACCGCATCCGCGGGATCCTCGGCACGCACCGCGACGCCATGCTCTCGTCGCTCGAGGCCGAGCTCGGCGGCCGCGTCACCTGGAGCCAACCGGAAGGCGGCTACTTCGTCTGGGCGGAGCTCGGGGACGACGTCGATGCCACGGCGCTCCTCGGCAGGGCGACGGAGGCGGGTGTGACCTTCGTCCGCGGCGCCGACTTCTTCGTCGACGGCGGCGGCGCGAGCGCGGCGCGGCTCGCCTTCTCGTACGAGCCACCGGAGCGAATCGTCCAGGGCGTCCGTCTGCTGGCGTCACTCCTCTAGTCCCTGCCGCGGCTCCGCCACCAGCGTGGGCCGATCCGGCCGAGGACGGCCCCGAGCGCCATGCTCAGCAGGATCAGCCAGATGAGCCGCGTGTTGACCGAGAAGAAGACGAAGCTGACCTCCTGCTTGCTGGAGTTCAGGAGTAGGAAGGCGACCGCATAGATTGCAACTGCCCCCCACAGCACGAGCTTCCAGCGAGGAATGCCGCCCACGCCACCCGACGGCTCGGCCTGCCTCTCGTCCGCCACGCGGCGATCTTACGCGCTGGCGACGCGAACGACCGGTGCGACGGGGGCGCGGAGGACGAGGCGCGGCTGCGGCGGAGGAGCCAGGTGGCCTCTCGCCGACGCCCTGAAGGTCGGGCAGGGCGCGTTCCCCGGAAGCGCGCAGAGGCCGGCCTGACGGAAGTAGCAGTCCTCGCATGTCGACGCCGCGCGCTTGCTCATGGTTCCCCTCTGGTCGCCTGCCGAATCCCCTGAAGGACAGCGGCCATTGTGGCCGTGGCCGGAAGGCCCTGCAACCCCCTCCCGGAACGAACTTCCCGCAATTTGCGTCTGTCGTCAGACTCGAAGAAATCCCTGCAATTAGCCTATTTTTGCGGCAGCGTTTGCAAGACGTGCAACGCCTGTCGAAAACTCTCCACAGGGATGACCCGCAACCCCCCTGCATACCGGCGTGCGGTTGCCGCGTTTTCCCCAGCCGGGACGAGGAACACGTCTGCGTTCGCCTCGCGCACGCCGAACGTCTTCTGCTTGACCCCGCCGACCGGGCTGACCGTGCCGTCCAGCTGGATCTCGCCGGTCGCGGCGACACGAAGGCCCCGGTCAACATCCTTGCCGAGCTCCTGGTAGACCTGGAGCGCGAAGGGCAGGCCGGCGGAGGGTCCTCCGATGTCGCCCAGGTCGATCTTCACCTTGCGGGGCAGCACGATGTGCGCGTCCTCCGACACCTCGATCCCGATGATCGCCCGCCCGGGATCGTCGGGCGAGCGGACTGTCCCGACCTCGAGGTCGGTGGTGCGGCCGTTGCGCTCGACCCGCAATGCGACCCGGTTCCCCGGCTCGACCGACGCCAGGGCCTTGCGCAGCTCCGCAACCGTCTTCACGGGCTTGCCGCCCGCGGCGACGATCACGTCGCCGGAGCGGAGGCTCGACGCGGCGGGCGCGTCGAGCGCGACCGCCTCGACGAGCACGCCGGTCGGCGCGGCTGTCACCGGGTAGCCGGCCGCCTTCAGCGCGACGGCGGCGGCGATCTGCTCCGAGCGGTCCATCGCGTCGCGTGCCTGCACGCGCCGGTCGGCGAACGACTCGCCGGGAGCGACCACGGCGCGCTGGGGAACGAGGCTCGCGCCGTCCGGCCGGAGGAACGGCAGCAGGCGCTCCAGCCACCGCGCGTTTCGTAGCGAGACGTCGACGAAGTAGATCCCGCCGCCGTTATCGGGCTCCTCCCCTCCCTGCACCGCGACCTTGCTCGCCACGGGCTGAGCCTTGTTCGGAATGAAGAGGAAGTCGTCCGAGGACGTGATCGCCGCGACGAACACGACTGCGGCGAGCAGGGCGGCGCCGGCGAAGAAGAGCGAGGTCGGGGAGACGCGCAGGCGGGCCATGGAGGGGACTTCGGCTCAGATGGTTGATCGGAAATTGGCGTGACGTCCGCGGGCGTCCCAGACCAAGCAGGGCGGCACGGTCGGGCTCGGCGCGTACCAGAAGGTACGTGTCGAGGCCGAACGGGTCGATCCGGCGCCGTGTCTGGGACGCCATCCGGCTCGCACGGATTTCCGATCAGCCATCTAGAGGAGGGAGCGGGTGAGCCCGCCGTCGACGGGGATCACGGCTCCGGTGACGTACGACGCGCGGTCGGAGGCGAGGAACGCCGCCACCGCGCCGACCTCCGACGGCACGCCGAGCCGGCGGAGCGGGATCTGCGCCAGGTCGGAGGGCGAGGGGCCCTTGTCGCCGTAGACGTCGCGAAGACGGTCGGTGTCGATCCGCCCCGGCGCGATCGAGTTGACCGTGATCCCGTCGGGGCCGAGCTCGCGGGCGAGCGTCTTGAGCCAACCGATCACGCCCGGCCGGACGGCATTCGAGAGCGCAAGCCTGTCGATCGGCTCGCGCACCGACGACGACCCGATCGAGACGATGCGCCCGTGACCGCTTGCGCGGAGATGCGGCAGGCAGTGGCCGACGAGGGTCACGTGCGAGGTGAGAAGCAGTGCGACGGCCTCGTCGACCGAGGCGGCGGTCAGCGCCGTCGCGTTGGCCGCCTCCGGCCCGCCTCCGTTGAGGACGAGCACGTCGAGGGCGCCGAACGCGCCGATGGTCGCCTGGACGAGCCGCTCGAGGTGCTGCGGGATCGTCAGGTCGCCCTGGACGGCGAGCGCGCCGATGCGATCGGCCTCACGTTCGAGCACCTCCCGGCGGCGCGCGAACATCGCGACGTTCGCGCCCTCGGCCACGAGCGCCTCGGCGACGGCGAGGCCCATCCCCGACGAGCCACCGCAGACGATCGCCGTCCGACCCTCCAGCCCGAGCTGCATGGCGCCAAGGCTACCCGGGAGGTCGTTCAGCCCCGGTGAAGCCGGCGCTCGCCCATCTGCGCCCACGCAATGCGAGGCTCTGCCGGGCCGAAAGAGAAGTGGTTGGCGAAATCGGTGTCAGGTACCGATTCTTGTCAAGCGCAATCCGTGCCGATTTCGTACCAGTCACTCCCCAGGGCAATCGGCTTGGTTGTCGAGGTTTGCGGAGAACGGTCGTCGCTCGAGTCGACGACCCGTCTCGTCACCCCTATCGTGCGAGGCGAAAGCTCGCGAGCGGTGTCAGACACTGATTTCGTCAAGGCTGCATGGCGTGCCGATTCTGCGCCAATTGCTCCACAGCCTCAGTTCGTCGTCGTGAGCACGCCGACGACCTCGCGCACGGCGGCGGCGGAGCTCTTGAGCATCTTCTTCTCGTCTGCGCTCAGCCGGAGCTTCACGATCTCCTCGACGCCGGCGGCCCCGAGACGGACCGGAACGCCCATGTAGAGGCCGTCGATCCCGTACTCGCCCTCGAGGAGCGCGGTGCACGGGAGCACGCGCTTCTGGTCGAGGCAGATCGCGTCGACCATTTGCGCCGCCGCCGCGCCGGGCGCGTACCACGCGGACGTGCCGAGCAGTCCGACGAGCTCGCCGCCCCCCTTCCGCGTGCGGTCGACCATCTTCGAGATCCGGCCGCGCGGCGCGAGCTGCTCGAGCGGGACGCCGCCCACGGTCGTAGCCGAGACGACCGGGACCATCTGGTCGCCGTGACCGCCGAGCACCATCGCCTGGACGTCCTTCACGGACGACCCCGTCTCCCAGGCGATAAACGCCGAGAACCGGGCGGTGTCCAGGATCCCGGCCATCCCGAGCACCCGCTCCTTGGGGAAGCCCGAGACCGCGTGCGCGACATGGCACATTGCGTCGAGGGGGTTGGAGACGACGACGATCACGCTGCGCGGAGAGCGCTTCGCGATCTCCTTCGTGACCGAGGCGACGATCGCCTCGTTCGTGGTGACGAGATCGTCGCGGCTCATACCGGGCGAGCGCGGCCGGCCGGCGGTGATCACGACGACGTCGGAGGCTTTCGTCTCGGCATACCCGTCGACGCCGACGATCGCAGGCTCGTAGCCCGTGACCGAGGCCATCTGGTTCATGTCGAGCGCCTTGCCCGCCGCGAAGTTGGGCACGATGTCGACGAGCACGACGTCGGCGTAATCGCGTCGCGCGACCTCGAGCGCGCACGTCGCGCCGACGTTCCCGGCGCCGACCACGGTGACCTTCTTCCTTCCGTTCACGTCTCTCCTTTGGTCTAGTCCGCGTTCGTGTCAGCGAAGGCGCGCGATGATCGCGTCGGCGTACTCCGAGGTCCCGACCGCGGTCGGGTCGTCGCGCGTCGGCTTCAGGTCGTAGGTCACGCGGTCGCCTTCGGCGATCACGGCTGCGACCGCGTCCTCGAGTCGCTGTGCGGCGTCGCGCTCGCCCAGGTGCTCCAGCATGAGCTTGCCCGAGAGGATCATCGCGGTCGGGTTCACGCGGTTCTGGCCCGTGTATTTCGGCGCCGATCCGTGCGTCGCCTCGAAGACCGCCGCCTCCGTGCCGATGTTCGCGCCCGGGGCGACACCGAGGCCGCCAACGAGGCCGGCGGTCAGATCGCTGATGATGTCGCCGTAGAGGTTCGGCAGCACGAGCACGTCGAACTCCTCCGGGCGCTGGACGAGCCCCATGCAGAGCGCGTCGACGAGCGTCTCCCACGGCTCGATCTCCGGGTAGTCCGCCGCCACCTCGCGGAACACGGCGAGGAACAAACCGTCGGTGTGCTTCATGATGTTCGCCTTGGTGATGCAGGAGACGCGCTTGCGTCCGTTGGCGCGCGCGTACTCGAAGGCGAACCGGATGATCCGCTCGGAGGCTTCGGGGCTCAGCGGCTTGATCGAGATGCCGGAGCTCGATGCGATCCGCTTCGGCTGGCGGGCGTTGAGGAAGTCAATAACCGCCTGCGCGTCGTCGGTGCCCGACTCGAACTCGATTCCCGCGTACAGGTCCTCCGTGTTCTCGCGCACGATCACGACGTCGACGTCCTCGTAGCGCGAGCGGACGCCTGGATACGACTTGCACGGCCGAACACACGCGAAGAGCCCGAGCTCGTGGCGAAGGGCGACGTTGACCGAGCGGAAGCCGGTCCCGATGGGGGTCGTGATCGGGCCTTTCAGCGCGACCCCATTCTCCTTGATCGACTCGAGGGTCTCCGGCGGGAGCGGGGTGCCGGCCTCCTCCATCACGTCGACGCCCGCCTGGCGAACGTCCCAGTCGAACCCGATCCCTGTCGCCTCGAGCACGCGACGGGTCGCCTCGGTGAGCTCCGGCCCCGTGCCGTCGCCGGGAACGAGTGTGACCGTGTACCGCATCGGGCCGGAGGATAGTGACAGGGCGGCGGATCCCCGCTCAGGTACCGTCCGTGCCAGGACGCGCGCCGACGGAGGGAGAGGGATGAGCGAGTTCAAGCCTGGTCTCGAGGGCGTCGTCGCCGTCGAGACGGAGATTGCCGAGCCGGATCGCGAGGGCGGGGTCCTCCGCTATCGCGGCGTCGACATCGAGGAGCTCGTCGGCCACTATCCGTACGAGAGCGTCTGGGGCCTGCTCGTCGACGACGACCTCGACTCGAAGATGCCAGGCCCCGAGCCCTACGAGCCCGCGGGCCTCACTGGAAACGCCCCAGCCGACCTCCAGGCCGAGACCGCTCGCCTCGCCGGAGAGTGGAGGCTGGGGAAGCTCAACGAGATCTCGGACGAGCAGGCGCGCGAGGACCTAGGTCGGCTCTCGGGCCAGATGATGGCGATCGTCGCCCGCTCGGCGCGCTTGGCGGACGGCGAGAGCGAACCGGTGCCGGATGAGGTCGTCGGCCGCGGCGAGACCGCCGCCGAGAAGTTTCTCCTCCGCTGGCGGGGCGAGGCCGATCCGCGCCACGTGCAGGCGATCGACACCTACTGGATCTGCACCGCGGAGCACGGGCTCAACGCCTCGACGTTCACGGCACGCGTGGTCGCATCGACCGGTGCCGACTGCGGCGCGGCGCTCTCCTCGGCGGTCGGCGCGCTCTCGGGGCCGCTCCACGGTGGCGCTCCGGCATACGTCAAGCCGATGCTCGAGGAGGTGACCGCGATGGGCGACCCGGAGACGTGGGTGCGGGACACGCTCGACGCGGGCAAGCGGATCATGGGCTTCGGTCACCGCGTCTACCGCGCAGAGGATCCGCGTTCCCGGATCCTCAAGCGCACGGCGCGGGACCTCGGGTCGCCGCAGATCGAGATCGCCGAGCGACTCGAGGAGGCGGCGCTCGCCGAGCTCGAGCGCCGGCATCCGGAACGGCCGCTCAAGACGAACGTCGAGTACTACTCGGCGCTCGTGCTCGACGTCGCCGAGATTCCGCCGCCGCTCGCTCCCGCGATGTTCGCCTGCTCGCGCGTCGCGGGCTGGTCGGCGCACATCCTCGAGCAGAAACGCACCGGGCGGCTGTTCCGCCCGTCGGCCCGCTACGTCGGGCCCGGCTCGCGCTCGCTCTCGGCCGTCTGATGCAGCTGGCGGAGGCCGCGACGCGCGCGGAGGAGCTCGCCCGCTCGGGAGGATCCGAGCGCGAGCTCGCGGAGCTCCGGGCGAACTGGGACGACGAGATCGAAGCAGCCGCCCGGAGTGGCGACTACCGCGTCCGCGGCCTTGCTTACCGGTCGATCGCCCAGTTTCGCTTCCGCCAGAAGCTCGAGCTCCTCCGACGCGGGCTGGAGGACGAGAGCGCAGGCGCGCGCGGATCGGCCCTGATCGCCCTGCGTGCGCTCTCGGTCGACCATCCCGGCGACGTGAACGGGTTCCGCCCGCTCCTCAACGAGCTCGCGATGCGCGACTCCAACGATGCGGTGCGCCGACTCGCGATCCTCTGCCTCCAGAACGGCACGGCCGACCGCGGGACGATCCAGCTGCTCGACGGGATTGCCGGCGACGACGAGGCCGACCGCGACGTGCGCGAGACCGCGCGCAAGGTGTCGGCCGCGCTCGTGAAGAAGTCTCGAACGAAGTAGCGCGACTAGGCTCTCCGCGTGACGTCGCCGCTCGTCGGCCTGATCATGGGCTCCCGCTCCGACTGGGACACGATGCGGCACGCGGCTGAGACGCTCTCCGAGCTCGCGATCCCCTTCGAGCAGCGCGTCGTCTCGGCGCATCGAACGCCTGACCTCCTCTTCGAGTACGCCGCCGGCGCCGAAGCGCGCGGCTTACGGGTGCTGATCGCGGGCGCCGGCGGAGCGGCGCACCTGCCTGGGATGACGGCAGCGAAGACGACGCTGCCCGTGCTCGGCGTACCGGTGGAGTCGAAGGCCCTCTCCGGCCTCGACTCGCTGCTCTCGATCGTGCAGATGCCCGCCGGCGTGCCCGTCGGGACGCTGGCGATCGGGCGGGCGGGCGCGGTGAACGCTGCGCTCCTGTCCGCCTCTATCCTTGCCGGCTCCGATCGTGCGCTCGCCGAGCGACTGCACGCGTTCCGCGACGCGCAGACGAAGGCGGTGCTCGACGCGCCGGACCCCGGCGCGTGACGGCCGAGTGTGCGTGACGACGGTCGGCTGCATCGGCGGAGGCCAGCTCGGGCGGATGCTCGCGCTTGCGGGAATCCCGCTCGGGTTGTCGTTCCGCTTCCTCGATCCGTCGCCCGACGCGTGCGCGGCGGAGGTGGGGAAGCTCGTCGTCGCGCCGTACGACGATCCCGACGGCCTCGACCGCCTCGCCGCGGGTGCGGCGGCGGTCACGTACGAGTTCGAGAACGTGCCCGTCGCCGCGGCGGAGCGCGTCCGCGCCGTCCCGGGCACCCGCTCGCTCGAGGAAAGCCAGGACCGCCTGCGCGAGAAGGAGCTCTTGCGCTCGCTTGGCATCCCGACGGCGCGGTTCGGGTCGCTCGAGGAGACCGGCGTGCCGGCGCTCGTGAAGACCCGGAGACTCGGCTACGACGGGAAGGGGCAGCGGCGGGTGGACGATCTCGACGTGCCGGTCGACGACGGCGAGCTGGCTGAGGAGCTCGTCGCATTCGACCGTGAGCTCTCGATCCTCGGGGTGCGGACGGCCGAAGGCGAGATGCGGTTCTGGCCGCTGGGCGAGAACGTCCATCGCGACGGCATCCTCCGCGTGACCCGAGCACCCGCCGACGACGCGCCGCAGGCGGATGCCGAGGCAATCTGCGCCGCCGTGCTGCAGGAGCTCGGGCACGTCGGCGTCCTCGCGGTCGAGCTGTTCGAGGTCGGTGGGCGGCTGCTCGCGAACGAGCTCGCGCCCCGCGTTCACAACACCGCCCACTGGACGATGGACGGCGCCGAGACGAGCCAGTTCGAGAACCACCTCCGCGCGATCCTCGGCCTCCCGCTGGGCGGCACCGCGGCGCGCGCCCCCTGCGTGATGGTCAACCTGATCGGCGACGTGCCGCCCCTCGACGGCCTGCTCGCGCTCCCCGGCGTGCGCGTGCATCTCTACGGCAAGGAATCGCGCGCGGGCCGCAAGGTCGGACACGTCACCCTCGTCGACCCCGACGAGGAGGCCGTCGAGCGGCTCCTCGAGCTGTTGGACTAGAGATCGAGCCGCGAACGCGGCACGAGCTGCTTCTCGCGGTGCGCCTCGTCGCCGGTGAGTCCCGGGACGTGCACGACGAAGTGAAGATAGTCGCGCGAGCTGGAAAGGAACGTGTGCGCCTCGGCCGGCTCGACGATCAGCGCGTCGCCGGCGGCGAGATCGATCGTCTCTGCCTCGACGCGAAGGGATGAAGTGCCTCGCGCGACGAGGTAGATCTCTGTGATCTGCGTGTGGAGATGCGGCTCGTCGACACCGGTGGTCGCGAAGCCGAGCGAGATGCCGAGGTCGCCGTCCCACGGGCCCGCGAGCCAGCCCTTGTCGGCGTCCGTGGCGCGCTCGAGTCGCATCGAGCCTTGCGCTTCAGCTCGCGTCGGGCGCGCGCTCGACACGCTTTGCGTGGGGGTGCGCGCGGAAGTACGCCTCGCGGCGATGCCGGTCGGAGACGTGGGTGTAGCGCTCGGTCGTCCCGACGTCGGCGTGCCCGAGCATCTCCTGCACGCTCCGCAGGTCGGCGCCGCCCTCCAGCAGGTGCGTCGCGAACGAATGCCGGAGGAGGTGCGGGTGGACGCGCCCGGGCTCGAGCCCGGCCCGGTCGGCGAGCCGACGGAGGATGAGGAATGCGCCGGAGCGGGTCAAAGCCCCCCCGCGCACGTTGAGGAAGAGGTCGGGGCGGTGGCGATGGTCGAGATGAGGACGGCCGAGCGCGAGGTAGCGGCGCAGCGCCTCGGCCGCCGGCCGGCCGAGAGGCACGAGCCGCTCCTTTCCACCCTTGCCGATCACGCGGACGATCCGTACCTCGAGGTCGACGCCGGCCTTCGCGAGGCCGACCGCCTCGGAGACTCGTAGCCCCGCGCCGTAGAGGAGCTCGACGAGCGCGCGGTCGCGCATTGCGCGGGGGGTCGTGCCGGCAGCCGCTTCGACGAGTCGCTCGGCCTCGGCGGGCGAGAGCGTCCGCGGAACGCTCCGCCGCGCGCGTGGGCCGGTGATTCCGGCCGCGGGGTTGTCCTCACGGGCGCCGACGAGCGTCAGGTGGCGGAAGTAGGCGCGGACGGCGGCGAGCCTCCGCGCAATCGTCGCCGGCGCGCGGCCGTCCGCGCGCATCGTCGCGAGCCAGGTCTCGATGCCCTCCGTCGACGCATCGGCGACCGGCCCGTCGAGCGACGCCCTGAACGACGCGAGATCGCGCCGGTAGGCGTCGACGGTGCGCGGCGAGCGGCGTGCCGCGAGGAGGAGCAGAAAGCGCTCGACGTCCGGATCGATGTGGTCGCTCATCGCGGCGGGGACCCGATTCGGCGGCGGCCATTCGCCTCCTGCGCACGCGAATGGCGCGAACGGTGTCAGACACCGTTTTCTGTCAAGGGCAGCGCCGTGTCGATTCTGTGCCAATTGCTCCACATGGCCATAAGCAGGGCTTGCGCCACTGACAGGGACCGTCCAATCGAGGTTCGAGGACGCGTGGGGTCGGCAACGGACAGGACCCGAACGGCGACTTGACAGCGAGCTGTGTCTGACACTGTCACCCGACCGACTCACGACCGCGGATGCGCCCGGTCGTACACGCGCCGGAGGCGCCGGCGGTCGACATGGCTGTAGATCTGCGTCGTCGAGAGGGAGGCGTGGCCGAGGAGCTCCTGGATCGTGCGGAGGTCGGCGCCGCCTTCGAGCAAATGCGTCGCGTACGCGTGACGGAGGCTGTGGGGGTGGGGGAAGAGCCGACGCAGCGCGCTCGTGTCGAGCCGGCGCCCACGGACGGAGATGAAGAGCGCGTCGCAGGCACAGCGCGCGAGCGCGGGGCGTCCGTCCCGGAGCCAGCGGCCGAGCCGCCACGCGGGCTCCTCGCCGAGGGGCACGAGCCGCTCTTTTCCACCCTTTCCGCGCACGTGGACCTGCTCGCGGTCGAGGTCCAGATCCGCGAGATCGAGCCCGACCGCCTCGGCCGAGCGGAGCCCACACGCGTAGACGAGCTCGACGAGCGCCGCGTTGCGAAGCGCGAGCGGATCGTCGCCTGACAGCCCGTCCACCGCGCGCTCGACGTCTACGGTGCGAGGCGCCTCGGGGAGCCGACGCGGCCGTCGCGGCGCGAGCGCGGCCTCGGGCACCCGTGCCGGGCCCAGCGCATGACGAACGAGCGATCGGACCGCCGAGAGCCGCCGCCCGATCGTGGTCGGCGCGAGCCCTCGTCGCGCGCGGCCGAGCTCGGCGGTGTAGTCGGCGAGGACCCGGACGTCGACGTCTTCGAGGTCGAGGCCGCGCGAGCTCAGCCAGTCGCCGAAGTCGCGAAGGTCGGCGCGATAGGCGCGGCGTGTCGCGTCCGAAAGGCTCGGGCTCGCGAGGAACCGGTCGATCGCGACCTCGGTATTCACGTCTACCGTGTTCTCGCCTCCCCGGGCGACGCCTGCCATGCGAATCACCCTCGCACTCGTCCTCGCCGTCGCGATCGCCGCTGCGGCCGTCGTCTCGCGCGGGCGCGACGACGCATCGAGCGCGATGGACACCGGCTCCGTCACGCTCGTCGGGGACTCGCTCAACGTCGGCGTCGAGCCGTATCTCACGCAGGAGCTCCCCGGCTGGCGCGTGGACTCGCACGACCGGGTCGGGCGCCCGACGAGCGAGGGCATCGACGAGCTCCGCGTACGCCGGACGAAACTCGCGCCGGTCGTCGTCGTCAGCCTGGGGACGAACGATGTAGAGGGCACCGAGGACGAGTTCCGCGCGCTCGTCGACGACGCGATCCGCATCGTCGGGCCTGAGCGCTGCCTCGTCTGGGCGACGATCGTCCGCGACGCCGAGGAGCGGGCGGGGTTCGACGACATTCTGCGGGACGCCAGCGCCTCGCACTCGAACGTGCGCCTCGTCGAGTGGGCGTCGCTCGTGTCGGAGGACCCGTCGCTTCTCGCCGGCGACCGCGTCCACGGCACGCCGGAGGGGTACGCCCGGCGCGCGGAGGAGACGGCCCGCGCGATCCGCGCCTGCTAGGCCGCCGAGCAGGGTTGACAGCCGTCCGTACCCTTCACCCGTGGGGATCTACCGCTATTCGCGCCAGCCTGAGGGCCCGGTCGAGCGTCCGGAAGACCCGGCGGTGCGCAAGGCGAACTTCCGACGCATCGTCAAGCTGTTCCGGCCGTATCGGGCCCGGCTCTCGCTTGTCTGCGGGCTGATCGTCGTCTCGGCAGCGCTGGGCGTCGTCACGCCGTTCCTGCTCCGGGAGGTCCTCGACACGGCGATCCAGGTCGATCCACAGAGCGGCCAGGCGACGGTGCAGCTGGGGCTGCTGACCGCGCTCGTCGCAGGGATGGTCGCGATCCCGATCGTGACCGGCGTGCTCGGCGTCTGGCAGACGCTCCTCTCGAACCTCGTCGGGCAGTCGGTCATGCACGACCTGCGGACAGCGGTCTACCGCCACCTCCAGCGCCTCTCGCTCGCCTTCTTCACCCGCACGCGGACGGGCGAGGTGCAGAGCCGCATCGCGAACGACATTGGCGGGATCGAGAACGTCGTCACCACCACCGCGACGTCGGTGCTCGGCAACGTGACGACGGTGATCGCGACGATCTTCGCGATGTTGCTGCTCGACTGGCGCCTCGCCGCCTTCGCGCTCGCACTACTCCCGCTGTTCGTCTGGCTGACGAAACGCGTCGGCGAGCAGCGCAAGAAGGTGACGGCCGAGCGGCAGGTCTCGCTCGCGGACGTCTCGTCGATCGTCCAGGAGTCGCTCTCCGTCTCGGGGATCCTGCTCGGGAAGACCATGGGCCGCTCGGGAGACCTCGCCGCGCGGTTCGAGACGGAGTCGAAGCGCCTCGCCGGTCTCGAGGTCCGCAGCCGGATGACCGGCCGCTGGATGATGGCGGCGATCCAGACGTCGTTCGCCGTGATGCCGGCGCTCGTCTACCTGTTCGCCGGCTGGACGATCTCGCGCGGCTCTACCTCGATCACGATCGGCACGATCGTCGCCTTCACGACGCTGCAGACGCGGCTGTTCTTTCCGATCGGCGGTCTCCTGGGCGTCCAGCTCGACGTGCAGAGCTCCCTCGCCCTGTTCGACCGGATCTTCGAGTACCTCGACCAGCCGGTCGACATCGTCGAGGGGAGGAAGGAGATCGACGAGCCCCGCGGTGACGTCGCGTTCGACAGCGTGTGGTTCCGCTACGGGGGAGACGCGTGGACGCTCGAGGACGTCGCGTTCTCCGTGCCGGCCGGCACGACGACCGCCCTCGTCGGCGAGACGGGATCGGGGAAGACGACCTGCGCGTACCTCGTCGCCCGCCTGTACGACGCGACGGAGGGGCGCGTGACGATCGACGGGGTCGACGTTCGCGAGCTGACGTTCCCGTCGCTCACGGCGGCCGTCGGCGTCGTCTCGCAGGAGACGTACCTCTTCCACGCGTCGGTGCGCGAGAACCTCCGCTTCGCGCGGCCCGACGCGACCGACGAGGAGATCGAGGAAGCCGCGCGCGCCGCCCAGATCCACGGGCTGATCGCATCGCTGCCCGACGGTTACGAGACGGTCGTCGGCGAGCGCGGCTACCGCTTCTCGGGCGGCGAGAAGCAGCGCATCGCGATCGCGCGAACGATCCTCCGCAACCCGCCGATTCTCGTGCTCGACGAGGCGACCTCGGCGCTCGACACGCAGACCGAGCGTGCAGTGCAGGCCGCGCTCGAGCGGCTCGCGGAGGGCCGCACTGTGATCGCGATCGCGCACCGGCTCTCGACCGTTCGCGAGGCAGACCAGATCGTCGTGCTCGACCACGGCCGCGTCGTCGAGCGGGGCACGCACGAGGAGCTGCTGGCGCTCGGCGGCCGCTACGCCTCGCT
>DASSBV010000265.1:0-12193 GCA_035698545.1 Gaiella sp. | reverse complement strand
GCGGTGAGGGAACCCGGTGCGAATCCGGGACGGTCCCGCCGCTGTGAGGGGAGATGCTCTCCCGCCACCGACGCCACTGGCCGCGAGGCCGGGAAGGCGGCGGGAGGGGGCGCCCCGAGTCAGAAGACCTGCCGCTCTCCGCCGCCTCGACCCCCTCGCGGAAGGGAGAAGGAGAAGCAGGCCATGCTCCATCGTCTCGCCCTCGCGGCGGCGCTCGCCGCCCTCGCGCTGGCGCTCGCAGCCCCATTGTTCGCGGCGCCGCAAGCGTCGCGCGCGAAGCCGTTCCCGGCCACCGTCTCGGTCGACAACGGCAAGATCACGATCCGCAAGCGCCCGGCGCGGATCGTCTCGCTCTCGCCGACGGCAACCGAGACCCTCTTCGCGATCGGCGCCGGCGACCAGGTCGTCGCCGTCGACGACCAGTCGAACTACCCGAAGCGGGCGCCGCACACGTCGCTCTCCGGCTTCACGCCCAACGTCGAGGCGATCGCAGCACTCGACCCCGACCTTGTCGTGATCGCGTTCGACCCGAAGGGGCTCTCCGGCGCCCTGAACCGGCTCGGGATCCCCGTCGTCTTCCAGAATGCCGCCCCGACGCTGCCCGCCGCGTACCGCCAGATCAGGCAGCTCGGCAAGGTCACGGGGCACGCGCAGGAGGCGAACGCGCTGGCCGCGCGCATGAACCGAAAGATCCGGGCGATCGTCGACAAGGTGCACGCGAAGCTGACGAAGGCGAGCGTCTACCACGAGCTCGACGAGAACCTGTTCTCGGTCACGTCGGACACGTTCGTCGGGCGTGTCTACGCGATGTTCGGCCTCACGAACGTCGCCGATGCCGCCAAGGGGGCCGGCTCGGACTACCCGCAGCTCTCGGCCGAATACGTCGTCGCGGCGAACCCCGACCTGATCGTGCTCGCCGACACGGTGTGCTGCGGGCAGACCGCGCAGACGGTCGCAGCCCGACCGGGATGGAGCCGGATCGCGGCAGTGCGCAGCGGATCCATCGTCCGGCTCGACGACTCGATCGCCTCCCGCTGGGGGCCGCGCCTCGTGAACCTCGTGCGGGCGGTCGGCACCGCGCTTCTGCGGCTCGGGAGCCAGTGAGTTGGAGGCGGCCGCCGCGTCGGCCCGCGCCGTCCGCGTCCGCGGGGTTTCGCCCGGCTGGGCGTGTGCGGCGGTCGCGTTCCTTCTCCTCGCCCTCGTCGTCGGGATCGTCGCCGGCCCGGTCCACATCGGGGTCGGCGACGCGCTGCGCTCGGTCCTCGCCAAGCTGGGCATACCGGGCGTCGACTCCCCGCTCAGCGCGACGCAGGAGTCGATCCTCTGGGACCTGCGTGTTCCGCGCGTGCTGCTCGCGGCGCTCGTCGGCGGCATGCTCGCGACCGCCGGCGCGACGTACCAGGGGGTCTTCCACAACCCGCTCGCCGACCCCTACCTGCTCGGTGTTGCCGCCGGCGCTGGGCTCGGTGCGACGCTCGCGATCGCATACCTGCCCGACGCGTTCTCGGGCCACCAGCTGCTGCCCCTCGCAGCGTTCGTCGGCGGGGCCGTGGCCGTCGTGATCGCGTACGCGATCGGGCGCGCGGCGGGGCGCGAGCGGGACTCCGCGACGTTGGTGCTCGCCGGCGTGACGGTGGCGAGCTTCTTCACCGCCGTCCAGACGTTCGTCCAGCAGCGGAATACCGACACGCTCCAGGAGGTCACCTCCTGGATCCTCGGCAGCCTCCCGAACACCGGCTGGAGCGACGTGCGCACGCTGGCGCCGTACGTCCTCGTCACGACCGCCGTGATCGTCGCGCTGCGGAGGGTCGTCGACGTGCTCAGCCTCGGCGACCTCGAGGCGGAAAGCCTGGGGGTTCACGTACGACGCATCCGGCTGGTGCTCGTCGTCGCGGCGACGATCGGCACCGCGGCGGCCGTTGCGGTGAGCGGGCTGATCGCCTTTGTCGGGATCATCGTCCCGCATGCGGTGCGGCTCGTCGCGGGTACCTCGTACCGCGGCCTTTTGCCGCTCTCCTTCGTGGTCGGCGCGGGGTTTCTCGTGCTCTGCGACGTGATCGCGCGCACGGCGCTCTCGCCGGCGGAGGTCCCGATCGGCGTGATCACGGCGCTCTTCGGCGCACCCGCGTTCGCGCTCGTGCTGCGGGCGCGCGGGAGCCGCGCATGAGCGCCATCGCGCTGGACGGGGTGACCGTGACCCTCGGCGGCCGCGCGGTCGTGCAGGACGTCGACGCTGTCGTCGAGGTGGGGGAGTGGGTCGCGTTGATCGGCCCGAACGGCGCAGGAAAGACATCCCTGCTCCGTGCGGTCGCCGGGTTGCTGCCCTGCGACGGGACAATCCGACTCGACGGCGTCCTGCTCGGGCAGCTGAGCCGCCGCGAGCGGGCCCAACGGCTTGCGCTCGTGCCCCAGGAGCCGCGCACGCCGCCGTGGCTGACCGTCGCCGAGTACGTGCTGATGGGACGCACGCCGTACCTCAGGCCGTTGGCGCGGGAAGGGGAGGAGGACCGGGAGGCGGCGGCGCGCGCCCTCTCCCGGCTCGAGCTCGACGAGCTGTCCGAGCGGATGCTCGGGACGCTCTCCGGCGGCGAGCGGCAGCGCGTCGTCGTTGCACGTGCACTGGCGCAGGAGGCCCCGATCGTGCTCCTGGACGAGCCCACGGCGTCGCTCGACATCGGGCATCAGCAGCAGGCGCTCGACCTGCTCGACGCGCTCCGCGCGACGGAGGGGCTCACGCTCGTTGCGGCGATGCACGACCTGACGCTCGCGGCGCAGTACGCCGACCGCGTGCTGCTGCTCGACGCGGGTCGGGTCGTCGCGGACGGGACGCCCGCCGAGGTGCTCACCGAGGAGGCGCTCGCGGAGCACTACGGCGCGCGGGTGCGGGTGGTGACGCTCGAAGAGGGCATCGCGGTGCTACCGGCACGGGCGTAGAGTCCCGGACGTGAAACGGGCCGTGCTCCTTGCCGTCCTCGCGGGCGGTCTCGTACTGGCGCTCCCCGGAATGGGTCGCGCCGGGTCGGTGCACCTCGAGCAGTACGTCGCCTCGGGAAGCTCGGTCCAGGTCGGTGTCGTCGTCCGCAAACACGCGTCCTTCTCGGTGCTTCTCCGCACCCGGACGGTCGGGCGCACGCAGCTCAGGCTCCTCGGTGCGCACGCGCCGAAGGGCGGCCCGCTGATCGACACCAAGACGACGGCGTGCGAGGGTGCGGCCGGGTCGTGGTACTGCAAGGCTCGATACGAGCCGCTCCCGCCCGGCACGTACGTCTTCCGCGTCGTCCGCCGCTCGGGCTTCGGCACGAACATCGAGCTCACCGTCAGCTGGTGAGTCGTGCCAGGCACGTAGCCACGTCCGAATCGGACATAGCCGGCGCGGCCGAGACGCACACGCGTCAAGACGTCCGTTTCGGACGGGAGATCGTGCCAGGCACGTAGCCACGTCCGCAGCGGACACGTCGAGAACCGCGCCGGGAGCCGCGGCTAGCATCGACGCGTGGCCGTGACGCCCCACGAGGAGCTCCTCGCCGACCTCAATCCCGCCCAGCGCGAGGCAGTCCTCCACGTCGACGGGCCCCTCCTCGTCGTGGCCGGCGCGGGGTCGGGGAAGACCCGTGTCCTGACCCATCGCGTCGCCCACCTGATCCAGGCTCACGGGATCAAGCCGAACGAGATCCTCGCGATCACGTTCACGAACAAGGCGGCGACCGAGATGCGCGAGCGGCTCGAGCGGATGCTCGGCCACACCGCGCGGGCGATCTGGATCCTCACCTTCCACGCGGCGTGCGGCCGCATGCTGCGCCGCGAGGCGGAGCGGCTCGGCTACCGCTCGAACTTCACGATCTACGACCAGGCCGACCAGGTTCGCCTGGTGAAGGCCTGCCTCGAGGAGCTGGGCAAGGACCCGAAGCGCTTCACCCCGCGTGGGATCCACTCGCAGATCTCGAACGCCAAGAACCAACTGATCGCGCCCGACGAGTACATGGCGCGCGTCTCCTCGTTCTGGGATCAGACCGTCGCGGAGGTCTACGAGCTGTACCAGCGTCGCCTGTTCCGCTCGAACGCCGTCGACTTCGACGACATCCTCATGCTCACGGTCCAGGTGCTCGAGCGCTTCCCCGAGGCGCGCGAGCGGTGGCAGACGGCCTTCCGCCACATCCTCGTCGACGAGTACCAGGACACGAACCACGCGCAGTACCGCTTCCTCCAGCTGCTGGCGGAGAAGCATCGAAACGTGTTCGCCGTCGGGGACCCCGATCAGTCGATCTACGCGTTTCGCGGGGCCGACATCCGCAACATCCTCGACTTCGAGCGCGACTTCGGCGGCGCGGGCGTCATCGCTCTCGAGCAGAACTACCGCTCGACGAACCGGATCCTCGAGGCCGCCAACGCGGTGATCGACAACAACCGCGACCGGAAGCCGAAGCGGCTCTGGTCGGAGCTCGGCGAGGGCGACCCGGTCGAGGTCGTCGAGGTCGAGGACGAGCACGCGGAGGCCCGTTTCGTCGCGGCAGAGATCGCCCGCCAGGTCGAGGCGGGCACGTCGGCGGCGGAGATCGCCGTCTTCTACCGGACGAACGCACAGTCGCGCGTGCTCGAGGACGTGCTCGTCCGCCAGGGCGTGGCGTATCAGGTGATCGGCGGCCCGCGCTTCTACGAGCGGGCCGAGATCCGCGACGCGGTCGCCTATCTCGCGGTGCTGAACAACACCGACGACGCGGTCGCCCTGATGCGGATCGCGAACCGGCCGCGGCGCGGGATCGGCGATACGTCGATCCGGCGGATGGTCACGCACGCAGAGTCCCTCGGGATCTCGCTCTGGGAGGCGACGGCCGATCCCGAGGCGGCCGGCGTCGCGAGCGCGAGCGCCCGTGCGATCCGCGGCTTTCGCACCGTGATGGAGAGCCTGATGTCCGCTGCGCAGGAGCTTCCGGTGGACGAGCTCGTCCAGGCCGTGCTCGAGCGCTCGGGAACGCTCGAGGCATACGAGGCGGAACGGACGATCGAGGCGCGCGGCCGGATCGAGAACCTCGAGGAGCTCGTCGGCTCGGCGCAGGAGCATCGCCGGCGTGTCGACGAGCCGTCCCTCGCCGGGTTCCTCGAGGAGGTACAGCTCCAATCCGACCAGGACACGCTCGTCACCGACGAGGCGCAGGTGACCCTGATGACGATCCACAACGCGAAGGGTCTCGAGTACCGCGTCGTGTTCCTGATCGGGATGGAGGAGGGGATCTTCCCGCACGCCCGCTCGATCGAGGACAACGAGGTCGAGGAAGAGCGGCGGCTCGCGTACGTCGGGATGACGCGGGCGATGGAGCGGCTGACGCTGACCCACACGACCGCGCGCTCGCTCTACGGCCGCCGCGAGTACAACTTGCCCTCGCGTTTCCTCGACGAGCTGCCGGCGACGGTCGCTCGTGAGCGCCTGCGGCCCGCCTCGTGGGCGGGCTACGCGCAGTCGAACCGACAGATCGCGCCGCGGGAGGAGCGCGACCTGCCGGCGCTGTCGACCGGCGACTCCGTACGCCACGGCTCGCTCGGCGAGGGAGTCGTCACGCGGATCGAGCCCGGCGGGGTCGTCACGGTCCGCTTCGCCGCCGACGGGAGCGAGCGCCGGCTGATGATCGAGTACGCCCCGCTCGAGAAGCTCTAGCAGTCTCCGTCTAGGATCGCCGGATGGCCTTTCGCGTCCGCGCAGTCCGCGATGTCGAGGAGTACCGCGCTGCGGTCGGCGCCATCGGCCACTACTTCGGTTGGGCGCCGAGCGAGGAGGACGCCGAGCGCTTTGCTGCGCTTCTCCCGCACGAGCGCATGCATGCGGTCTTCGACGACGGGCGGATCGTCGCCGGGGCGGGCGCCTACGGGTTCGAGCTGACGCTTCCCGCTGGGCCGGTCCGCTGCGGCGGCGTGACGGTGGTCGGCGTGCTTCCGTCCCACCGGCGACGCGGCCTCTTGCGGCGGATGATGGACCTGCAGCTGCGGGACATCCGCGAGCGCGAGGAGCCGATCGCCGCGCTCTGGGCGTCCGAGGAGACGATCTACGGGCGCTTCGGCTACGGGCTCGCGTCGTTCGCCATGAACCTCGACGTCCGCCGCCGCAGCGTCCGGATCCGGCCCGAGCTCGAGCACGAGGGATCGATGCGGTTGATCGAGAACGACGAGGCGCTCCGCGCGCTGCCCGGTCTCTACGACCGGATCCGCAAGCGGACGCCCGGTTTCCTCGCCCGCTCCCGCGCCTGGTGGGAGATACGGACGCTGAGCGACCGGCCCGAGAACCGGCGCGGCGCCGGGCCGCTCGTCCGTGCGCTCTACGAGCGCGAGGGGCGCCCGGCGGGGTGGGCGCTGTACCGGATCGCGCAGGACGGCACGACGTGGGAAGACTGGAAGAAGACGGTCAGGGTGATCGAGCTCCAGGGAGTCGACGACGCCGCTCGGCGTGAGCTCTGGCGCTTCCTGCTCGGGATCGACTGGACGGACGCGATCACCGTCTCCGGCCTCGCGGTCGACGACCCGGTCGTGCTGCTCGTCGACCGGATGAACGAGCTGCGGGCCAGGGTGTACGACGGGTTGTGGGTGCGGCCGGTCGAGGTCGGCGCCGCGCTTGCGGCGCGCGGCGTCTCGGCCGACGGGCGCGTCACGCTCGAGGTGACGGCCGACCCGCACTTCCCCGACAACGTCGGCGCCTGGACGGTCGAGGGGAACCGAGTCCGCCGGACGTCGCGGCGTCCCGACGTGCGGCTCGACGTGCAGGGTCTGGGGATGACGATGCTCGGCGGCTTCACGTTCGCGCAGCTCGCGCGGGCCGGTCGCGCTGAGGAGGGCGCGCGGGGCGGGCTCGCGCGGGCCGACGCGCTCTTCCGCGCCGAGCGGGCACCCTGGTGCCCGGAGATCTTCTAGCCTCAGCGGCATGCCGGACGCCGTAATCCTCTCGGCGGTACGGACACCCGTCGGCCGCTACGGGGGCGGCCTCGCGGGCGTCAGGCCGGACGATCTCGCCGCGGTTGCCGTCGGCGCGGCGGTCGAGCGCGCCGGCGTGCCGGGCGACGAGATCGAGGATGTGTGGCTCGGCTGTGCGAACCAGGCCGGCGAGGACAACCGGAACGTCGCGCGGTTCGCCGCGCTCCTCGCGGGCCTCCCGGAGACGGTCGCCGGCGTGACGGTCAACCGGCTCTGCGCCTCGGGTCTCTCTGCGATCGCCGGCGCGTGCCATGCGGTGATCGCAGGCGACGGCGATCTGTTCGTCGCGGGTGGGGTGGAGTCGATGAGCCGCGCGCCGCTCGTGACCGCAAAGCCCGACGCGGCCTTCCCGCGCGGCGACCGCACGATGTACGACACCACACTCGGCTGGCGTTTCGTGAACCCCCGCTACGAGGAGCGGTTCTCGACGGCGTCGATGGGCCTCACCGGCGAGAACGTCGCCGAGCGCTGGGATGTCTCCCGCGACGACCAGGACGCCTTCGCGCTCGAGTCGCAGCAGCGCTGGGCCGCCGCGGACGCTGAGGCCCGCTTCGCCGACGAGCTCGTCCCGGCGGGTGAGCTCGAGCGCGACGAGCACCCGCGACCCGACACCACCGCCGACAAGCTCGCGTCCCTGAAGCCCGCCTTCCGGCAGGACGGCACCGTTACCGCCGGGAACGCGAGCGGGATCAACGACGGCGCGGCGGCTCTCGTGGTCGCGAGCGCCGAGCGCGCGCGCGACCTGGGGATCGAGCCGCTCGCGACCTTCCGCGGCTCGGCCGTCGCCGGCGTCGACCCGGCCGTGATGGGGATCGGTCCGGTGCCGGCGATGCGCAAGCTGCTCGCTCGCACCGGCGTGGCGGTCGACGAGCTCGACCTCGTCGAGCTGAACGAGGCGTTCGCGTCGCAGTCGCTTGCCGTGATCCGCGAGCTCGGCCTCGACCCCGACCGCGTCAACGTCTCCGGCGGCGCAATCGCAATCGGACATCCGCTCGGGATGTCGGGCGCCCGCCTCGTGGTCACGCTCCTCCATGAGCTCCGGCGCCGGGGCGGCCGCTACGGCGTGGCGACGATGTGCGTCGGGGTCGGCCAGGGCCAGGCGGCCCTGTTCGAGCGATGAGCGGCCGCCGGATCGCGCTCCTCTTCGACGTCGACGGGACGCTGATCGACTCCGGCGGGGCAGGCGCGCGCTCGTGGAAGCTCGCGTTCGACGAGCTCTACGGAATCCCCGCGGACATCGGCGAGTTCACCGACACCGGGATGACCGACCCCGACGTCGGACGGCAGACGTTCGAGGCGGTGCTCGACCGCAAGCCCTCCGACGAGGAGTTCGCGAAGCTGCTCGAGCGGCGCGAGCACTACCTTCACCAGACGGTCGCCGAATCGGAGGGCTATCGCGTGCTTCCCGGCGCCGAGGAGCTGCTGCGGAAGCTGCTCGTAGACGGCTACCTCCTCGGCCTGGTCACGGGGAATCTCGAGGCCTCGGCGCACATCAAGCTCCACCGCGCGGGGCTGAATCGCTACTTCTCGTTCGGCGGCTACGGCTCCGACTCGCCGGATCGGAACGAGGTGACACGCGTCGCGCTCCGCAAGGCCGCCCTCGTCTACGGTGCGCCGCTCGAGGCGCAGCAGGCAATCGTGATCGGCGACACCCCGCACGACGTCTCCTCCGCCCACGCCGCCGGAATCGAGTGCGTCGGCGTCGCGAGCCACGAGTTCGACGTCGACCAGCTCCGCGACGCCGAGGCCGACTGGGTGATCGAGTCGCTCGCGGAAGGGCTCCCCGCGGCTTCGCTAGACTCTGCGACCCGGGGCGGTTAGCTCAGTTGGGAGAGCACCAGCTCGACAAGCTGGGGGTCACTGGTTCGAGCCCAGTACCGCCCATTTTTCCGACACTGCGCAAACCGCCGGCATGATGAGGCGGTAGCTCGGCAGGCTCTCGGCGGCCGCTACGGTCGGCTTCGGCGATCACCGTTTCGAGTAGGTCGGCAACGCCGCGAGGTCGGCGTCGGTGGGGCGAAGGCCGAACGGTGTTCGAGAAGGAAACGGGTTTAGGCGCTCGTCTCCGGCGCCGCGCGGCGTCCACCCTCTTCGAGGTGCTCCTTCAGCTCCGTGTTGATCGTTCGCACAAGCTTCCGCAGCATCGGGCCCATGACTGGACGCAACAGCCTGCCGATGCCACGAGGCTCCGCTCGGATGGCCTGAGTCAGCCGCGTCCCTTCCTGGACCGGCTCAAACGTGAACGTGTGGTACATCTCGCCCACTTTCACGAGCCCGCGGTGCGCAAACCGGACCGGCCGGTCGAACTCCGGGAACTCGTACTCGACCACTCCGAGGCCCTTGACCTTGACTCGGTAGCGCGCGCCGCGGCCGAGTGGGCCCGGCGTGAGCTTCTCGACACTCAACGTCTGGGCATCCCACTCGAGTTGCCGTTCCGGGTCGGCGGCGATGTCGAAGACATCAGCCGGCTCGCGGGCGATGACGACACTCTCGCTTACTTCGATCATCGGACGCTGCTCGCTCGACCCTTCACCTCCGACGCGGACCGATTCTGCTCGCCTCAGGACTTCGCGTACTCCTCGGCCGTTGGCGACTCGAACTCGAAGCCGACGAACGCCTCGTCCCCGACGACCCACGCGGTGTGGCCCGGCTCGATCACGTACGCCTGACCCGCATGGATCTCCTGCTTCGTTCCGTCTTCGTGCTCGATCGCCATTGCGCCTGAATGTGCAAGCCCGACATGTCGCAGCTGGCAGCTGTCGGTCCCGACGATGGGCTTGATGCACTCGGCCCAGGTCCATCCCGGCTCGAGCGTCATGCGCGCAGCGGTCGTGCCACCCAGCCGTACGAGTTGGACCGTCGTCTTGCTCGGTGTCCGAGTTTCGTCGGGAGTGTCGAAGCTGCCGGTCTGTACACCTGCCATGTCTGACTCCTTCCCGTGCGAGAGGTGTGAATCCCACTTGCGCATCCCTCATCGATGCGGTTCCAGCGGGATATTGCGCCCACGCGCGGCGCGTCGCAAGCCGGCGTCTGTCTAGGGTGGGCGCATGTCGCTTCGACGGATGGACAATGTAGGCATCGTCGTCGAGGACCTTCCGGCGACGATCGCGTTCTTTCGCGAGCTCGGCCTCGAGCTCGAAGGGCAAGCCATGATCGAAGGAGACTGGGCAGGGCGCGTCACTGGACTGGGCGACCAGCGCGTCGAGGTCGCCATGATGCGCACGCCGGACGGCCACAGCCGGCTCGAGCTCTCGCGATTTCTCACGCCGCCTACCGTCGCCGATCACCGGAATGCCCCGGTGAACGCTCTCGGCTACCTCCGCATCATGTTCGCCGTGGAGGACCTCGACGATACGCTCGCCCGGCTCCGCACGCGCGGCGCGGAGCTCGTCGGCGACGTGGTCCAGTACGAAGACATGTATCGGCTCTGCTACATCCGGGGGCCCGAAGGACTACTCATCGGGCTCGCCCAGGAACTCGGCTGAGTCAAGCCCTTCTGGTCGGGCTCAGCCCTCTCGCAAAGCGAGGCTCGAAAGCTGCTGATGCTCGTCCTCTACAAGGCGCGCACGTCGAAGGACGACCACGGTGACTTCGGGATCGTGCGCGTCGACCCCCTCCGCGTCGTTTGTGACGGGTTGGGCGAGGGAATCAGCCACGGATGCCCGGGAACCGACCGTTTGGTGAAGAGCTGTGTGCGAGGGCAGCCACGTGACGGGCGGACGAGCGTTTCGGGGCCTCGCGCTGGTCT
This sequence comes from Gaiella sp., assembly GCA_035698545.1. Classification (GTDB taxonomy): domain Bacteria; phylum Actinomycetota; class Thermoleophilia; order Gaiellales; family Gaiellaceae; genus Gaiella. The sequence goes on along the minus strand of DASSBV010000265.1, from coordinate 1,491 downwards.
TCGTGCTGTCGTTCATGAACCTCGTCGGGGTCCTGCTGACGGCGACCGTCCTCGGCGGGATCGCGCCCTGGTCTCGCTGGCAGTTCATCGGCATGTTCGGCGTGGTCGAAGTCGCATCGGGGCTCGCCAACGTCCTATCCCCGAACGTCTGGCGCCTCCCGATCGCCGAGCTCCAGACGAGCGAGCGCACGCAGGTGAAGCTCGCGGCGTCCGCACTGCTGCTTCCGCACTGGGGTGGTTTGGCGCGTGCCGCCGCCGGGGTCGTGTGCGTGGCGCTCGCGGGATGGCAGGAGGGAGTGGCGCCGGTGACGTTGTTGCTCGTGCCGTTCGTCGTCGCGCTCGCGTGGCTGGTGCTGGCGCTTTCTGCAGCGCTCGCGCGTGCGGGAGTCGCGTACCCGGAACTCGACGTCGTGCAGTTCGTCGTGCGTCTCGGTCGAAGCGAAACGGAGCTCGCGCCGATCAGCATCGGAGCCTCGGTCCTGCAATTCCTGCTCAGCATCGTGACGCTTCCCGTCGCGAAGCTGTTCCCGCCCTCCATCCTCTACCAGCCGGCGATCGGGCCCTCGGCCGCCGCGTTGCTCGTCACGCTCCTCGTCTCCGGCGCGTCGGGGGTCGTCGCATACCTCGTCTGGTCGGATCGCGTCGTCCTGCGGGCCTCGCGGGAGCAGCAGCGGGAAGCCGAAGCGCAGAGTTGACTGGCAGGATCTCGCAACACGAACGGAGGTGTGCGTGATGGCTCAGAGGAAGTCTGCGAAGAAGGCCGAGGCGACGTCCAAGGGATTCTCGGCGGACGAACGGGCTGCGATGAAGGAGCGCGCCGCGGAGCTGAAGGCGGAAGCGCGCCGCGGCAAGGACCGGGCGGCCGGGGAGAGCGACCTGCTCGCGAAGGTTGCCGAGATGAAAGGTTCGGATCGCGCGATGGCCAAGCGGCTGCACGAGATCGTCACGGCCAGTGCGCCGGATCTCTCGCCGAAGACCTGGTACGGGATGCCCGCGTACGCCAGGGACGGAAAGGTCGTCTGCTTCTTCCAGAGCGCGGGGAAGTTCAAGTCGAGGTACGCGACGCTCGGCTTCAGCGACGAGGCGAACCTCGACGATGGCGCGATGTGGCCGACCTACTTCGCTCTGAAAGAGCTGACCGCCGCCGACGAGAAGCGGATCGCCGCCCTCGTGAAGCAAGCGGTGAGCTGATCCAGCTCGACGAGTTCGGCCGTCACTGGCTCGGGCCAGTACCGCCCTCAGGAACAAGCGGATTGCGAGACACCAGGCCTGTGCGGAGCCCGTCTTTGACGCTTGTACCTGGGATCCCGTCGTCTCGATGCAGCCGCTGCGCGGCCCGTCAGGACAGCGTGACCCGGAAGCTCCAGCGGCGTGGCTCGGTGTTGAACGACCCGAATGGATCCGACAGCGCGTTCGGATTCACGTTGTAGACACCGTCCGTCGCGCCACCCGCGTCGTACGACACGAACGCCCCGCTCGACGTCGGCCCCG
>DASSBV010000264.1:0-9751 GCA_035698545.1 Gaiella sp. | reverse complement strand
AGCCCTTCGACCTCGTCCGCGAAGTGGTCGAGCACGACTCCGCGCCGGAGCTTCAGCGTCGGCGTGACCTCGCCGCGGTCCATCTCGAAGTCGCGCTCGAGGATCGCGAAGCGCTTCAGCTGCTCGAAGCGGGAGCGCTCGTGGTTGACGTCGTCCACGATCGACGAGACGAGCTCGACGACGCGCGGGTTGCGGGTGAGGGAGGGAAGATCGCCTTCCACACCGTGCTCCTGCGCCCACTTGCCTATCTCGACCGGGTCGAGGGTGATGAGGGCCGCGGGGTAGGGTCGGCGGTCGCCGACCACCAGCGCCTGCGACACGAAGCGTGAGGTCTTCAGGTCGTTCTCGAGGTTCTGCGGGGCGATGTTCTTCCCCCCTGCGGTGACGATGATGTCCTTCTTGCGGTCCGTGATCGTCACGAAGCCGTCGTCGTCGATCGTCGCGATGTCGCCGCTGGCGAGCCAGCCGTCGTGGCCGAGCACCTCCGCGGTCGCCTCCGGCTCCTTGAAGTAGCCCGCGAAGATCGTCGCGCTGCGAATCAGGAGCTCGCCGTCGTCCGCGAGGCGTAGCTCGAAACCCGGGAGCGCCTGACCCACCGTCCCGAACCGATAGGCGCCCTTCCGGTTGGTCGTCGCCGCGGTCGTGCACTCGGTCAGCCCGTAGCCCTCCATGATGCAGATCCCGATCGAGTCGAACAGCTCGGCGATCTCCTTCGCGAGCGGCGCGCCTCCGGAGATCGGAAGCCGCAACCGCCCCCCGAGCCGCTCCTTCACCTTGGAGAACACGAGCCGGTCGGCGAGCCGATGCTGCACGGCCAGCCCGAACGGCAGCGGGCGGCCCTCGCGTCGGAACGCGCTCTCGCGGCGGCCGACGTCGAGCGCCCAGTCGACCAGTCGGCGCTTCACCCCGGTTGCCTCGGCGAACGACGCGGTCACGGCCGTGTGGACCTTCTCGTATACGCGCGGGACGCTCGGCAGGACGGTCGGACGCACCTCCGTGATCGCGCGCGCGACGTCGAGGGGATCGGCCAGGAAAGCGATCGTGTAGCCGGCGTACGGGCCGGAGAGGTGCATCAGCCGCCCGAAGTTGTGCGCGAGGGGGAGGTACAGGAGCATCACGTCGCCGGACACGCTGTGCTCGGGCAGCTCGTCGACGACGGCGACCATCGCGTAGTAGTTGCGGTGGCGGATCATGCAGCCCTTCGGCGGCCCCGTCGTGCCGGACGTGTAGATGAACGTGAAGAGGTCCTCCTCGTCGATCGCCGCGACCGCCACGTCGAGCGCCTCCGGGTGGGCCTCGCGATAGGCACGACCCTCGTCCTCGAGCGCCGGCAGGTCGGCGAACGTCAGCACGTGCCGAAGCGACGGCAGCGTCGCAGCGCCTGTCTCGACCTTCGCCCGTTGCACATCGTCCTCGCAGACGACCCCAACGGCCTCGGAGTGCTCGAGGACGTACCGCACGTCGCGCGGCGAGGAGTTCGCGTAGATCGCCGCGCCGACGGCGCCGACGTGCGCGAGCGCGAAGTCCAGGAGCGCCCAGTCGAGCGTGTTGCGCGCGAGGATCGCGAACGCGTCGCCCTTCTGCACGCCGCGCGAGAGCAGGCCGTTGGCGAGGAGCGAGACACGCTCGGCCGCCTCATCCCAGGTCACCTCTCGCCAGCCCTCCGCTTCCTCCACGAGGTACGCCGTCCCGCTGTTGCGGGCGATCGCGTCGCGCCACAGGCGCGGAATCGTGCGGTTTCCGGCCATTCCGTTCAGACTCTAGACGGCACTCGAGGGCAGGGATCGGCGCGTCCGACGCGAATGGGCGACTTCCGCCCCGTAGACTGGAGGGCCATGCGCGTCACCTGGAACGGATCCCTGAGCTTCGGCCTCGTGAGCATCCCCGTCGGGCTCGCGCCCGCGACCAAGCCTGCCGCGCGCCAGTCGGACGTGTCGTTCCGGCTCCTCCACCGCGAGGACCTCACGCCGATCAAGCAGAAGCGCTGGTGTCCCGCGCACGACCAGGAGGTCGGCCCGGACGAGCTCGTCAAGGGTTGGGAGTTCGCGAAGGGGCAATTCGTCGTCGTGGAGGACGCAGAGCTCGAGGCGCTGGAGAGCCGCGACGACTCGCGCACGATCGACATCGAGCGTTTCGTGCCGTTGAGCGAGGTCGACCCGGTCTGGATGGACCGCACGTACTTCCTCGTGCCAGGCGCCGCCCCCGCGCAGCGCAAGCCGTACAAGCTGCTCCTCGAGGTGATGGAGGAGGCAGGCGTCGGCGCGATCGGGCGTTTCGTCCGCTCCGGCCGCGAGTCGATCTGCCTCGTCCGGCCGCGTGGCCAGGGGCTCGTGCTCGAGACGATGTACCTCTCCGAGGACGTCTACTCGCAGGCGGAGATCGACGAGGCGATGGACGAGACCGACGTAAAGAAGCCGGAGCTCGATCTCGCCCGACAGATCGTCGAGGGCCTCTCGGCAGAGTTCGACCCCGACGAGCTCTCGAGCGCGTACCGCAGCGACCTCCGGGCCCTGCTCGAGGCGAAGCTCCGCGGCGAGGAGATCGCGGAGCCCGAGCCGACTCCGGAGCCCGCGCCGACGGTCGACCTGATCGAGGCGCTGAAGGCGAGCGTCGAGGCCGCGAAGGGCGCCACTCGCGCGCGCGCCGACGGGAAGCCGAAGGCGAAGAGCGGTCCCCAGAAGAAGCCGGCGCGCTCGCGCGCGGCACGGCGCTGACGGAAGCCCGGCGGTCGCCGGGCCTCCGGTGAAGCGATCGAGAGAGAGGGCTAGGCCGTGGCCGCTTGCTGCGTGGCCCCGGCCGCCTGGAGCTGTGCCTGGAACAGGTACTTGTCGATCTTGCCCTGGTAGATCGGGACGCCTTCCGCGACGCAGATGCGGATGACCGACTCACGGTCCATGTTGAGCTCCTTCGCGAGCTCGTCGGGCGTCAGGTGATTCGCCATCGGCCGTGTCCTCTCTCGGCGACGAAAAAAGCCCGTCGACGCTCTCGCGTTCGAACGGGCTCGATCGTCGCTCGTACGGTGGTGGCGGGGGTCAACGGGCCCGCCTCCCGAAAGCATTCATCTGCCCCCACCATACTCCGACCCCCGGGCGGTCCGCAATCGCGCAGCCCGAAGGGGCGTTCAGATTGGGTTGTGGACCTCGACGTACTGCCAGGAGAGGTCGAAGCGCTCGGCGAGGTGCGCCGCGAGGGCCCGGACGCCGAGGCGTTCCGTGGCATGGTGCCCGGCCGCGATCAGCGTGATCCCCAGCTCGCGCGCGGTCGCGGCGCTCGGCTCTTCCGCCTCGCCCGTCAGCAGCGCGTCGAACCCCTCGTGCGCGGCTTTCGCCAGGTCGTAGCCAGCTGCGCCGGTCGAGACGGCCAGACGTCGAACGGTCTCCGGGCCGCCCGGGAGGACGAGCGGCGCGCGCTCCACCGCCTGCTCGACGCGTCCGACGAGCGTCTCGACGGTGACGTCGTCGAGGTTGCAACCGAGCCCGACGCCGCCGAACGTGCCGTCCGGCTTCGCCCCGACGCGCGAAGCGAGCTGCGCGTTGTTCCCGAGGGTCGGGTGAGCGTCGAGCGCGAGGTGGTAGGCGAGGAGCGAGGCGTTCCCGGCGAAGAGCGCCTCGAGTCGTCCGCGCAGGCGCCGGTCGACGACGAGCGGCTCGTTCCGCCAGAACAGTCCGTGGTGGACGAGCACGAGCTCGGCGCCGAGGGCGACCGCCCGCTCGAAGAGCTCCCGTGACGACGACACGCCGCAGGCGATCGTCGTCACCTCGTCGCCGCCGACGACCTGGAGCCCCTGCGGCGCGAACTCCGGGAACCGCTCGATCTCGAGCAGTGCGTCGGCGTAGCGAACGATCTCGTCCCGCGAGGTCATCGGCCCGAGTCTACGAAGCCGCCGCTACCGAGTCGCTACGCTTCTGGTCGCTCGGGGTGTGGCGCAGCCTGGTAGCGCGCTCCGTTCGGGTCGGAGAGGCCCCCAGTTCAAATCTGGGCACCCCGATTGGGGGCGGGGGAACCCCATGGTTCCCCCGCCGGCCCCCTCCTTCCGCGCTGCGCACAGGTCGGCCGTAGGTTGCCTCCCGGCCGGCAAAGCCCGCCTCCGGCCGCGAAGGATCGCGCACCGGTTGGCGTCTCCTACTTCGGACGGAGATGGACGCGTATCCTCGCCCCCGTGCTCAAGGCCGTCCTGCTCGACGTCGACTTCACGCTGTTCCGGCCGGGGCCGGAGCTCGGGCCGGAGGGATACCGGCGCATCGCAGCCCGACACGGGTTGACCCTCGACCCCGCGCTCTACGACGACGCGCGCCGCTCGGCGATCGAGAACCTCCAGCGCGACGCGGAGCTCGTGCACGACGAGCAGTTGTGGGTCGCGTTCACGGAGGAGATCGTCGTGGGCATGGGGGGTGCCGGCCCGGGCACCCGAGAGTGCGCGCTCGACGTTGTCCGCCAATGGGAGCGGCACGAGAACTTCTTCCTCTACGAGGACACACTGCCCACGCTCGAGGTGCTGCGTGGCGCCCACCTGCGGATCGGGCTCATCTCCAACGGCCAGCGCGACCTCGACGAGTTCGCACGCCACCACGCGCTCGACGTCGACGTCTGCGTCGGCTCGGCCAGCCACGGCCGCGTGAAGCCGCACCGCTCCATCTTCGAGGCCGCGCTCGCGGCGCTCGAGGCCCGGCCCGACGAGGCGGCGATGGTCGGCGACAGCTACGCGGACGACATCGAGGGCGCGCGCGCCCTGGGGATCCGTGCGATCCTCCTCGACCGCGACGGGCTGCACGAGGGCGAGCCCGACCGCATCGACACGCTGCTCGCGCTGCCCTCAGCGCTTGGTTTGCCGTCCGACTGAAGTCGGACACCGAGCTCGCAACACCTCGCGCCATGCCTCCGTGTGGGCGCCGAGCGGGACGTCGGGTGGTGGATCGGGCCAGGGGCCGAGGTCGGCATGTGCCTCGGCGAGGGTCGCGACGGGACCGACGCAGACCTCCTCGCCGTCAAAGAGCGCGAGCCACTCGGCGAGGGGGCGCGCGGCGAAGATCGCGGCGAGCTCCTCCCGCAAGGCTTCCTGCCCAGGCTCGTACTGACGGTCGGCGAGCTCCGGCCGGCCGGAGATCTCACACATGCGGACGAAGAACACCGGCTCGAGCGCGGCGAGTGTCAGGTGGCGTCCATCCGCCGTCGCGTACGTGGAGTAGCAGGCGAGGCCGCCGGTCAGGAGGCGCGGGAGCGGATCGCCGCCGAGACGGTGCGCGGCGAGCTCGTGCGTGCCGTGGGTCATGGAGACGACGATGCGAGCGCCGTCGCCGGTCCGCTCTCGACCGACGAGCGCGGCGAGCACCTGCGTCACCGCGTGGAGGGCGCCGGCAGCCAGGTCCGCCGCCTGGAGCGGCGGAGGTGACGGTGCGGTGTCCTCGAGCAGCCCAGCCCAGCCGAGGTAGTTCAGGTCGTGCCCGACGCGGGCGGCGTGCGAACCCTCGGTTCCGAAGCCGGTGATCGAGCAGTAGACGACCGAGGCCGGGACGTCGGCGGGGCCGACCCCGAGGCGCTCGGCGACGCCCGGTCTGAACCCCTCGAGGACGACGTCCGCCGCCGCACAAAGGGCACGCGCGAACGGCGCATCGCGCTTCAGGTCGCAGACCACGGATTCCTTGCCGCGACGCAGCGCCTCGTCCCAGGCGGGCGCCGTCCGCCGCATCGGATCGCCGTCCGGTCCCTCGACGCGCACGACGCGCGCGCCGAGCCGGAGCAGCTCCCGGCTCGCGAACGCCCCAGGGAGATAGCGCGTGAGGTCGACGACGACCATCCCGGCGAGGTGCTGTTGCGCGGTGCCTGTCACCGCCCCTATTCTGACCGGACGTTGACTGACCGTTCGATCGCGCGCATGCGCACGTCCGGGGACAGGCAGGGCGGGGCGGAGGAGACGCGCAAGCGGATTCTCGACGCCGCGGTGCGTGTGTTCGCGCGACGCGGCTTTCACACCTCCCGGGTCGGCGACATCGCCGAGGAGGCAGGCGTCGCCCACGGCCTGCTCTACCACTACTTCACGTCGAAGGACGAGGTGCTCGAGACCGTCTTCCGGGAGAACTGGGGCGAGCTGCTCCAGCGCTTCACTGCGGTGGAGGCGTCGGACGAGCCAGCCGACGAGAAGCTTCTCGGGCTCGTGAAGATCCTCCTGCGCACCTGGCGGAACGACCCAGATCTCGTGACCGTGATGGTGCGGGAGGTGGGCCGAAGCGCGCATCTTGCGGCGCAGGTCGACGACATCGGTCGTGGGTTCGAGGTGATCCAGCGCGTGATCGAGCAGGGCCAAGCGGGCGGCATCTTTCGCGAGACGCTCGACGCGCGGCTCGCGAGCTGGGTCGTGTACGGCGGCCTCGAGGAGATCCTCACCGGCTGGGTGATGGGCAGGCTTCCCGACGGCGAGGAGGAGGTCGCCCGTGCCGAGCGCACGATCGTCGACGTCCTCCGAGACGGTCTCGTCGAGCCGCCGGTCGTCGCCTGACCCGGCCCGGCGCAACACGCTCGTCCTCGGGGCGGGCGCGCTCGGGCTCGCCTGGTCACTGACGACAACGTCGGCGTACCTGCCGCCGATCCTCGGCCGCTATACAGACTCGACGACCCTGGTCGGGCTGGTGCTCGCGGCGGAGGGGTTCTTCGCGCTCACCCTGCCGCTCGTGATCGGCCCGTGGAGCGACACGTTCCATACTCCGCTCGGCCGCAGAAGGCCGTTCATGCTCGCGGCGCTCGGGCCGATGGCCTTCGCGCTCGCCCTCGTCGCGTTCATGCCGAACCTATGGACGACCGCCCTGATGCTCTTCGGGCTGTTCTTCGCGTACTACGTCTACGAGCCGCCCTACCGCGGCCTGTACCCCGACCTCCTGCCCGAGAGCATCTACGGCCGCGCGCAGGGCGTCCAGCACGTCTTCCGCGGAATCGCGATCGGCGGCGCGCTGATCGGCGGCGGCTACCTCTTCCACCTCTGGAGCCCGGCCCCGTTCCTCGTCGCCGCCGGGGTCGTCTCGGCCGCGTGCGCGATCCCGATCGTGCTCGTCACGGAGGACGGCGGCCACGGCCGCGTGTTCGAAGGCGTCCGGACGTACGTCGCGCAATCGTGGCGGGTGCTCCGGGCAAACCGGGACGTCGCGACGTTCCTCGTCGCGAACACCGCCTGGGAGGGCACGTTCGCCGGGGCGCGCACGTTCGTCGTCCTCTACGTCACCGTCGGCCTCGACGAGCCCCTGGTCACCTCGACCTACATCCTCGGCGCGGTCGCGGCGGGCTACATCGTCGCGGCCCTGCTCGCCGGGCGCATCGGCGACCGGGTGGGGCTCGCCCCGCTGATCACAGGCGCGTCGGCCGTGTACGGCGTCGGCCTCCTCGCCGGCGGGCTGGGGACGACGTGGCATGCCTGGTACCTCGTCCCGATCTTCGTCGTCGCAATCGCGGGCGGCACCGTGATGACCCTCGCGTGGGGCCTCCTCTTCAAGCTGATGCCCTCCGGAGAGCGGGGCGCGATCTCCGGCCTCGCGACGACGACGAAGGGCATCGGGCTCGTGATCGGTCCGCTCGCCGCGGGCGCCGTGATCGACATCCTCGGCCCGCACCTCGAGAAGACCGAGGGCTACCAGGCGCTGTGGCCCGTGCTGGGCGTGCCGATCCTGCTGGCGATCCCGTTCGTCGCGCGTCTCGCGCGCGCCGAGCGGGAGCACGGGAGCAAATGAGGGCGCACAGCCTCGAGCCGCTCCGCGAGCGGCCCTTCCGGCTGCTCTGGCTCGCGTCGTTGACGAGTGCCGTCGGTGACGGGATGACGCCGATCGCGCTCACGTTCGCGGTGCTGGATTCGACGGACTCCGCGGGCGCCCTGGGGCTCGTGTTCGCCGCGTTCACGCTGTCGCACTCCATCTTCATCCTGGCCGGCGGCGTCTGGTCGGACCGCCTCGAGCGCCGGGTCGTGATGCTCTCGTGTGACCTCATTCGATGCGTCGCGCTGCTGGCTCTCGCGGTGCTCGTGATCTCCGGGAGGGTGGAGCTGTGGCAATTCGTGGTGCTCGCAGCCGTCGTCGGGGCCGCCGAGTCCTTCTTCGCCCCGGCATCCACCGGCCTCGTGCCGCAGACCGTCAGCCGTGCACGACTCCAGAACGCGAACGCGCTGCTCGCGCTCAACCGGAGCGCAAGCTGGATCGGCGGGCCGGCGTTGTCGGGGGTGATCGTGGCTGCGGTCGGCGCGGGCTGGGTCTTCGTGATCGACGCGGCGACGTTTGCCGCCAGTGCGGCGATCCTCGCTGTGCTTCGGGTGAGCGCTGCGCTACCGGCGGCGCGACGCTCGTTCCTCTCAGAGCTTGCAGAGGGCTGGCGCGCGGTCCGGACGCGCCGCTGGCTCTGGGTGAGCCTCGTGAGCTTCGGGATCGGGAACATGGCCTGGGGCGCCCAGGGGGTGCTCGGGCCGCTCGTGGCCGAGGAGGAGCTCGGGGGCGCTGCGGCCTGGGGCGCGATCCTCACCGCGGGCGGCGTCGGAGGGGCGGTCGGAGGCGTCGTCGCGCTCCGCTGGCGTCCTTCGCGGCCGCTCGTCGCGAGCCATCTCGTCGTTCTCGGGATGGCCGGGTATCTGCTCCTCTTCGCGTTGTCGCTGCCGACCGCGGCCCTCGTGCTCGGCGCGTTCGGCGCGTACGTCTCGATCATCGTCGCGAACACGCTTTGGGAGACCGTCCTGCAGAGCGAGGTGCCGCAGGACGTGCTCTCGCGGGTGTCGTCCTACGACTGGGCGGTTTCGCTCGTGTTCATGCCGATCGGCTTCATGCTGTGGGGCCCTATCTCCGACCTGGTGGGCGTGGAGACTGCGTTCGTCGTCGCCGCGCTCGTGTCCGCCGTGGCGAAGTTCGGCCCCGTCGGAGTGCCGGAGGTGCGCAACCTGCGCCGAGCGGACGCGCCGCCGGCGCGCGCGAGCGAGGCGACGACCTGAAGCCGCTCAGCCGCGGCCGAAGGCGTTCTCGCCGGTCAGCGCCTGGCCGACGACGAGCGTGTGCACCTCGTGCGTGCCCTCGTAGGTGAGCACGGACTCGAGGTTGTTCATGTGGCGGATCACGGGGTATTCGAGCGTGATCCCGTTGCCGCCGAGGATGGTGCGCGCGGAGCGGCAGACCTCGAGCGCGCCGCGGACGTTCCCCATCTTCCCGAGGCTGACATGCTCGGGCCGGAGGGTGCCCTGGTCCTTCATCCGGCCGATGTGGAGCGCGGTGAGGAAGCCGCGGTTCACCTCGAGCGCCATCTCCGCGAGCTTCTGCTGCGTGAGCTGGTACCCGGCGATGGGCTTGCCGAAGACGATCCGCTCCTTCGCGTAGGAGAGCGCCTCCTCGAAGCACGCGCGTGCCGCGCCGACAGCGCCGAACACGATGCCGAAGCGCGCCTCGTTGAGGCACGAGAGCGGGCCGCGCAGGGTGGAGGCGCCCGGGAGCATCGAGTCGGCGGGGACGCGCACGTCCTGGAGCACGAGCTCCGAGGTGATCGACGCACGCAGCGAGATCTTCTTGTGGATCTCCGGCGCGGAGAAGCCGGGCATGCCCTTCTCGACGAGGAACCCGCGGATCTCCCCCTCGTCTGTCCGAGCCCACACAACGGCGACGTCCGCGATCGTCCCGTTCGTGATCCACATCTTCGCGCCGTTCAGGACCCAGTCGCTCCCGTCGCGGCGGGCGTGCATGCGCATCGCGCCCGGGTCGGAGCCGGCGTCCGGCTCGGTCAGCCCGAAGCAGCCGATCGCCTC
>DASSBV010000263.1:0-6721 GCA_035698545.1 Gaiella sp. | reverse complement strand
GATGAGCTGGCGCTCTCCCGCCGAGAGCCCCGCCCCGCCCTCGCGGACGACGTGCCCTAGGCCGTCCTCGAACCGCGCTGCGATGCGGTCGACGCCGATCGCGCGTGCGGCCTCGGCGATCTCCTCGTCCGTCGCCTCGGGGCGCGCGAACCGCAGGTTGTCGGCGATCGTCCCGCTGAACAGGAACGGGTCCTGGAGGACGACCCCGAGCTGGCGGCGGTACGAGCGAAGCTGCACGTCGCGCAGGTCGACGCCGTCGACCCGCACGGCCCCGTCGTCGGGGTCGTAGAAGCGCGCGACGAGCTTCGCGGTCGTGGACTTGCCGCCCCCCGACTCGCCGACGAGCGCGATGCACCCACCCGCGGGGACCTCGAGCGCGAGACCGTGGATCACGGGCTCGTCGCCATACGCGAAGACGACCTGGTCGAGCTGCAGCCGCCCCTCGATCCGTCCGAGCGGACGCGCCCCCGGCCGGTCGGTGACGTCGTGCACGGCGTCGAGCACCGTGGAGATCTTCCCCATCGCCGCGCTCGCGGCCTGCACCTGGCCGTACAGCTCGGACAGCTCCTGGAGCGGCTGGAAGACGAGCGACAGAAGCCCTGCGGCCGCGATCAGCGTGCCGATCTCGAGCGACCCGCCGTCGATCAGCTTCGCCCCTGCGTAGAGCACCGCGACCTGCGCGACGACCCCGAGCAGCTCGATCGCGGGGAAGAAGACCGACGAGAGCTTCTGCGCGTAGGCGTTCGAGACCCGATTCGCCTCGTTGAAGCCCTCGAACTCGCGCTGGAAGGCGCGCTCGCGCGTGAACGCCTGCACGACCGCCATCCCGGCGACGGACTCCGCGAGCTGCGCGGTGACGGCGGCGATCCGCGTGCGGACGTCGGAGAACGCTTCGTGCGACCGTCGCTGGAACCAGCGGGTGACGAGGATCCCGGGCGGCAGCACGAGGAGGGCGACGAGCCCGAGCCGCCAGTCGAGCAGGAACAGGCCGCCGATCGCGGCGACGAGCGTCAGGGTGTTCACGACGAGCGTCGTGAGGCCCTGGTTGAGCACGTCGGAGAGCGCGTCGACGTCGCTCGTCAGCCGGGCGATGATCCAGCCCGCCTTCTGCTCGGAGAAGTAGCGCAGGGACAGCGACGTGAGGTGCTCGAAGAGATCGCGGCGGACGTCCAGCACCATCCGCTGGCCGACGCCGGCGAGCATCAACCACGTCGCGGTGCCGAGGATCCACGCGACCGCTCCGATCCCGACGTACAGGAGCACGTCGTCGACGAGGCGCGATTCGTCGCCGGCGCGGATCCCGTTGTCGATCGCGTCGCCGACGACGTGCCAGCCCGCCACCGGGGCCACTGCCGAGATCGCGGCGAGCAGCAGCACGACCGCCAGCCGCCGACGCCGTCCGGCGGTGTAAGGCAGCAGTCGCGAGAGACCGTTCCGCGCGCGCCCCTGGCCGGCGCCGGCTCCCGCCCGGCCAAGCCGGGCTCCGCCCGCGCCTGTCGTCGCTCGCGGGCCGGTGCTCTCCGGGCCCGTATTGATAACTGCGTTGGTGCCAGGCTTAAGCCTGGCACCAACACGATTTCCATGCCCTCCGGCCCCGCCCCGCGAGCGACGACCCAGGAACGCGCGGAGGGTTGTTGATGGACACCTCATGCCGCGAGTGCCTCCTCGCCGAAGAGCTGCGCGAACTCGCCGCCGGCGCCGAGGAGCTCCTCCGGCACGCCTTCCTCGACGATCCGCCCGCCGTGAATCACGACGGCGCGATCGGCGACGAGAACGGTCGACAGCCGCTGCCCCGAGATGAGCACGGTCTGTCCGCGCACCGCCGGGCGGAGGCTCTCGACGAGATGGCGCTCCGTCTCGGTGTCGACGGCGGACATCGGATCGTCCAGCACCAGGACGCGGGCGTTCGCGATGAGAGCGCGCGCGAGCGCGACACGCTGGCGCTGGCCGCCGGACAGGTTGACGCCTCGCTCGCCGATGAGCGTGTCGTAGCCGTGCGGCAGCTCGTCGACGAAGGCCGCGACACCGGCAACCTCGCAGGCATCGAGCACGTCGCTCCAGTCCGCGTCGGGGCGGCCCGCGAGCAGGTTGTCGCGCAGGCGGATCGAGAAGAGGACGGGCTTTTGGGTGACGACCGCGACGGAGTGGCGCAGCTCGGCGAGCGCGACGTCGCGCGCGTCGACATCTCCGAGGAGCACGCGGCCCGCGGTCGGGTCGTAGAAGCGCGGGAAGAGGTTGAGCACCGACGTCTTGCCCGCTCCCGTGGCCCCGCACACCGCGACGATCTCGCCCGGGGTCACCTCGAGGTCGATCCCCGAGAGCACCTCGCTGCCGGTCGCGTACCGGAAGTGCACGTCCTCGAGACGGACGGGGAGGGGACCGTCCGGCAGCGGAACCGGGTCGGCACGCTCGACCATGGGCTCGATTCCGTCGATCCAGGCGAAGCTGCGCGAGGCTGCGGCGGTGGCGCGCTGACCGAGGTTGATGATCCAGCCGAGCGCCTCGAGCGGCCAGACGAGCTGCAGGAGGAGCGTCACGAAGAGCGTGAACTCGCCGATCGTCAGGTCGCCCTGGATCGCTTGGCGGCCGCCGACGTACAGCACCGCGGCGATCCCGAGCGTGGGGAGGAAGATCAGCCCCGGGAGGAAGCGCGCCTCGACCGAGGCCTGCCGCATCGTCTCGCGGCGCACGGCCTCGGCGCGGCCGTGGAACCGGTCGCGCACGTCGTCCTCGCGGCCGAACGCCTGCACCATCTCGATCCCGACCACCGCCTCGTCCGAGGCCTCCGTGAGGTGGCCCTTCCGCCGCTGCACCTCGCGCGAGATGGGGAACACGCGGTGCGCGAACATATAGGTGAGGATCGCGACCGGGGGCATCGCCAGCGCCGCGGTCAGCGCAAGCACAGGGTTGACGACGACGAGGACGATCGCCGCGCCGACGAGCATCATCAGGCTCTGGATTGCCTGGACGACCCCCCAGCCGACGAAGTAGCGGACGGGGTAGATGTCGTTCGTCGCGCGCGAGATCACCTCGCCGGTGGCGTGGCGGTCGTAGAACGCGCGCGGGTAGCGCAGATATGCCTCGTAGAGCATCGACCGCATCCGCGCCTCGACCGCGATCCCCACGCGCGCGGTGGCGTAGCGTCGGTTGAAGTTGACCCCGAACCGAAGCGCCGCGATCACGACGATCGCGGCGAGGTAGGGCACGAGCAGCGACCCGTCGGGGCCGTCGATCACGTCGTCGATCGTCCGCTGGACGATGATCGGAATCAGAAGCGTGAGACCCGTGAACGCGAGCGCGCAGACGAGGCCGAGCGAGACCAGGCGCCGCTGCTCCCACCACAACGGCACCAAGTGGCGGACGGTCTGCCAGAGGGGAAGATCGGGTGGGTCGACAGTGTTCACGCGATCGCTTTCTCGAGGGTCCTTTCACGCGCTGATTCGGGGCAGGCTTCCGGCCGCCCCGTGATAGCGCCCGGCGCGTGACGCAGCCTGCCGCCGGACCCCATGACCCTATCGGCGACCGCGGCCGCTGCGCAGTGCGGCTATCCCTACCCGGGGGCGACGTCGAGCGAGAGTGTCTCGCCCGGTTGCAGCAGGCGTACCTCGACGTCGGGTGCCGTCTCGGCCGCCGCCCGGACGAAGCGCTCGGCCGGCTCGCGGAGGTAGCGCGGCGCCTCGAGCAGCCCGAGGTGGAAGGGGTGGTAGGTGCCCCAGTGGATCGGCACCGCGACGCGCGGCTGGAGCAGCGTCAGCGCCTCCGCTGCGCGCTCCGGATCCATGTGCTTTCCGCGTCCGAGGCTCGGTCCCCAGCCCCAGATGGGGACGAGCGCGAGGTCGAGTCCATCCGCAAGCTCCGCCATGCCGGGGAAGAGGTCGGTGTCGCCTGCGAAGTAGACCCGGCTCGACCCCTCCACGAGGTACCCGAGCGCGGGCCCGGAGGCGAAGACGCCCCGGCTGCCGCCGTGCTCGGCGACCGTCGCCGTCACCGAGACGGCGCCGACCGCGAGCCGCTCGCCGACGTCGAGCTCGACGACGTGCGCGAAGCTCCGCCGGCGGACGAGCGGGCCGAGCCCGCGCGGCACGACGATCGGGGTGATGCGGCCCAGCTTCTCGAGCGACGGGATGTCGAGGTGGTCGTAGTGGGCATGCGAGATCAGGATCGTGTCGATCCCGCGAAGGGCCGCCGCGTCCACCCGGCCGCGGCGCCTGAGGTGCCCCATGCGCCGGCGCAGGACCGGATCGGTCAGGAGCCGCACCCCGTCGAGCGCGATGTGCACCGTCGCGTGGCCGACGTACGTGACCTGCAACGCCATGCGGGTAGCCAACCACGCCGCGGAGCCCGCGGCACGGCGGCCGCTCTAGGTACGGCCGCCGGTCCCTCCGAGGCTCGTCTCGATCCGCTCGAGCCGCTCGGCGAGCTCGTCGAGTCGCTGCGTCACGTTTTCCTCGGGTCGCGTGGCTCGGGTGAACCGCTCGGCGATCGCGCCGGTGAGGAGCCCGACCACGACCAGCCCGAGGATCATCAGTGCCGAGGCGATGACGCGGCCGGCCGTGTCCGACGGGACGATGTCGCCGTAGCCGACGGTGGCGGCTGTCACGAGCGCGAACCACACGCCGTCTCCGACGCTTAAGTGCTGAGACGTCTCGACGGCGCTGAACAGCCACCCGAGCCCGAACATGCCGAGGATGCTGATTGCGACGACGAAGCGGATGCCGCGTCCCGAGAAGACCTGGCGCCCGACTTCCTCCGTGAACTCCTTCCGTAGTCGCACCGCCCGGGCGACGCGTGCCGTGAGCAGCGCCTGGACGATCGGGTCGGCGGCGGGGTTCGCCAGAGCGACGGCCCCGAGCCAGAGGACGGCACGCGTCCGGTTTTCGCCCAGCCGGAACATCACGACCACCTCGGCGACGACGATCACGGCGATCGCGAGCCAGAGGACGAGGAACGCGACCTTGCCGATGTCGTGCCAGGCGCCCTCGCCCCATCGCTCGAGCGCAACCGCCACGGGAACGAGCGCAGCCAAGCGGGAGACGTGGGCGTCGACCCGGATGAATGTGCGCGCGTGGTCGGCCATGGCTCCAGGCCGGCGCGTCGGCCGGCGGTGATGGATACCGCGGCCCGGAGCCGACTCCTTCGTTCGACGTGCCAGGCACGAAGACATGGCTCGAGCGGACATGTCTGCGTGCCTGGCACCGGGTGACATCGCGCGAGATTCACATTGGCACTTGACAGACATCAAATTGATGTCATACTGGTGCCTATGGAGATCCACGTCGACGCGATCCGGAGAGACCTCGTGGCGACGGCGAGCGCGCTCGGTGACGAGTCGCTCGCCGACTCGCTGCGGCGCCTCGTCGATGCCTCGGAGCCCGCCCTTCGCCTGCGCCTCCAGGACCTGCTCTCGGAGGCAGCCGTGTCGCTCAACGGCCAGCTCGTCTCGGGTCACGTCGAGGTGCGCCTGGCCGGCCGTGACCCGGAGCTCGTGTACGTCGACGACCCTGTCGCGCCCGAGGAGCCGCCGGCCCCCGGCGACGACCTCAGCGCTCGGATCACCTTGCGGCTGCCGGAGGCTCTCAAGGGAAGCCTCGAGGCGGCCGCCGCCCGCGAGGGCGTCTCTGCCAACGCCTGGATCGTGCGTGCGCTCGCACGCGCTCTCGAGCCGCGTGGCGCCCGCCGATCCTCGAACCGCCTCCAGGGCTTCGCCCGGAGCTAGACGGAAGGAGACCTCGATGTTCTCGTTCGTGCTCTTCGACCCGCGTGACCCCGACGACGCCGAGCGGCGCCGCCCGCCGAGGCTCGCCGACGTCCGCGGCGACATTCGCCCCGTCCTCCCGCCGCGCATCCGCCGTGGCTGAGACGCAGAACCACACGTTCGACGCTCCCGGGCGCACCCTCGTCCGGGTCGAGATCCCCGCCGGCGGGTTGACCGTCGAGACATGGTCGGAGCCGCGGATCGAGGTCGAGGTGGCCCCGGCCCGCGGCGACGACCGCTCGACGGCCGCCGCCGCCGAGACACGCGTTTCCGCGACCACGCGCGGCGACCGCCAGGAGGTCTTCGTGCGCGCGCCGAAGCGCGAGGGTGGCCTGCTCGGGATTCCCTGGGGTCGCGGGCCCGAGCTCGCCGTCACCGTCCACTGCCCCGAGGGAACCGACGTCGCTCTCGAGACGCAGAGCGCCGATCTCGAAGCACGCGGTCGGCTCGGCGCCGTCGCCGTCCACTCCGCCTCCGGTGACGGATCGCTCGACGACGCGACCTCACTGAGCTACGCGACGGCGAGCGGTGACGTCACCGCAGGTGTGGTGGCCGAGTCGCTCGCCGTCAAGTCCGCCTCCGGCGACGTCGACGTCCGGTCGGTGGGCGGCACCGCTGCGGTCAACACCGTCTCGGGGGACGTGCGGATCGGCGCCACGTTCGGGTCGGCCGCTGTGCGCACCGTCTCGGGCGACGTCGACCTCGAGGCTGCCGGGGCCTCCGTGGTCGTGGGCTCGGTCTCTGGCGACGTCGAGGTCGCCGCCGTGCCCGGGCTCGTTCTCTGGATCGACGCGCAGTCGGTGAGCGGCACGATGACCTCCGAGCTGGACGTCGGCGAGGAACCCGCCGACAACAACGAGAATCCCGTCGAACTGCGCATCCGCACGGTCTCCGGCGACGTCCGCGTCGCGCGCAGCGCCACGGCCACGCGCTGAGCTCGCGAGGCGGCGCCCGCCGACGCGGGTC
>DASSBV010000262.1:0-13084 GCA_035698545.1 Gaiella sp. | reverse complement strand
GCCGCAGTGGACACTCGTGCCGTGACGGGTGCCGACCCCGACGCGCTGCGGGCGCTCCAGCTCGAGCGGCTCCGGTCAACGCTGCATCGCGTCTACGAACGCGTCCCGCACTACCGGCGCGCGTTCGACGAAGCCGGCGTGCGGCCCGACCACCTCGAGACGCTGGACGACCTCGCGCGATTCCCCTTCACGACGAAGGAGGACCTGCGCGCGAACTACCCGTTCGAGCTGTTCGCCGTCCCGCGCGAGGAGGTCGTCCGCATCCACGCCTCCTCCGGCACGACCGGCAAGCCGACCGTCGTCGGGTACACGCAAGGCGACGTCGACACGTGGGCGGAGCTCGTCGCGCGCTCGATCGAGGCGGCGGGCGGACGGCCCGGCGACCTCGTCCACGTCGTCTACGGCTACGGCCTCTTCACCGGCGGGCTCGGCATGCACTACGGCGCCGAGCGGCTCGGCTGCACCGTCGTGCCGATGTCGGGCGGCATGACCGACCGGCAGGTGCAGCTGATCGAGGACTTCCGCCCGCGGATCGTGATGGTCACGCCCTCGTACTTCCTCGTGATCGCGGACGAGATGGAGCGGCTGGGGATCGACCCCGCGAAGACGTCGCTCGAGATCGGGATCTTCGGCGCGGAGCCGTGGACGAACGAGATGCGGCGCGAGATCGAGGAGCGCTGCGCGCTGGACGCGGTCGACGTCTACGGGCTCTCGGAGGTGCTCGGGCCCGGTGTCGCGGCGGAGTCGGTCGAGACGAAGGACGGCCTCCACGTGTGGGAGGACCACTTCTACCCCGAGGTCGTCGACCCGGTGACGTTGGCGCCGGTCGCAGACGGGGAGGAGGGCGAGCTCGTCTTCACCACCCTGACGAAGGAGGCGATGCCAGTCGTCCGGTACCGCACCCGCGACGTGACGCGGCTCCTTCCCGGAACGGCGCTCGCGCCGCATCGCCGGATGGAGAAGGTCACGGGCCGGAGCGATGACATGATGATCGTGCGCGGCGTGAACGTGTTCCCGAGCCAGATCGAGGAGCAGATCCTGCGCACCCCGGGCCTCGCGCCTCATTACCTCTGCGTGCTCGAGCGCCCGGGGCGGCTGGACACGCTGACGGTTCGTGTCGAGGCCGCGCCGGACAGCTGGGCGGAGGGCGTCGAGGGACGCGGCATCGAGCTCGCCGAGCGGGTGAAGCACGCGGTCGGCGTGACGATCGCGGTCGACGTCGTCGCGCCTGGCGCGATCGAGCGTTCGCAGGGCAAGGCGAAGCGGATCGACGACCGGCGCTCGTAGCCGCGCCGGCGTTCAGCGCGGGTGCGTCACCGCGAGCGGCGGGCCGACGACCTCCATGCCGGTTCCGTGGGTCGCCTGGACGAACGCCTCCGGGGCCGGGACCGCGTCGTCGCTCGCGGCGAAGCGGTCGAAGAACGCCTCCATCCCCGAGGGCGTGAACAGCACGAGCATCCGGGCCGGCGCCTCGCCGACGTTCTGCCACGTGTGTATCGCGCCGCGCGGCACGAAGACGAGCGACCCTGCGGGCGCCTCCTCGATGTCGTCGCCCAGCCGGAACCGCATCGTGCCGTCGAGGACGACGAGGCACTCGTCCTCGTTCGCGTGCGTGTGGAGCGGAGGTCCCTCGCCGGGCGGGGCGATCGTCACGAGTGCCATCAGGCGCCCATCCGTCTCCTCGCCGCGAAACGCGAACGCGATCTCTCCGCCCACGGGGTTCGGGATCGTGACGCCGTCGTCGGGACGGCGGATGAGCGGCTCGGGCATGGGGCCTCCTCGGTCGTGTGGGTCGGATCATGAACCCACGCCGTGCGGACCGTCCCGCGACGCATGGTTACGGTTCGTATGTGCGCGTCTCCGCGAAGGTCGACTACGCGCTGCGGGCGATGCTCGAGCTCGCCGCCTCCGAAGGGCTCGTGAAGAGCGAGCGGGTGGCGGTCGCCCAGGGGATCCCGCAGAAGTTCCTCGAGAACATCCTCCTCGACCTTCGTCATGCAGAGCTCGTCACGAGCCGACGTGGGGTAGAGGGCGGGTACGCGCTCGCGCGGCGGGCGGAGGAGATCACCCTCGCCGACGTGATCCGCGCCGTCGAGGGGCCGATCGCCACCGTACGCGGCGCCCGGCCGGAAGAGGTCGAGTACGTCGGCGCCGCGGTCGGGCTGCAGTCCCTCTGGCTCGAGCTTCGCTCGGCGATGCGCGGCGTGCTGGAGGAGACGAGCCTCGCCGACGTTGTCGCGCGCTCGGCGGCCAGCCCGAGGTCGATGGGACCTGGAGCTCGATGACGTGCCCGTCGGCCGTGAGGAAGTACTGCAGGCCGGCGTAGCCCGGCGTCACGAGGATTCCGGCCGACCGCTTGGGAAACTCGTGGGGGCGGGCGAGCTTTCCCTTCGGACCGATCGTGAAGCTCAGCGTCGTCTGGTCGTCGCTCCACACCGCGTCCGCGCGGAATCGTGCACCTCGAACGCGGCCATGGTCGGGTACCAGGGCGCGTTCTGCGCGTCCTTCACTCACGTCTGCTCGGATGCGAGCAGCGTCGTGTCCCCGACGAGCGGGCCGCCGGCCGACTGCTCGTCGGCTCCCGTCGTCGTGGAGCCCGCCGCCGCAGAGCCACAGCCTGCCCGCCTGAGTTGCCAGTAGGCGACCGGCGACGAGCGGGTCAGGCGAACGTCGTGTGTCGCGCGGCAGTGACGTAGACGATCTGACCGACCTCGAGCTCGAGCAGCTCGACCCGATCGCGAGTGGTCTGCGCCGAGAGCCGCTCGCCGTCGCCGTCGAGGAGGTCGAGTCGGACTGCGAACCCGAAGTGGACGATCCGGTCGATCATGACCTCGCGCGTCGCGCCGCTCGGCTCGAGCGCGACCTCGAGGTCGTGAGGTCGCACGAAGCCGTCGCCGATCCGGTGTGCCTGGCCGACGAACGTCATCACGAACTCGTTCTCAGGTCGTTCGTAGACCTCCTGCGGAGGACCGACCTGCTCGATCCGGCCTTGGCTCATCACCGCCACCTCGTCGGCGACCTCCATCGCTTCCTCCTGGTCGTGCGTGACGATCACGGTCGTCGTCTGCGTCTCGTCGTGAAGACGGCGGAGCCACTCCCGGAGCTCGGCCCGCACGCGGGCGTCCAGCGCCCCGAACGGCTCGTCGAGCAGCAGGACGGAGGGGTCGACCGCGAGTGCCCGCGCGAGCCCCATCCGCTGGCGTTGCCCGCCCGAGAGCTGTGAGGGATACCGAGTCGCGAGCCCCTCGAGCTGGACGAGCTCCAGAAGCTGGCCCACGCGCTCGGCGATCTCCGCCTTCGGGCGTTTGCGGATCGCAAGGCCGAACGCGACGTTGTCGTACACCGTCATGTGCTTGAAGGCGGCGTAGTGCTGGAACACGAATCCGACGCCGCGCTTCTGCGGCGGCCGTCCGGTCACGTCCACGCCGTCGATCGAGACGTCACCGCTGTCCGCCGTCTCGAGGCCGGCGATGATCCGCAAGAGCGTCGACTTGCCGCTGCCGCTCGGGCCGAGAAGCGCGGTCAACGACCCTGCGGCGACGTCGACCGACACGTCGTCGAGCGCCAGGAACTCGTCGAACCGCTTCGTGACGCGGCGGACGGAGATCGACATCAGTGCGTCGCTCCCTTCGGTTGGAGGACGATCATCGTGAGGAGGACGAGGATCGCCGTTGCGGCCAGCACGAACGAGATGCCGTACGCCGGCGCGTAGTTCCCGTAGGAGAACTGGTACGCGTCCTCGACGCGGAGGGTCGCCGTCTGGGTCTTACCGACGATGTTTCCGGAGACGATTGCGACGGCACCGAACTCGCCGATCGCGCGCGCCGCCGTGAGCACGACGCCGTAGACGACGGCCCACCGGATCGACGGAAGGGTGATCCGCCAGAAGGCCTGCCAGCCCGACGCGCCGAGTGTCTGGGCGGCCTGCTCCTGCTCGGTGCCGATCTCCCGCAGCGTCGGCACGACCTCGCGCGCGACGAATGGGAGCGTCACGAAGATCGTCGCGAGCACGATCGACGGCGTCGCGTAGACGATCTCGAAGCCGTGGTCGGGGAACCAGGAGAGCCACCCGCCCGCGCCGTAGAGGACGACGAGCGAGAACCCCACGATCACCGGCGAGAGGGCGAGCGGGAGGTCGATGAAGGCGTTGAGGAACGCTCTGCCGGGGATGTGGCCGCGCACGATGACGAGCGCGCACACGATCCCGAACACCGTGTTCACGGCGACGGCGATGGCAGTGACGAGCAGCGTGAGCTTGAACGCGGAGATGGTGTCCGGCGCGGTGATCGCCGCCCAGGCGCCGTCGAGGTCCTCGGCCGTGCGCCACACCATCATGAACAGCGGGCCGACGAGGATCACGACGAGGTAGCCGAGCGCGACGAAGCGGAGCCCGAGCCTACCCACGGTCGTGCCTCGTGACGTACCAGCGGAGCGCGCCGATGCCCATCAGCGCCGCGAACGAGATCAGGAGCAGGACGACAGCGATCGCGGCCGATCCCGCCGGGTCCTGCTCGATCCGGTAGAAAAGGTGGATCGACGCGACCTCCGTCTTGAACGGGAGGTTGCCGGCGATCAGGACGATCGCCCCGATCTCGCCGACGGCGCGTGCGAACGCCATCGCGACGCCCGACAGGATCCCGGGAAGGATCACCGGCAGCACCACGCGGCGGAAGGTCACGAATGGGCCGGCCCCGAGCGACCGCGCCGCGTCCTCGAGCTCGCGGTCGAACTCGATCAGCACGGGCTGCACCGCGCGGACGACGAAGGGGAGCGTGACGAACAGGAGCGCGATGTAGATCGCGCCGCGCGTGAACGTCACGTTGGCGTCGAAGTGGAAGGAGCCGATCGTGAAGTCGAGCGGCGTCCGGGGCCCGTAGAGCGTCATGATCACGAGCCCGGCGACGATCGTGGGCAACGCGAACGGCAGGTCGATGATCGCGTTGACGACGGACTTTCCGGCGAAGGAGTCGCGCACCAGGACCGAGGCGATGATCGTCCCGAACACGGCCGTCGTCAGCACCGCCAGCGTCGACGTGATCAGCGTCAGCTTGAACGCCGCGACGGCTTGGGGCGAGGAGACCACCTCCCAGAAGCCGGCCCAACCCTCGCCGGTCGACTTCCAGACGACCGCCGCGATCGGCAGCACGACGATCACGAGCAGGAACGTCGTGACGAAGCCGACCTGCAGGGAGAGAGCCGGGGTCGCGGCGCTCTCCCTGCGCTGCGCGGGCGGCGGCGCCGGGAGGCGCGCCGCCTCGGTGAGCGTGTTACTCAGTGGGGACTCCGAGCGACTGTTCGATCTGCTGCATCACGCTCTTGCGAGGGTCGAACCACTTCTTGTCGACCGCGCGCCAGCCGCCGAGCAGCTTGTTCGTGATCGTCGTCTCCCCCGGCCGGGTCGGGTACTTGCCCTTGAACTCGGCCAGCGCCCTCTTGTCCACGGGCCGGTAGCCGTTCTGGGCGAGGAGCTTCTGCGCCGGATACGTCTTGAGGAAGCGGGAGAACGCCGTCCACTCGGCCTTGTGCTGGCTCGACTTGAGCGCCGCGATGTAGACGTCGATCAGCATCGTCTGGCGCGGGATCACATACGGGAGCTTCCCGTTGATCGCCTCGCTCTCGAACGTGAGGAGGACGTCGCCCTTGCCCGAGAGGAACGTGTTGGTCGCATTCGAGCCCGACGAGTCCTGCGACACCACGTTGTTCTTGTAGAACCTGCGCAGCCAGTCGAGCGCCTGAGCGTCCGTCTTGCCGAGCCGCCGTTGCGCGACGTACGACGCGAGGACGTTCCATTTCGCGATCCCGCCGGTGAACGGGTTCACCGTGACGGCCTGCACACCGGGCTTCACGAGGTCGTTCCACCCCTTGATGCGCTTCGGGTTGCCGTCCCGGAGGCCGAAGACGACGACCGAGTTCCAGACGACGCCCTTGTAGCTCTGCTTGTCCCAGTTCTTGTCGATCAGACCCTTGTCGACGAGGTCGTTGATGTCGTTGCCCGTGTTGAGGATGACCCCGTCGGCGGGAAGCCCGTTCGCCACCGCCTGACCCTGGGCGGAGGACGGTCCGTACGACGCGCGGATCGTGATGCCGGCTCCCTGCGGCGTCTTGCGGAACTCGTCGATCAGCCTCGTGAGGACCGGTCGCGGCGTCGAGTATGCGACGAGGTTGAGCGTGACGTCCTTCGAGCTCTTGCCGCCGGTCGTGGTCGCGCCCCCGACCGCGGCCGCCACGAGGGCGGCGACGAGCACCGAGACCCAGACGATTGCCTTTCGCTGCATGCCTCTCCTTCGCGTCGATGCGCGGCCGCCACAGCCTCCCGCCATGCCGGCCCCCTTTGTCCATCGGAAAGGTACATAAGCAAGTGATATGCGTCAAATAAGTGATAACAATGTGTTCGTCACTCTGGCACCGGGCCGGCGCCGAGGGTGCGGTACCCCGCTCGTGTAGCGTCGTCCCGTGCCTCTTCGACTCGACCCCGATCCGGGCCCGGCGCTCGCTCGCGCGCTCGCCTCGCTCCTCGCGCGTGAGGGCCTGCTCGCTGCGACGGAGCCCGCCCATGGCGGCGGCGCCTGGCGGTGGGAGGCATTCCGCGAGGGGGTCGCGCGCGCGCCCGGCCGGCCGCGGGGATCAGAGGTCGACCGCGGCTACGTGGCAGCGCCTTCGCCGCGCAGGACGCGCGGCGCGACGCGGGCATAGTCCAGCCCCGAGACCCAGGTCAGGAGCGTCGCGAGGAGGAGCACCCACCACGCGATGTCCGCGTTCCACGCGCCGGCCGCCTCCAGCCCCGCGATCACGGCCGCGAGCGACTGCGCCCACGTCTTCAGCTTCCCGAGGTCGCGCGCGCCCATCACGACGCCACGTTCGAGCGCAGCGAGTCTCAGCCCGGAGACCGCGATCTCACGTGCGACGATCGCCGCGACCATCCAGGCGGGCGCGACGTCCTCGGCGATCAGCATCACGAGCGCGGCGAGCACGAGCACCTTGTCCGCGATCGGATCGAGGAGCGAGCCGAACGCCGAGGTCTGGTTACGGCGGCGCGCAAGCCATCCGTCGACCTGGTCGGTCGCCATCGCCACGGCGAAGACCGCCGTTGCCCAGTACAGGTGCCCCGAGAAGTCCCAGGCGAACAGCACGACCACGATCGGAACGGCGAGCGCCCGTGCGAGGGTCAGCTGGTCGGGCAGCGTCACGGTTCGGGGAGAATACGCCGCGCATGGCTGTCTTCTCGAAGGTGCTCGTCGCCAACCGCGGGGAGATCGCGATCCGCGTGTTCCGCACGCTCCGCGAGCTCGGGGTCGGTTGCGTGGCGATCTATTCGGACGCCGACCGGAGGGCCGCGCACGTGCGCGCGGCCGACGAGGCGTATCGGGTCGGGCCGGGGCCGGCGGCCGAGAGCTACCTGTTGGCGGAGGTGGTCGTCGATGCCGCGGTGCGCTCGGGCGCCGAGGCGGTGCACCCCGGGTACGGGTTCCTCGCAGAGAACGCGGGATTCGCACGGCTCGTCGAGGATGCAGGTCTCGTCTGGATCGGACCTCCGCCGGCCGCGATCGAGCTGATGGGCTCGAAGACCGCCGCGCGGGCCGCGATGCGCGCCGCCGGAGTCCCCATCATCCCGGGCGCGGTCGACTCCGTCCGCTCCGGTGAGGAGATCGCGGCGCTCGGGCAGGAGCTCGGCTACCCGCTGATCGTCAAGGCTGCCGCGGGCGGAGGGGGCAAGGGCATGGAGATCGTCCTCGCCCCGGATGATGCGGTGCGCGCCTTCGAGGCTGCGACACGCCAGGGCGAGCGCTACTTCGCGGACGCGACCGTCTACGTGGAGCGGTATCTCGAGGATCCGCGACACGTCGAGGTCCAGGTGCTCGCGGACGCGCACGGGAACGTCGTCCACCTGGGCGAGCGCGATTGCACGATCCAGCGGCGTCATCAGAAGCTCGTCGAGGAGACGCCGTCGCCTGCGGTGGACGACGAGCTTCGCGCAAGGATTGGAGCGATAGCCGTCGACGCCGCCCGTGCCGCCGGCTACCGGTCGGCCGGGACGATCGAGGGCCTGCTCACGGCGGACGGTGACTACTTCTTCATGGAGATGAACACGCGGATCCAGGTCGAGCACACGGTCACGGAGGCGGTCACGGGAATCGACCTCGTGCGCGAGCAGGTGCTCGTCGCGGCCGGCGAGCAGCTCTCCGTCACGCAGGCCGACGTCGTGCTTCGCGGTCATGCGATCGAATGCCGCATCAACGCGGAAGACGTCGCGGCGGGCTTCCTGCCGGCCCCGGGGCAGATCACGGCCTACGAAGAGCCGGGCGGCCCTGGCGTCCGCGTGGACTCCGGGGTCGAGGCGGGCGACGAGGTGAGCGGCCTCTACGACCCGATGATCGCGAAGCTGATCGTCCACGACGTCGACCGGGAGCGGGCCAGAGCGCGCATGCTGCGGGCCCTCGCCGAGTTCCGGATCGGGGGGTTGCCGACGCTGCTCGGCTTTCACCTCGCCCTGCTCGAGCATCCGTGCTTCGTCGCCGCGACGACCTGTGCCGGGGTCGTCGAGTCGGAGGAGCTGGCGCAGCGCGCCGAGGAGCTCGAGCGGCAGTTTTCTCATATGACAACGAGTGTGCCGAAGACCTCGGACGGAGCGATTCCGACGATCGCGCGCATCGAGGGGGTCGAGGTAGACGGCCGGTCGTACGAGGTGCGGCTCGAGGTCACGGAGCCCCCGTGGGCCGCGCTCGCGCGCAGGAGGCGCGAGCGCGGGGCCGTCGGGGGCGGCGGAGCCGCAGACGGTGCAGTGACGAGCCCGATGCAGGGGACGGTGTTGAAGGTCGATGTCGCCGAGGGCGACGAGGTGACCGTCGGGCAGCTGCTCTGCGTCGTCGAGGCGATGAAGATGGAGAACGAGATCGTCGCGCCCCGCGTGGGCGTCGTGAGCGACCTGGCCGTATCAGCAGGGTCGGCGATCGCGACCGGGCAGCTCGTCTGCCGCGTGGCCGCGTCGGAGTGACCCCGCTGCCTGCACGTGAAGGGCGCCGCGGAGGATCGGGCGCGTCCGGCCCCTTGCGCGCCGGACGCGCGCCAGCCCCCTCACTTGGCGATGTAACCGTACGACGTCGAGGACGGCGGCCCCGCCTTGACCGGGCCGTACAGCGGGCCGAGCGGCGAGCTCACGTTGTGCGCGCCGGCGTACGGCCCGTCGTTCGCCTGTCCCCCGGAGTCGGCCGCCACCACCACGGGCACGGCGACGATGCTGGTCACGGCGACGGCGGCGATCGCGATGCGCTTCATCTTTCTCTCCTCTCCTTGCACGACAGCCATGCAGTGACCGTAGGCACCGGGCCCCCGCGCGTCGTGCACGGGGGTGACGCATGGTGTGTCACGCCCGTCACAGTTCAGATCGGGTCCCGGCCCGCCCGGACGCGGAGAGGCGGATGAGCTGCTCGGAGCTCTCGTTGCGCGCGCACGTTCCGCTGGCGGGAACCGCCCGCCAGGCGGAGCGCTGGCTCGTGCTCGAGCATCGTGGGCCCTGGGGGCGGGACGCGGTCGAGGATTCCGGCCTCGAGCCGCGCCTCGTCGAGGCGCTCGAGGCGTTCGACGGACGCGTCCTCCTCGCTCGCCGCCCCGGTCGACCGCAGGGAGAGACCGTCGCCTTCGTGTCGCAGACCACGGAGGAGGGAGGAGACCTCCGGCGGCTCGAGCTGGACAGGCCGGAGTCGCTGCTCGACGCCGACCTCGACAGGGACGGCGCGCCCGTCGCCGGGCCGCTCGTCCTCGTATGCACGCACGCGCGCAGGGACGTCTGCTGCGCGACGCACGGCGTGCCCGCCTACACCGCGCTCCGCCGCCATATGCCGCAGGGGCTTCTCTGGCGCTCGTCACACCAAGGCGGGCACCGTTTCGCGGCGAACGTGCTCGCGCTGCCACACGGGATCCAGCTCGGACGCGTGCCACCCGAGGCCGCGGCCGAAGTCGCCGAGGCGCTCGCTGACGGACGGATCCCTCTTCGCTTCTATCGGGGCCGATCGCTGTACCCAGACGAGGTCCAGGCTGCGGATGCCGCCGTCCGTACGACTCTCGGCCTCTACCGGGTCGGCGACGTCCGGCTCGTGGGCCACGACGGCGGCAATGTGCGCCTGGAGACGCCCGACGGAGTCGTCGAGGTCACCGTGACCGAGCGGCACGGCGCGCCGCTCCCGGCGAGCTGCGGAAAGGGGCCGGAGCCGACGTCGATCCTCGAGGCGGTCGTGCACGCCGCCGCGCCGCGCCACTCGTGAGCGCCATCCCTCAGAGCTGCGTCGAGCGGAGCGCGTACGAGTGGTCCGTGATCCACGAGAACTCGGTCGGCATGCCTTCCGGCGGGGTGCCGACCGCGACCAACCGGCCAAACACGAGCCGCACGTGGAGGCCCGCCGCGAGCGGGCCCGGAGCGGACATCGTCCCGACCCAGCTCGCTCCCGGAGGCAGCCGGGCCGGGAGCGCCGGGTCGAAGGTGCGGGCCGGCCGCAGTCCGGGCAGGTCGTCGTCGTGGCTGCGCTGCTCGACCTCCTCAGCCTCGTCGCTGGTGAACAGCATCACCCCGAACGCGGTCGCGGGGCTCTGGGCGATTCGCCACGTCATCGGCGTGTCGTTCTCGACCTCGAGCTCGGCCGTCCAGCCCGACGACGTGACCTCGAAGCCGTGCGCGCTGAAGACCAGCGCCGGCCCCTGCTCGGGGAACCGCTCGACCCAATCGAGCGCGACGTTCTGTGGAGGCGCGGGGCCGGGCGGAAGCGGCGGCGCCTCGTTCGACCCGCAGCCCGCGACGAGCGCCGCAGCGGCGAGCAGAAGGAGCCCGAGCCCGAGACGCGGCATCCAGCCATGCTCGCACAGCGGTCGCGCTCCCCTCGCCGGTGTGGACGTAAGAACGCGGGTTGCCTGCGACACCAACATGATGACGAGGACCGCACTGTGAGCTTCCCGTACTGCGGCAGCGCCCGGCAGGCGCCCGGATAGCTTTCGACTACAGGCGTAGACGACCTGAACGGAGAGAGACGATGGAGACCACGCGCTACCTGATCGTCGGCGGAGGCATGACCGCCGACGCAGCCTGCAAGGGCATCCGCGAGCACGACGCCGACGGTCGTATCGTGCTCGTCGGCGCCGAGCCGTACGCGCCGTACAAGCGGCCGCCGCTCTCGAAGAAGCTCTGGTTCGGAGACGACGAGTCGACCGTCTGGCGCGGAACGGAGGAGCTCGGGGTTGAGCTGCGACTCGGCCGGCGGATCGAGCGGATCGACCCGGCCGGCCACACGGCGGTCGACGACGAGGGGACCGAGTACCACTGGGAGAAGCTGCTGCTCGCCACCGGCGGGCAGCCGCGGCGCCTCGGCGGCGACGACGCGGACGTCGTCTACTTCAGGACGCTCGACGACTACCGGCAGCTGCGCGCGGCGGCGGGCAACGGCACCCGAGCGATCGTGGTCGGAGGCGGGTTCATCGGCTCCGAGATCGCGGCTGCGCTGACCACCGCCGGGTCGAGCGTCACCATGCTCTTCCCGGAGCCGTCGATCAACTGGCGCGTGCTGCCGCCCGACCTCTCCGAATACGTGAGCGACACGTACCGCGAGCACGGTGTCGAGGTGCTCGCCGGCGAGACCGTCGCCGCCGTCACGTCCGGCGGGGTGAGGACCGGCTCGGGTGCGGAGCTCGAGGCGGAGATGGTCGTTGCCGGTCTGGGCATCGTGCCCGCGACCGAGCTCGCGGAGGCAGCCGGTCTCCCCGTGGAGAACGGCATTGTGGTCGACGACCGCGGACGTGTGGTCGGCCATGAGGACGTCTTCGCAGCCGGGGATGTGGCGCAGTTCCCGATTGTCGCGTTGGGTCGCAGCGGCCGAGTGGAGCACGAGGACCACGCAAACTCGCACGGGCGCACCGTCGGCGCGAACATGGCCGGGGCCGACGAGCCGTACGACCATCTGCCGTTCTTCTACTCGGACATGTTCGACCTCGGCTACGAGGCGGTCGGCGACCTCGACTCGCGCCTCCCCGTCGTCGCCGCATGGCAGGAGCCGCATCGCAAGGGCGTCGTCGCGTTCGTCGACGAGGAGAGCCGGCCGCGCGGATTCCTCTTGTGGGACGTCTGGGGCAAGGTGGACGCCGCGACCGAGCTGATCCGCGCCGGGCGGCCCGTCGACGAGGACGCGGTTGCCGCCCTCGCCTGATCAGACGAGCTTGTCGGTGCGTGCGGCCATCGTGCGGTCGAGATCCGTGACGCCGCCTGCGGAGTGCGTCGACCAGCGCACCGTCACGCGCCGGAAGCGGATGTCGATGTCGGGATGGTGGTCTTCGCTCTCGGCCAGCTCCGCCAACCGGTCGACGAACGCGATCGCCTCGGCGAAGGAGCCGAGCTCGAGCTCCCGTTCGAGCGCGTCCGCGGTCTCGGTCCAACCGTCCATGGAGAGAGTATGACCAGCCGCGGCACTCCTCCGGGGGCGCTGGCTCGCTCCCGCAAGCGCCGCCAGGGGGTCGAGCTCCTCTGCGAGCACGTTTTCCGGCCGCTGGCGCACCTCCTCGTGCTCGGGCTCGCGCCGCTACGCGTGCCCCCGCCGGTCGTCGTGCTCGCCGCCGGCGCAACCGGCCTCGCCGCAGCGGGCGCAATCGGCAGCGGCAGCCTGGTGCTCGCCGCGGTGCTGCTCCAGGTGAAGACCGTGCTCGACAACGCGGATGGTCAGCTCGCCCGGCTGACGGGGAGCGTCACGCCGCTCGGGCGATATCTCGATTCGGAGTCCGACCTCGTCGTCAACGCTGCGCTGTGTGCGGCCCTCGGCTGGCATCTGAATCGGCCCGTGCTGGCCGCGGCGGCCTTCGTCTCGCTGACGCTCGTGCTCGGGGTCAACTTCAACCTGGAGAGGCTCTACCGGCGGGAACGCGGGGACGCGACCGACCCGATGCCTGTCGCGGAGGGGCTCGCCGGCGCCCTCGCGCGCGTCTACCGGATCGTCTACGGACCGCAGGACAGGCTCGTCGAGGCGTTCTGCGGGTGGCGTCTGCGAAAGGCGGGCGCGTCGGCTCGCCTCGCCTACCACGATGCCCGCACGGTGTCCGTCCTCGCGAACTTCGG
>DASSBV010000261.1:0-15799 GCA_035698545.1 Gaiella sp. | reverse complement strand
TTATCCACGTGTTACTCACCCGTTCGCCGCTGTCCCCGGAGCCGAAGCTCCGGTTCTCGCTCGACTTGCATGTGTTAGGCGCGCCGCCAGCGTTCGTCCTGAGCCAGGATCAAACTCTCCGTGAAGAAACAGGTTGCCTGGGAGACCCAGGCGAACTTGTGTCTCCCTTCGAGCTCGTAAATGACGCGCCTACCGCCGGCCGAAACCGGCGCAGGAACGTCGCTCAAAAGGCGTCAGTCCCCGTCCCACCGGGATGGTGGAACGAGGTTGACGGGTAACGACGCCATCCTCCCGGCCGGCGGACCGGACGGGTAGACGCGCCGCTTCTCGTCGCACACGCACGCTGTTGAGTTTTCAAGGATCGGTCCCGGGAGGGCGGGCAACGAAAAGGCCTCCGCTCGCGCCAGAGGCCTTCAGTTCGACGGGCTACGAAAAGGTCGTATCCGGTTCGAGCGGAAGGCGCTCCTGGTCGCTTACAGGGACTCTCGTTGCAACCCTTTCGGGCAGCCGAGGGAGTGTAGCAGAGGCCCTTGGAGTGTCAAGAAAGGCCGTCGATACGGGCAAAACGGCGTTTCCCGACTTGGAGGAGCGACCCTCCGAGGCTCGAGCGCGAGACGTCGAGCTCGTGGACGACCGCGCCGTCCAGCTTCACCCCTCCCTGCGCGATCATGCGCCGCGCGTCGCTCGTCGAGAGGCCGAACCCGGCGGCGATCAGAGCCGGCAGGTGCACGGGATCGTCGTCCGGAAGCGCGAGCTCCGGTACCTCCTCCGGCGTCCCCCCTTCCCGCACCACGCGCGTGAAGTGCGCCTCCGCCTCCTCCGCTGCGTCGTCACCGTGGGAGCGGCGCACGATGAGCCGCGCCAGCTCGAGCTTTGCCTCCATCGGGTCGCCGGCGGGAACGTCCTGCTCGGCGACGAGGCGCCACCAGTCGGGCAGCATCTCGTCCGGGATCCGCATCGTGCGCCCGAACTGCTCCTCGGGCGCTGCCGTGAGCGGGATGTTGTTTCCGACCGACGAGCTCATCTTCGCGCCATCCCACGAGAGCAGGAGCGGCGTCGTGAGCACCACCTGCGGCTCGAGCCCGTACGCCTCCATCACCGTACGACCGGCCAGCAGGTTGTAGAGCTGGTCGGTGCCGCCCAGCTCGACGTCAGCCTCGATCGCGACCGAGTCATAGGCCTGCATCAGCGGATACAGGAGCTCGGAGACGGAGATCGGCAGTCCGCTGGCGTACCGCTTCGCGAAATCGTCCCGCTCGAGGATCTGGGAGACCGTCGTGGTCCGCGTGAGCCGCAGGATCTCCGCGAAGTCGAGCTCCGCGAGCCATTCGCCGTTGTACCGCACCTCGGTCCGGTCGGGATCGAGCACGATCATCGCCTGCTCGACATACGTCTTGGCGTTGCGGTCGATCTCCTCTCCCGACAGTACCGGCCGCTCCGCGGACCGGCCGGACGGGTCGCCGATCCTCGTCGTGTAGTCGCCAATGATCAGGACGCCGAGGTGCCCCTCGTCCTGGAAGGCGCGCATGCGCTGGAGAGGGATCGCACGCCCGAGGTGGATGTCCGGCGAGGTGACGTCGATCCCGAGCTTCACGCGAAGCGAACGAGCCTGGCGCAGCTTCTCGGCGAGCCCGCCCTCGGGCAGGAGATGCACGGCATTCCGCGCGAGGCGCTGGATGGCATCCGTGCTCACGGGGAGCCGATCGTACCGACCTCCGGCTCCGCCTCAGGCGCGCCGCGGCGACTTGCGAGCACGGCGAGCCCGACGGCGCCGGCGAGCGCGGAGAAGCCGCCGGCGAGCCAGAGCGTCTCGCGGGCGCCGAGCGCTCCAACGAGCACGCCGCCCACGGCCAGCGCGCCGAGCTCGGCCGCGTTGCGGACGCCGTTCCAGGCGGCGAACGCGCGACCGTGGCGTTCGGGTGCGACCCGGGTGTGGATCAGCGTGCGCGAGGTGACGTTCTTCAGGCCGTGCCCGACGCCGCCCACGAAGTACATGACGACCATGAACCCGAACACGAGCCAGAACGGGGTGAGGAACTTGCCTAGTCCCTGGAGGGTGACGCCGACCATCGCGCCTGCTGCCAGGCCGCCGAGCGAGACGCGGCGGGCCAGAAGGTTCGACCCGGCGAGCATGCCGACCGTCCAGGCGCTGAGCACGATCCCGAACCCGATGTTCTCGATCCCGAGGATGTCCTGGACGTAGACGAGATCGGCGGGGATCGAGGCGGACATGAAGAGGAGCGAGACGAAGACGACGACGACCATCAGCGCGACGACGGGGTCGGTGAAGAGGAAGCCGATCCCGTCGCGCGCGCGTCGTCGCTCGGCAGGATCCGCCGCGTCTGACCGGCGCCGGACGGCGAGCGACGCCGCCGCCGCGCCGACTACGACAAAGCTGACCGCGTCGACGATCATCGCCGCGGCCGTGCCACCCGCAGTCACGAGCAGGCTTCCGCAGAGCGGTCCGGCCGCAAAGCCGAGCGCACGGGCGGTCTCGACCGTCCCGTTCGCGGCCTGGAGGCTGCGTGCACCGGCGACCGCGGGGACGAGCGCGAACTCGGCCGCCTGTGCGATCGCGATGCCGGAGCCGAGCAGCGCGGCGAGCGCGAGCAGCGCCCAGAGCGACCCGACGAACGCGAGCACAACCGCTACGCAGGCCTGTGCCGCCGACACGGCGACGAGCAGGCTGCGCGTTTCCACGCGGTCGACGAGGAGGCCGACGTGCCCGGAGAGGAGAACGACGGGTGCCCACAGGGAGATGAAGATGCCCGCGATGGCGAGCCCGTTTCCCATCGAGCTCCCTGACATGTCGTTCGCACGCAGGCCCATGGCTACGAGAGCGATCCAGTCGCCGAGCGCCGAGATACAGATCGCGCCGGCGATCACGCGGAGGTCGCGCTCACGCACCGTCCCGGAGCTCGTCACGCCGCGAGTATGCGACGTGGCCGGGCGGCCGTCTACGGACGCGACCGGCTCAGAACGGGTACGGCGCGAGGCTCCAGGCGGCGGCCGCGTACCACAGGCCGAACGCGAGGCTCGAGAGCGCGAGGGCCGGCGCCGCGGTCGCGGCCGCGCCCGAGACCCGCCGCGCCGACAACGCGGCGCCGAACCCGGTCGTGACGATCGTCATCGAGACCGCGGTGAAGACCGCCAGCACGACGAGCGCGACGAGGGCGAGCTCCCGCGACGGGATCGCAGCGAGGAGCAGGACGCCGACGCCCGCGCTGCCGCCCATCCCGTGGACGAGGCCGATCCCGAAGGCGCCCGCCGGGCTTCGCACGCGATGGACATGCTCGTGCTCACCGAAGTGAGTCGTGGCAAACGCGCCGTGTCGCCACCGGACGAGCAACCGGATCGCGAGGAACGCGATCAACGCGGCGACCGTCGTCTCCGCGCCGCGCTGGACCAGCTCGGGCAGATAGCGCTCGGCGAGGAGGATCGGGACGCCGAACACGACGAGCGTGACCGCGTGCCCGAGCCCCCAGGCGGCGCCGAGCCGGGCGGCCGCGCGCGTCGCGCGCTCGCGACCGGAGACGACGAGCGTCGACAGGGCGGCCAGATGGTCCGGGTCGGTCGCGTGGCGGAGCCCCAGAAGGGCCGCGACCAACAGCACGATCACGAAAGACCCCTCGTCCGACATCCCTGCAATCCACTCGTCGAGCCCGAACATCACACCCTCCTTCGCTCAGTGACGAGACTGGTTCGCCGGGACGGAGTCATCGGTTCGGCAACCGTGTCAGACGACGCCCGGGATCGCGCGCACCGTGAGGGCGAGCCCGACGAGGACGATGACGACGGCGCTCAGCGACGGCAGCGCGCGTACGACCGGCCCCTCGAGCGACACGCGCGAGAACGCGCGCCGGGCGACCACCGCCACGAGCCCGATCCCGGTGATCGTCAACGCAAGGCCGAGGCTGAACGCGACGATCAGCGCGAAGCCGAAGCCGATCCGGTGCAGCGCGATCGCGCTCAGCAGGACGACGAGGGCCGACGGGCACGGGAGCAGGCCAGCCGCGATGCCGACCCCGACGATCCCACCCGAATGGCTCGTACCGGTGTCCGACTGACGTCGGGCACCTCCGTGGTGGTGATGGTGGTCGTGGGTGTCCGACTGAAGTCGGACACCGGGGATGCTCGCCCGTAGGCGGCTGCGCAACACACCGAGCCCGACCCCGACGACGAGCAGGCCGGAGACCAGTGTCAGCCACGGATAGAGCTGCTCGGGGACGATGAAGCGGGAGAGGAGGAGCGTCACCAGGCCCAGCCCGAAGACGCCCGCGGTGTGCGTCACGGTGACGGTCGCGCCGAGAAGCACCGCGTCGCGGGGCCTGCCACGTGTGCCGATCAGGTAGCCGGCGACGAGCGCCTTGCCGTGTCCCGGCGTGAGCGCGTGTGCGGCGCCCCAGAACGCTGCGACGAGCAGCGAGACCACGACGACCCCGAGCGAGAGCCGTCCCCGTGCGACGAGCGCCTCGAAGCCGCCGCCGCGGTGGACGGGTGCGGCACGGTCGTCGAGTTGCGGTGGAGCTCCGGGGGCGCCGGCCGGCGTGAGCCGTGCCGTGGCGCTCCGGACGTCGAGGGGGGACGTTAGGAGCTCCTGGGGATACGCCTGCAGCTCGCCCGAGCGGCTCGTCGCGGGTACCGATGACGCGACGAGACGCGCTCCGTCCCGCGCAGCGACGGTGATCTCGCGCCAGCCGATCCGGCTGCGGAACGTGCGGTCGGCGAACTCGAGGTTCGTGCCACTCCGCGCCGCGCGGTAGACAGCCTCGAAGCGCAGCGTCGGCAACCCGCCCGCGCCCGGACGCGATGAGACGCGATGGGTCATCGGGGTGAGCCGGACGCGCGTGCCGTCGAGCCGCAGCTCGAGCTCGCGGGCGACCGCCGCGGCGTAGCCGGGCGCGCGCACGCGACCTCCTTCCTGGAACGCCGGGATCTCTGCGAGATCGAGGACGAACCGAACGTACACTCGGCTGCCCGCGAGCTCGATGCCCGCGTAGTGGTTCACGGTGAAGTCCCCGAGCGGGTGTGCGTCCGCGCCACCCGGTTGTCCGAGCGCTGCGGCGGCGACCGCGGCAACGAGCGCTGCCAGGAGCGCAGCGCGCCTCATGAGAGCGCCTTTCGCGCGACCGGCGCCCACCGCACCGAGAACGTGGGGCTCTGGTCGAGCGCCTTGCGGTACCACGCACGCATTTCCGCGCGGTCGCCGGCGCACCCCGCCGCGTAGCCGCGGTGGAAGAACAGGAGCGGGTCCTTCGTGCCGAGCCGGAGCGCGCGGTCGAGCCACGGCTCCGCCTTGGCGCACCGGCCGGCGCGGGCGAGCGCCCAACCGAGCGCGTCGTCGCCGTAGATCGACGGCCGAGCAGCCCGGGCGCGACGGGCCAGGCGGACGGTCTCAGCGGGCCGAATCCGATGGTCGGCTCGGAACACCGCGGACTCGAGATCGACTCGGAGGCCATTCGCTGCGAGGAGCCGGTCGATCGTGGCGACCGTCGCACGTTGGCGCGCCGCTTCCGCCGTCCTCCTTTCGCGCTCGAGCAGGTCCCCGAGGAGAGCGACGAACTGCGGTAGCGGCACCGAGCTGACGGCGCGCCGGGCAGTGGCGATCGCGGCATCGAGGTTGCCCTGCGCCGCCTCGACGCGCGCCAGCTGCTCCAGCGCGAGGACGTAGCCGGGGAAGACGGCCAGCGCAGCCCGCACGTGCCCCGCTGCAACGGTGACGCGTCCATCGCCGAGCGCGAGCTTTGCCAGCTCGACGTGCGCCCAGGCGGTGGGCTCGGGGACGCCGCCCGCGGCGTCGAGCGCGAGCCGCATTGCCATGCGCGCTCCCGGTCTGTCGCCGAGCAGCTCGCGGGCGTACGCAACACGCGCGTACGAGGCGATGCTCGGCTTGAGCGCAGCCATGCGGTCGAACGTCGCGAACGCCGAGCGGTACCGACCGAGCTCGACGAGAGCGTCGCCGACGACGCCATACGGCCGCGCCGCGTACGGCGCTCTGCGGTGGGCTTCGCGTCCGAGCGCGAGGGCACCGCGGAAGTCGTGGCGGATCAGCGCGAGGTTGCCGAGAGCGAGCGCCGCGATTGCATCCTTCGGCCGCGTCGCGAGCACCCTGCGCAGCGCGCGATCGGAGAGTGGGAGAAAGGCAGCGTTCCCCGTTTCGCGCCACCGCACCTGATATGCGAGGCCGAGCTGCGAAAGGCGTTCCGGGTCGTCGCCCTCCGTGCGAAGCTCGCGTTCGAGTCGAGCGACCGTCGCCGCGGTGCCGCCGTCCCGCCCGAAGCCGGAGAGCACGGTGTCCGCGTCGATCGCCGGCACCTGCCGCGGTGTCCCGGCAGGCCCGAGGTCGGCCAGGACGCCGCCGTACAGGCCGCCGATCGCGAGCACGAGGAGCACCGCGCCCGCTACGAGGAGTCTCGTCGTTCGTCTCATCTCGCCTCCGCTGGTTCGCACGTCCGCCGCGCGCGGTTCGGTTCGGCCAGGGCCCGTGGGGCCCTGGCCGAACCGTTCGGTCAGGGCTTCTGCAGGCCCTTGGTGTTGTCGAAGCCGGCCTTGGGGTCGGCCGCATAGGGGAATGCATCGAGGAGCGATGCGTCCTCGCCGTTGACGCCGTCCCCGAGGGGAAGCTTCTTCCCCTTGAGGAAGCCGCCGACTGCCTGCTCGGCGATGTCGATCACGTCGTCGCCGAGGCGCCGGCCGTTCGGCCAGCCCTGCGTGTCGCCGCCCAGCACGCCGAGCCGGCTCGGGTCCTTCGCGACCGGCACGGCGAGGTTGAGCCGCAGGACGTCTGCGAGCTTCTTGCCCGTGAAGTTCAGCTCGGGGACGCCGGTGAGCAGCACCGCGACGAGGTCGTCACGGCCGTTCTCGGGGGCTCCGAGTGAGTACAGCTTGTTGATCACCGCGGCGAGGAGCGGCGACTCGTAGTACTTGCGGTACGCCGACTCGTTCCACGGCTGCTGGGAGTTCCAGCGGTCCTTGAGGCCGGTGGGGATGATCACCTCGTTGACGAGCGGGTTGCCCAGGCGGTTGACCTGGATCCACGCGCCCGAGTCCCGCGTCGTCCCGCCGCGCGTCGTCACCTTGCGACGGTCGACCGACGCCCAAACGCCGATCGTCGAGCCCTTTGCTCCGAGGTCGGCGATCGGGACCTGCACCGCGAACGTGTGCACGCCATAGCCGGCGAAGAAGTCCTTCCCGCCGCCCATGTTCCCTGTGCCCTTGCGGATGGCCACGAGGTCGAAGACTGCCCCGATGTCGCCGAAGAACGGGTCGTCGCGCTGCCCGGCGAACGCCTTGGAGGCGCCGCCGTCGAACGAGACGATCGACTTCGTGGCGAGGTTCCGGTAGTCGGGCGTCGAGCGCTTGCCGATGTTGTTCGGCGGCGTCGTCCCGCGTGCGACGACGGTGGAGCGGCCCTTCGCGAGCCGCGTCACGGTGTACGGCTGCGCGGTGTCGCCGAGGAACAGCTGGCCCGTCTTGCGCGTGAACTGGAACCGGTAGATCACGTCCGGCTTCACATCGCCCGACGTGTCGATCTTCAGGTTGTAGCGGGCGCCCGGCGAGAACGTGTACCAGTTGGGCCCGGCGGCCGGGTCCTCGCCCGGGATCACGTTCGCCATGATCGTCACCGTGCTCGGCTTGTCGGGACTGCGGAACGCGTAGACGTCGGTCAGGTCCGCCGTCGGGTCCTCCGCGATCAGCGGGGCCTCCCGGTGGCTGGACGCCTCGCCGTCGCCAGGCCCGAGCACGACCGCCGCGGCGAGCGCGGCGCCGGTGACCGCGACGGCGCACGCCGCGATCGCGATGCTCTTGCGCATCGTGGTGCTCCTTCCCTCGAGATGGTCGGTCATCGGGCGCTGGTTCGCGGCGCCGCGCGCACCGGTTCGGACCGAACCGACGAGCGGTTCTCTGACGAATCACGGCCGTGCTCGCGCACGCGCAACCCCATGAGGCTGTCCTGATGCGCCAAGATCCATGGGCGTTGCGACGGCAGAGGCACCTGTCCGACGAGGCGCTCGTCGCGCTCGTCGCCCGCGGCGACGAGACAGCGCTGGGCGAGCTATACGACCGAGTCGGGCGGATCGCCTACGGGATCGCGTACCGGATCCTCCGCGACGAGCGTCTGGCCGAGGACGCGGTGCAGGACGGCTTTCTCGCCGTGTGGCGCTCGGCCGCGACGTTCCGCGCCGAGCGCGCGAAGGCGAGCACGTGGGTCGTGACGCTCGTACACCGTCGCGCGGTCGACATCGTCCGTCGCGAGGAGCGGCGGCGGGCCGAGCCGCTCGAGTTGACGGCCGGCTACGACGCACCCGACCCGGCCGGGTCGGCGGAGGACGAGGCGTGGCTGGGCTTCGAGCGGGAGCGCGTGCTGCGCGCGCTCGCCATGCTCCCGGACGCACAGCGAGAGGCGATCGAGCTCGCGTACTACGGGGGCTATTCGCAGTCGGAGCTCGCCGAAACGCTCGGCGTGCCGCTCGGTACGATCAAGAGCAGGATGTTCGCCGGGCTCGCGCGCTTGCGCGAGCTCCTGGACGAGACCGAGACAGAGAGGACATGGACGCCGAGGCTCACGAGCTGATCGCCGGCTACGCGCTGGACGCCCTGTCGCCGGACGACCGCGCCCGGGCGAAGGAGCTGCTGGAGCGCTCTGAGGAGGCCCGTGAGGAGCTGCGGGCGTTCTCCGAGACGACGGCTGCGATGGCGACCGCGACGGCGGGCGCGGCTCCGCGCCCCGAGCTGCGTGCACGGATTCTCGACGCTGCGCGGACCGAGGGTCAGACCGTCGTGTCGCTCGATGCGAAGCGGCGCTCCCGGCTCGTCCCCGCGCTCGGCGCCGCCGCGGCGCTCGCCGCCTGCGCGGCGCTGGCGCTCGGGGTATGGGGTCTGTCGGTCTCGTCCGACCTCGACGACTCGCGAGCGGCGCTCGAGCACTCGCGCACCGCCGCAGCCGTGCTCTCCGACCCCGCTGCACGCACTGTCGCGCTCCAGGAGGGCGACGGCAGGCTCGTGGTCCGAGAGGGAGGCGAGGCGGTGCTCGTCCTCGACGCAATCGAGCCCGCCCCGGCCGGCAAGACCTACGAGCTGTGGGTGCTCGACGGCGAGACCCCGAAGCGCGCGGGTCTCTTCCCCGGCGGCGAGGGGCGGGACGTGGTCCCGGTGGAGGGGACGGTCGCCCCGGGCGCGCAGGTGCTGGTGACGGTCGAGCGCGAGGGAGGGGTCGACGCACCGACGACCGCGCCCGTGGTCGCCTCCCAGCCTGTGTGAGGCGAGGTCACGGTCTTGGCACGAAGTCGGCACGATGTTCGCCGATCCGGGTCGTACACTCGTTCGGGTGAGCGATCTCCGCCCTGAGCTACGGAGCCTGTTCGGCTTCGACGAGTTCCGGCCCGGGCAGGAGGCCGTCGTCCGCGCCGCGCTCGCGGGGCGGGACACGCTCGCGCTGATGCCGACCGGTGCGGGCAAGTCGCTCACCTACCAGCTCGCCGCGATGCTGAGGCCGTCACCGACCCTCGTCCTCTCGCCTCTGATCGCGCTGATGAAGGATCAGGTCGACAAGCTGCCCCCGCGGGTCGCCGCGACCGCGACGTTCGTCAACTCGTCGCTCCCGCAGGAGGAGGCCACCGCGCGCCTTCGCTCGGTCGCGGCGGGCGACACCCGGATTCTCTACGCGGCGCCCGAGCGGCTCCGACAGGAGTCGTTCGTGCGCACGCTCCGCGACATCGGGGTCGGGCTGGTCGTGATCGACGAGGTTCACTGCGTCAGCATGTGGGGGCACGACTTCCGCCCCGACTACCTCTTCATCAGGCACGCGCTGGAAACGCTCGGCGGACCCGCCGTGCTGGGCATGACCGCGACGGCGACCCCGTCGAACGCAACCGCGATCGGCGAGGCGCTCGGACGGGAGCTCGAGCTCGTGCGAACGACCATCCACCGGCCCAACCTCCGCTACGACGTGGAGCGCGCGGAGAACGGCGAGGAGCGGCTCCGCGCCCTGCTCGCCCATCTCCGCCGCCTCGACGGCGCACCGGCGATCGTCTACGCGCGCTCGCGACGATCGTGCGAGGAGATCGCACGCACGCTGCGCGGCCACGGGGTCGTCGCCGAGCACTATCACGCGGGGCTGGAGTCCGCAGAGCGGACTCGTGTCCAGGAGTCGTTCATCGGCGGGAGCACGCCGGTCGTGGTCGCGACGACCGCGTTCGGGATGGGGATCGACAAGCCCGACGTGCGGCTCGTCGCGCTCGTGAACTTCCCCGACTCCCTGGAGAGCTACGTGCAGATGGTCGGGCGGGCGGGGCGCGACGGGGCGCCGAGCGACACGCTGCTCCTCGCCGGCGATGCCGACGCGACCGCGTTGCGGCGCTTCGCCCTACACGGCGTGCCGACGCCGGAGCTCCTGCGCCGGGTGTACCGAGTCGTGCGAGACGCCGGGGGGAGCGTCGAGCCCGATGCGCTGGCCTCGGCCGTCGGCGACGACCACGACCCGCGCGTTCTCGTCGGGATGCTCGAGCAGGCGGGGATCTGGCGTCGCGGCTACGACGCCGGCAGGGTGATGCGCATCGAGCTCCTTCCCGCGGAGGCGCGCGCGGGAGCGGTCGTCGACACGTTGCTCGAGCGCTACGCGCGCGAGGCCGACGCGCGGGTGGAGCGCATCGTGTCGTTCGCCGACACCGAGCGGTGCCGTCATCTCCAGGTGGCGGAGCACTTCGGCGAGATGCTCGAGACGCCCTGCGGCGCCTGCGACGTCTGTGCCCCGCGGGACGTGGCGCGTCGGGCCTTACCGCCGGCGCCCCCGCTGCCCACCAACCCGGCTCGCGCGATCGTCGACACGGTCGCCGGGCTCACCTGGCCGCTCGGCCGCCGAAGCCTCGTCGCGCTGCTCCGAGGCTCCGTCAAGGCGCCGCCGTCGGCTCGACGGTCGCCGTCGTTCGGATCGCTCGCGGCGGCGTCCGAGGCCGAGGTGGGACGGTGGGTCCGGGCGCTCGAGACGACGGGCGCGCTCGTGGAGACGACCACACCGGACGGCTTCAAGGTTCTCCGGGTGAACGAGCGGGCTGCGCTCCCCGAGCTCGGCGTGCGCGGCGCTCGACCGGTGGACGGGTCGCTGGCGGCAGAGCTGCGCGCCTGGCGTACCCGCCAGGCCCGAGAGGACGCCGTGCCCGCGTACGTCGTGCTCCACGACGCCACCATCGACGAGCTCGCCGCCGTGAAGCCGCGCTCGACGGGCGAGCTCGCAGCGGTCAAGGGGCTCGGCCCGGCGAAGATCGAGCGGTACGGCGCCGACCTCCTCGCATTGCTCGCCCCGTCTTGAGAACACCGCCGCGGGGCTACACTTGACGGCGTTTTGCGGCTCCGACGACGTACGGAGGCGGCTCCCAGACGCGGCCGGATCCGGAAGCCGCGGCTCGCCGCGCTTCTCCTGGTGCTCTTCGCGCTCACCGGTGCGTCGTTCAGCTACGGCCTCGTGATCGCGATCCGCAGCGAGCTCGCCGCGCTGGATCCGGCGAGCCCCCACGACGACATCGACACCGTGATCTACTCCGCCCCCAACCCGTCCGGGCAACGGCGTGTGCTCGCGATCCTCCGGGGTGACGAGAGCCGGGTCCTCACGGACAAGATCGCGCCGATCATGAAGCAGGCGATCGTCGCGGTCGAGGACAAGCGCTTCTACCAGCACAAGGGCGTCGACCTGCACGGGATCTTCCGTGCGCTCTGGCAGGACATCCGCAGCCAAAGCGTGGTCGAGGGAGGCTCGACGATCACCCAGCAGTACGTGCAGAACGCGTACAGCCGGAACGAGGACACGCTCGCGCGCAAGGTGCGCGAGGCGGCGCTTGCCTGGCAGCTCTCGCAGCGCTGGTCGAAGGATCGGATCCTGACCGCCTACCTCAACACGATCTACTTCGGGAACGGCGCCTACGGCATCCTCCAGGCTGCGAGGACGTACTTCGACAAGCCCGCCTCGGAGCTGACCCTCCCCGAGTCGGCGCTTCTCGCCGGCCTCCCCAGGAGCCCGACGTTCTACGACCCGGTCCAGCACCCCGCCTCGGCGCGGGAGCGTCGCGCGTACGTGCTCGACCTGTTGTTCGACCAGGGCCGCATCACGCGTGCCGAGCAGCGCCGGGCGAAGGCGGCGCCGCTGCCCCGGCCCGACGACGTGCACCTGCCGGGCACGCGCGGGCCCGCGGCGTACTTCGTCAACTACGTGACCGACCAGCTCGTCGGGCGCTACGGCGCGGAGCGCGTGTTCGGCGGTGGGCTCGAGGTGACCACGACGATCGACCTCGCCCTCCAGAAACAGGCACGACAGGCGATCGAGGAGGTGCTCGACGACCCGGACGGCCCCG
This sequence comes from Gaiella sp., assembly GCA_035698545.1. Lineage (GTDB taxonomy): Bacteria > Actinomycetota > Thermoleophilia > Gaiellales > Gaiellaceae > Gaiella. Next base: position 3,455 of record DASSBV010000261.1, on the reverse strand, counting down.
CGGCCGCGCTCGTCGCGATCGACCCGCGTAGCGGCGCAGTCAAGGCGATGTTCGGGGGCACGAACTACCGGCGCAGCCAGTTCAACCTCGCGACACAGGCAGAGCGGCAGCCCGGATCCTCGTTCAAGCCGATCGTGCTCGCGAGCGCGTTCCGCCGCGGAATCGCGCCGTCGACGGAGTTCGTCTCACAGCCCGTCGAGATCGACGCGGGCGACCGGATCTGGAAGGTGTCGAACTACGAGGGCTCGTACCTCGGGCAGGTCGATCTCAGGACCGCGATGATCGCGTCCGACAACTCGGTCTACGCGCAGCTGACCAAGGTCGTCGGTCCCCGGGCGATCGTCGAGACGGCCCATGCGCTCGGAATCCACTCGAAGCTCCCGGCCTACTTCTCGATCGGCCTGGGCGCGGTCGCGGTCAACCCGCTCGACATGACCCGCGCGTACGCGACCATCGCGAACGACGGGAAGCGCATCGACGGCTCTATCATGGGCGACCTCCCGCGCGTCGTCCAGGGCGTCGAGTCCCGCAGGACGGGCAAGCTCCGGCGCAACGAGCCCGTCGCGCACGCGGTGCTCCCCGCGGCACAGGCCGAGACGCTCACCTCGATCCTCACCGACGTCGTGGAGCAGGGAACGGGCCGGCGTGCGCAGCTCCCGGGGCGCGACGCCGCCGGGAAGACCGGCACGACCGACAACTACGGCGACGCTTGGTTCGTCGGCTACACGCCCGAGCTCGCGGTCGCGGTGTGGGTGGGCTACCCCGATGCGCTTCGTCCGATGGAGACGGAGTTCCACGGAGACCCGGTGTCGGGCGGCACGTTGCCCGCCGAGATCTGGAAGGCGTTCATGACTCGCGCCCTCTCGGACGAGGAGCCGGAAAGCTTCACGCCGGCGCCGTACGTCCCCGCGTACGACCTCCGCGTCGTACGGCGCGGCGGCAAGTGGCAGCTCGACAACGGCTTCTGCCCGGGCACGCGTGTGACCTCGTACTTCGTGGGCGAGGCGCCGACGTCCACCGCCAAGTGCTACGCGAACGAGGTCTCGGTGCCGGTCGTGGTCGGCCGCTCCGCCGAGTCGGCCGCGGTTGCGCTCGAGTCGGTGCCGCTGACACCCGACCTCGTCTACGTGCCCGCGAAGCCGCGCGCGCGGCCCGGTCAGGTCGTGAAGCAAGAGCCCCGCGGGGGCTACCTCTCCGCGAACGGCAAGGTGCGTCTCTTCGTCTCGCTCGCACGCGACGGGCTCGTGCCGAACCTCGTGGGGTCGAGCCTCCCCGCCGCCCGCCAGCGCATGAGGAAGCTCCGCCTGTCGGTGCGTGTCGAGTATGCGTCTCGCGGCCCGTCGGGAACCGTGCTCGAGCAGAGCCTCCAGCCGGGGATCGCAATCCGCCCCGGCTTGCCGATCACGCTCCTCGTCGGCGACGGCTCGAGCAGCTAGCCGCCGGTGTCCGACTTCGAGTCGGACACCTCAGGCGGCACGGCGCGCACGGCTCGACCAGCGAGAGCCCGCCTCGACGTACCGCCATTGCTGCTCCGCGGCGCGGCTAATCCCGATGCGCGTCGTGCGCTCGACCGCCACGGGGTAGACCGGCGGCACGAGCTCGAAGCGCGGCCCGATCAGCTCCGCGCCGTCGTCGGCCCCCGTGATGTGGAGCGCCTGCGTCAGCCGGCCCGGGCCTGAGCAGTAGAGCTGCGCGTCGCCAAGGCCCCGGCGCTCGCGCATCAGGTCGAGCCCATGGGTCGGCTCGAGGGCGCGGAGCAGCACGCCCGCGCCGCGCCCGGGTCGCTCGCACACGACGTTGGCGCACCAGTGAATCCCGTAGGAGCGGTAGACGTACAGGTGACCCGGCGGCCCGAACATCGAAGCGTTGCGCGGTGTGGGACCACCGAAGGCGTGGCTCGCAGGGTCGTCGTCGGCGTACGCCTCGACCTCGACGATGCGTCCGCCGACGCCGTCGACGAGCAGCGTCCAGCCGACGAGTGCGGGCGCGACCTCGTGCACGCTGCCCGCGACGAGCTCGGCGAACGTCATTCCTCTTCGGCGAAGAGCTGCGGCTGCCGCCTGACCGAGCCGCGCGCCTTCCCCTTGCGAGCCGTTGCGGTGAGGGCGCTGGCCTCCATGTCCTCGAGGATCGTCTCCTGCGTCCGCGACGCGATCACGGGCTCGGGGATTCCGTCCACCCAGACGAGCGTCCGACGGCCGTTGCCGCGCTCCTGCCCCGTGATCGGCTCGAGCGCGTAGATCCGGTCGGCCCGCACGTGCTTGCCGAACCCGAGAAACACCATTCCGTGAGCCGCCACCACGGAAGTATCGCCGCTCCGTGCGTGATGGTGCGCACCGCCTGCCGCTCGGTAGGCCACCCGGCTAGGCTCGCGCGGCATGGCGCGCGTCTACCTCTCCCCTCCCCACCTCAGCGGACGCGAGGCCGAGCTGGTCGCGGACGCGATCGCGTCGAACTGGATCGCGCCGCTCGGACCGCACGTCGACGCCTTCGAGGCCGAGCTCGCAGCGGTCGCCGGCGTCGAGCACGCGGTCGCGCTCTCGAGCGGCACCGCAGCGCTCCATCTCGCATTGGCCGCATACGGAATCGGAGCCGGCGACGAGGTCCCCTGCTCGGATCTGACCTTCGCGGCGAGCGCGAATGCGATCTCCTACACGGGAGCGACTCCGTTCTTCGTCGACTGCGACCGAGCGACGTGGACCATGGACCCCGCCGTCCTCGATCGCGCCATCACCGAACGGACCGCCGCCGGTGCGATGGTTCGGGCGGTCGTCGCAGTAGATCTCTACGGCCAGTGCTGCGACTACGACGCGTTACACGAGGTGTGCGCGCGCCACGACGTCGTGCTCGTCCAGGATGCGGCCGAGTCCCTCGGGGCGACCTACCGCGGTGCGCCGGCGGGCGGGCAGGGCGTTCTGGCCGCCTTCTCCTTCAACGGGAACAAGATCATCACGACGAGCGGCGGGGGCATGCTCGTCTCAGACAACGACAAGACGATCGAGTACGCCCGCAAGCTCTCCACACAGGCGCGCGAGCCCGTCCCACACTACGAGCACGTCGAGATCGGCTTCAACTACAGGATGAGCAACCTTCTGGCCGCGCTCGGGCGTGCGCAGCTCGAGTCGCTCCCGGATCGGGTCACGACGCGGCGGCGTATCCGAGAGCGCTACGTGGAGCTGCTCGGCGACGTGCCTGGCATCTCCTTCATGCCAGAGGCGCCCTACGGGACGACGAACGCGTGGCTGACATGCATGCTTGTCGATCCGGCCACGTTCGGCGCAGACCGCGAGATGATCCGGCTCGCGCTCGAGGCCGAGGACATCGAGGCAAGGCCGTTATGGAAGCCGATGCACCTCCAGCCGGTCTTCGCCGACCACCGCTCGTTCGGCGGGGACGTCTCCGCGCGGCTGTTCGAGCGCGGGCTCTGCCTGCCAAGCGGATCGTCGCTCAGCGAC
>DASSBV010000260.1:0-8066 GCA_035698545.1 Gaiella sp. | reverse complement strand
GTACGTGCCGAGCGCCTTGTAGGTCTTGAGGAAGTCGGTCTTCTTCAGGTCCTTGACGTCGACCGGGTTGAGACCCGTCGAGTCGACGTCGATGTTGCCGGCCTTGAACGCGTTCAGGGCCGTCGAGGCGTCGGTGATGATGGACAGCTGGATCCGGTCGAGCTTGACCGAGCTGGCCTTGCGCCACTTCGTGTTCTTGACGAGCGTGATCGACGCGTCATGCTTCCACGCGGAGAGCTTGAACGGCCCGTCGGTCACGATGTTCTGGGGCTCCGTCCACTTGTTCCCGTACTTCGTGACGGCCGCCTTGTTGACCGGCAGGAACGAGTGGTGCGACATCTGCTGGATGAACCAGGGCTGCGGCGAGGTCAGCGTGACGGTCAGGCCGTACTTGCCGTTCGCCTTGATGCCGACCTTGTTCTTCAGCGCGTTGCAGTTCGCCTTGCCAGGGTCGCAGCCGTTGTAGGCCTCGGCGCCCTGGATCCCGTAGAACTGGTACGCGTAGTCCGCACCGAGCTCCGGCGAGATCGTCCGCAGCCACGAAAAGACGTAGTCAGCGGAGGTGACGGGCTGACCGTTCGTCCACTTGACGGCCGGGTTCAGCTTGATGTTGACGACCTTGCCCTTGACGCTCCAGCTCGAGGCTGCAGCAGGGACCGCCTTCAGCGCGGGCGCAGGCCCGAGCTCGACGAGCGGCTCCATGATGTTCAGGATGATGTTCGCCGACGTCGTGTCGGTCGCGAGACCCGGATCGAGCGACGGCGGCTCTGCGCCGATCGACTCGCGGAGCACCTGGGTCTTTGCACCCGTGGCCCCGATCGCCGAGCCCGCGACGGCAATGGCGATGAGCGCGGCGGCTCCTGCCCACCATGCCCATCTCTTGCTCTTTCGCATTCCTTCCCTCCTTGAGGATTTCACCTGTCGAGCAACCTGCTCGGCTTCGACCGGCGAAGAAGATCGCGGATCGTAGCCGAAGGGGGCCCACGGTTCGCGAGCGGTTCGAGCTAGTCAGCGCCGCTCGGTCCGCCTACCGCGGCCCGTTGTCGTCACATACGGTCCACCTCCGTCATCACGCTGTCACCAACCCTCGTTCGAGGGTCCTGCCGTCGTCCGCTCCGCCGCGGCGACGCCGTTTGGCGTGGCGGTAGGTGCGGCGCTCGACCCGTCAGGCACGAGCGAGAGGTGCTCCGTCACCGAGAGCCGCTCCTGGGCGCTCTGCACGTTTGCGAAGTAGCCATCGCTCTGCGGTGCATCCGGGCCGAGGCCCGCAACACCGCCGAGTGCGACGGCCACGAGGACTGCAGCCGCGGCGGCTGCACCCGCGCGGGGCATCGCCACGCGCGAGGGCCGGTGCGGCACCTCGAACTGAATCGGAGGCTCTACCAGCTCCGCATCGCGGAGCGCCTCCGTCACTCCTTCGAGCTCGTCTGCGAACGAGCGACATGCAGGGCACCGTGCGAGGTGATGCTCCATCACCGCGACTTCGAGCTCCGAGAGCTGCCTGTCGAGGCGCAGCGACACATGCTGGCGCGTTCGGTTGCACGCTTCCGGCAGGATCGCAAGGGCTCGCACGAACAACATAGACGTGCGAAGTCGGCGCTGGTTAGCACCGTGGCACGATCTTTTTGGAGATCCCTCGTCCGGCGCGTCTCATCTACACTCGCGCCGGTTTCGGCCCGACCCGCTTTCGGGCCTGTCCGTGCCCACCTTTTCGCACCGAGGAGCCCCAGAGACACATGGCAGAGCGCGACGGCAACACCGGCAGGATCGTCGAGATCAAGGGCGTCGTGATCGACGCGGTCTTCCCCGAGCAGCTGCCGGAGATCTTGACCGCACTCGAGATCGAGCACGAGCACGGGACGCTCGTGGCGGAGGTGCAGCAGCACCTCGGCGACGACCGCGTCCGCGCGGTCGCGATGGACTCGACCGACGGCCTCGCACGAGGCCTGGAGGTCGTCGATACGGGGGCGCCGATCTCGGTGCCCGTCGGGCAGGCGACGCTCGGGCGACTCTGGAACGTGATCGGGCAGGCGATCGACGGCGGAGCTGCGGTCGCGGCCGACGTAGAGCGCTGGCCGATCCACCGGGATCCGCCCGCGTTCCAGGATCTCTCGCCGAAGATCGAGATCTTCGAGACCGGTCTCAAGTGCGTCGACCTGATCGCGCCGTACATCAAAGGCGGAAAGGTCGGCCTGTTCGGCGGCGCCGGCGTCGGCAAGACGGTTCTCATCCAGGAGCTGATCCACAACCTGGCGCGCGAGCACGGCGGCGTGTCGGTATTCGCGGGCGTGGGCGAGCGGACGCGCGAGGGCACGGATCTCAAGATCGAGATGACCGAGTCGGGCGTGATCGACAAGGTCGCGCTCGTCTACGGCCAGATGAACGAGCCGCCGGGCGCGCGCCTCCGCGTCGGGCTCTCCGGGCTGACGATGGCGGAGTACTTCCGTGACGAGGGCCAGGACGTGCTCCTCTTCATCGACAACATCTTCCGCTTCGTCCAGGCAGGCTCCGAGGTGTCGGCGCTCCTCGGCCGGATGCCGAGCGCGGTCGGGTACCAGCCGACGCTCGCGACCGAGATGGGGCAGCTCCAGGAGCGCATCACCTCGACCACGACGGGCTCCGTCACGTCCGTGCAGGCGATCTACGTGCCGGCCGACGACCTGACCGACCCGGCGCCGGCGAACACCTTCGCGCACCTCGACTCGACGACGACGCTCTCGCGGGCGATCGTCGAGAAGGGGATCTACCCGGCGATGGACCCGCTCGACTCGACCTCGCGGGCACTCCAGCCGGGGATCGTCTCCGACGACCACTACCGCGTCGCGACGAGCGTCCAGCAGATCCTCCAGCGCTACAAGGATCTCCAGGACATCATCGCGATCCTCGGGATGGACGAGCTCACCGACGAGGACAAGCTCGTGGTCTCCCGGGCGCGCAAGGTCGAGCGGTTCCTCTCGCAGCCGAACTTCGTCGCCGAGCAGTTCACGGGCACGCCCGGCAAGTACGTCAAGCTCGAGGACACGATCGCGGGCTTCGACTCGATCATCCGCGGCGAGCACGACGAGCTCCCCGAGTCGGCCTTCTACATGGTCGGCCCGATCGAGGACGTCGTGGAGCGAGCGCGGTCGATGGAGAAGGCCGCGGCGTAGGACGGCGGGACGTGGCGGACTTCACCGATCACCCGACCTTCGACGTCTCCATCGTCACGCCCGACGGCCCGGTGTACGAGGGCGACGCCTACATGCTGATCGTCCCCGGCGCCGCCGGCGAGATCGGCGTGCTCGCACGGCACGCGCCGCTCGTCGCGACGCTCATGGCGGGCTCGACCCGGATCCACGTCGGCGCGAACGAGATGATCGAGCTCGCGACCGGGCCTGGGTTCTTCAAGGTCGAGCTCGACCGCGCGCTCGCCCTCGTCGACGACGCGGTGCGGGCGAAGGAGATCGACGACGACCGTGCCCGCGAGCAGCTCGAAGCTGCGCAGGCAGAGCTGGCGAAGGTCGAGGCCGGGGAGTCGACGGCCGACCGCTGGCAGCTCGAGCAGCGCATCAGGCACGCCGAGAACCAGCTGAGCGTTTCGGGTAGGACGACCGGGTAGATAGCGGGCACTTCTCGCTGCGCGAGAGGTGCCAGTGAAGGACGCGCATTGCATCTTGCTATGCTCAGTGCATGGCGCAGTTCGTCACGAGGCTCGAGGACGCGCTCGCCGAACGAGTCGATTCGCTCGTCGCGGCAGGGGTGTTCTCGAGCCGATCCGAGGCCGTGCGGCTGGGGCTCGAGGAGCTGACCGACCGACTCGAGCGCGAGCGGATCGGCCGGCAGATCGTCGAGGGGTACGAACGAATACCGGAGACTGAGGAGGAACTCGAGGGGATCGACGAGGAGCTCGAGGAAATGCTCGCCGAGGAGCCCTGGTGACGCCGCAGCAGGGCGAAGTCTGGTGGGCGGAGGGGCGCGAGAAGCGTCGCCCCGTCCTCGTCGTGACGAGGACCAACGTGATTCCCGTGCTGAGGAAGATCACGGTCGCGCCCGTGACGAGGACCGTTCGTCGAATACCGACCGAGATTCCGTTGGACGAGACCGACGGGCTCCGCGAAGCCTGCGCCGCGTCCTTCGACAACCTCATGCGCGTTCGGCCGACCTCGCTCACGACCAAGCTCGGAGATGCGAGCCCGTCGCGCCGCGCGCAGATCTGCCGCGCGCTCGCTGCGCTCGCCGACTGCTGACGGCGCGTCTCAGGTGTCCGACTTCAAGTCGGACACCAGGCGCCGGACACCACCCTGAGACGGTATCGTTCGAGGCCCGGAGAGCTTTGAACGGCAGCTTGGCGACCGGGTCACCAAACGCCTAAAGAGCCCCCGCGCGCACCGGCCGGGTCCTCTCTCAGGCGCGAGGCGGCCGGCACCGAAGGAGAGACGGTGAGCGCAACGGACCAACTGAGAACAATCCTCGATCGGCGGATCGTCGTCCACGACGGGGCGTGGGGCGTGCTGATCCACCGGCGGGGGCTCTCCGAGGCCGAGTACCGGGGCGAGCGTCTCTCGGACCACGCGCGCGACGTGAAGGGCGACCCCGACCTGCTCAACGTCACGCGGCCGGAGATCGTCTCCGAGATCCACGACGCGTACTTCGCCGCCGGCGCGGACCTCGCCACGACGAACACGTTCACCGCGACGGCCATCGGGCAAGCCGACTATGCGCTCGAAGGGCTTGCCGCGGAGATGTCGCTCGCGGGCGCGCGGCTCGCGCGCGCCGCCGCGGACCAATGGACGAGACGGACGCCGGAGCAGCCTCGGTTCGTGGCGGGTGCGATCGGCCCCCTCAACGTGTCGCTCTCCGTGTCGCCCAAGGTCGATGACGCCGCTTTCCGGTCGGTGACGTTCGACCAGGTTCGCGAAACGTACGCCGAGCAGGTCGCGGCGCTCGCGGAGGGTGGCGTCGACCTGCTGCTCGTCGAGACGATCTTCGACACGCTGAACGCGAAGGCGGCGATCGTCGCTGCACGGGAGGTCGCGCCCGAGCTGCCACTCTGGCTCTCGTTCACGGCGATCGACAAGAGCGGCCGCAACCTGTCCGGCCAGACGGCCGAGGCGTTCTGGGTGTCGGTCGAGCATGCGCGTCCGCTGATCGCCGGCGTGAACTGCTCGCTCGGCGCGACGGAGATGCGCCCGTTCCTCGAGGGGCTCGCGCGTGTCGCCGACACGTACGTCTCCTGCTATCCGAACGCAGGTTTGCCGAACGCCATGGGCGAGCACGACGAGGAGCCCGCCGACACGAGCCGCTACCTGCGCGCGTTCGCCGAGGACGGGCTCGTCAACGTGGTTGGCGGCTGCTGCGGGACGACGCCCGAGCACGTCCGGCAGATCGCCGCCGCCGTGGAGGCGATCCCGGCCCGCACCGTTCCGAAGCACGTCCCCGCGACCCGCTGGAGTGGGCTCGAGCCATTCGAGCTCGGTCCCGACACGGGATTCGTGATGATCGGCGAGCGGACGAACGTCACGGGCTCTGCGCGGTTCCGCTCGCTCGTCGAGTCCGGCGACCTCGAGGCGGCCGTGGAGATCGCAATCGAGCAGGTGCGGAGCGGCGCGAATGCGCTCGACGTGAACATGGACGCCGACCTGCTCGACAGCGAACAGGCGATGACCCGCTTCCTCAACCTCGTCGCCACCGAGCCCGAGGCCGCCCGGCTGCCGGTCATGGTCGACAGCTCGCGGTGGTCGGTGCTCGAGGCGGGTCTGAAGTGCCTTCAGGGAAAGGGCATCGTGAACTCGCTCTCGTTGAAGGAGGGCGAGGAGCCATTCCTGGAGCACGCGCGGCGCGTCCGCAGCTACGGCGCCGGTGTCGTCGTGATGGCGTTCGACGAGCAGGGACAGGCGGACACGGTCGAGCGCAAGGTCGAGATCTGCGCGCGCGCCTACAGGCTCCTCGTCGACGAGGCCGGGTTCGCCCCGGAGGACATCGTCTTCGACCCGAACGTCCTCGCCGTCGCGACGGGCATCGAGGAGCACAACGAGTTCGCCAAGGCGTTCATCGAGTCGCTGGCGCAGATCAAGGAGCGCTGCCCCGGCGCAAGAACGAGCGGCGGCATCTCGAACCTCTCGTTCGCCTTCCGCGGAAACCAGCACGTCCGCGAGGCGATGCACGCTGCGTTCCTGTACCACGCGATCCGAGCCGGGCTCGACATGGGGATCGTCAACGCCGGTCTACTGATGGTCTACGAGGACATCGAGCCGGAGCTCCTCGAGCGCGTCGAGGACGTCATCTTCAATCGCCGCCCCGACGCGACGGAGCGACTCGTCGAGCTTGCCGGCCGCTACGCGGGAGAGACGACACGCCGCGAGGAGGACCTCTCCTGGCGCGACGCCCCGGTCGAGAAGCGGCTCGAGCATGCGCTCGTGCATGGGGTGGTCGACTTCATCGAGGAGGACGTCGAGGAGGTGCGTCGCGACGCCGCCCGCCCGCTCGACGTGATCGAGGGGCCGCTGATGGACGGCATGCGCGTCGTCGGCGACCTCTTCGGCTCGGGCCGGATGTTCCTCCCGCAGGTCGTCAAGAGCGCACGCGCGATGAAGCGCGCCGTCGCCTACCTCGAGCCGTTCATGGAGGACGAGAAGGAGGGGGACGACCGCACGGCCGGGCGGGTCGTGCTGGCCACCGTGAGGGGCGACGTCCACGACATCGGGAAGAACATCGTCGGCGTCGTGCTCGGCTGCAACAACTATGAGGTGCTCGACCTGGGCGTGATGGTGCCCGCCGAGACGATCCTCGACACCGCGGTCGAGCAGGGCTGCGACGTCGTCGGTCTCTCCGGGCTGATCACGCCGTCGCTCGACGAGATGGTCGTGGTCGCAAAGGAGATGGAGCGGCGTGGGCTCGAGTTGCCGCTCCTGATCGGGGGCGCGACGACCTCGCGGCAGCACACAGCTGTGCGGATCGCTCCCGAGTACCCGCAGCCGACCGTGCACGTGCTCGACGCCTCGCGCGTGATCGGCGTCGTCAGCGCACTGCTCGACCCCGAACGCAGGAGCGCGCTCGACACGGAGAACCGCTCCGAGCAGGATCGGCTACGCGCGCTGCACGCCGAGCGGGAGCGCAAGCCGCTGCTGCCGCTGCGAGCCGCGCGCGAGCGCCGAACACCGATCGCCTGGCGCGCCGACGACCTCGCGGCGCCCACGTTCACGGGCACGCGGCTCGTGGAGCCCGCGCTCGACGAGCTCCGCGGGTACATCGACTGGACCTTCTTCTTCCACGTCTGGGAGCTGAAGGGGCGGTACCCGGCGATCCTCGACGACCCGAAGAAGGGCGAGGCTGCTCGCGAGCTGTTCGACGCCGCGAACGCGCTGCTCGACCGGATCGTCGCGGAGCAGCTCTTCGTCGCGCGCGGTGTGCACGGCTTCTGGGCCGCCGCGGCCGAGGGCGACGACATCGTGGTGCGCAACGGAACCGGCGACGTGCGCTTCCCGATGCTCCGTCAGCAGGCGGCGCACGACGACTCGCGCCCGAACCGCTCGCTCGCCGACTTCGTCGCACCCGTAGAGACGGGCCTCGAGGACCACATGGGCGCCTTCGCGGTCGGAATCCAGGGCGCCGACGAGCTCGCGGCCTCCTTCGAGCGCGCTTCGGACGACTACAACGCGATCATGGCGAAGGCGCTCGCCGACAGGCTGGCCGAGGCGTTCGCCGAATGGCTGCACGAGCAGTCGCGCCGTGCGTGGTATGCCCCGGATGAGCGTCTTGGTTCCGGCGACCTCGTGGCCGAGCGTTTCCGGGGAATCCGACCGGCATTCGGCTATCCCGCCTGTCCGGACCACTCGGAGAAGGGCGCGCTCTTCGCCCTCCTCGGTGCGGGCGACGCGGGGCTCGAGCTGACGGAGTCGTTCGCCACGACGCCGGGTGCGAGCGTCAGCGGCATCTACCTTGGCCACCCGTCGGCGCGGTACTTCTCGATCGGGCGGGTCGGACGCGACCAGGTCGAGGACTACGCCGCGCGCAAGGGCGAGGAGCTCGCCTCGGCGGAGCGCTGGCTTCGGCAGAACCTGGCCTACGACCCCCGGTAGCTTGCGAGC
>DASSBV010000259.1:0-13121 GCA_035698545.1 Gaiella sp. | reverse complement strand
GTCGCGGCGAGCGAGGCGCTGGTGGCATGACGCCCCCCGCCGGTCACTCCGTCTCGAAGAGCCCTGCCTGGTGCGCGAGCACGACCGCCTGCACACGGTCGCGGAGGTTGAGCTTCTGGAGGACGTGCGTGACGTGCGTCTTCACGGTCGTCTCGCTGATGTAGAGCTCGTGTCCGATCTCCGCGTTCGACAGGCCGCGGGCAACGAGGCGCAGGACGTCGCGCTCGCGGGCACTGAGCTCGTCGAGCTCCTTGGGTGGTGCCGGACGCGGGAGTCGTATGAACCGCTCGATGACGCGCTTTGTGACGGTGGGCGAGAGGAGCGCATCGCCGGCGGCGACGGTGTGGATCGCCGCGAGCAGCTGCTCGGGCGGGTCGTCCTTGAGCACGAAGCCGCTCGCGCCGGCGCGCAGCGCCTCGTAGACGTACTCGTCGAGATCGAACGTCGTCAGGACGAGGATTCGAGTCGTGCCGTCGATCGCGAGGATCCGGCGCGTCGCCTCGAGCCCGTCGAGCTCAGGCATGCGGATGTCCATGAGGACGACGTCCGGGTCGAACCGGCCCGCCTTCTCTATCGCCTCGAGCCCATTGCTCGCCTCGGCCACGACGTCGATGTCCTCCTCGTCGGACAGCAGCATTCGGAACCCGGCCCGAACCATCGACTGGTCGTCGGCGACGAGCACACGGATGGTCACGAGCCCTCGCCGCCGAGAGGAAGGCGTGTGGTGAGCACGAACCCGCCGTCCTCGGACGTCCCCGCGCTCATCTGACCACCGTAGATCTTGACGCGTTCGCGGACGCCGACGAGCCCGTGCCCGCGGCCGTCGCTCGACGTGCGGCCCTGGCCGTTGTCGCGTACCTCGATGCCAAGCTCGTCGGGCCGATAGCGGACGATCACGTCCGCATCGCTGGCCTGCGCGTGCTTCAGCACGTTGGTCAGGCCCTCCTGGACGATCCGGTACGCGGAGAGATCGATCCCGCGGGGAAGCGGGAACGGCTGACCCTCGACGTGCAGCTCGACGGGAAGCCCGGCGCGACCGATCTCCGCCAGCAGCGAGTCGAGGCCGTCGAGCCCGGGCTGCGGCACGAGCTCCGCTTCCTCGCCGTCGCGCCGCATCGCGGACAGCAGGCGCCGCATCTCGGTCAGCGCCATGCGTCCGGCGCGCTCCACACCGGTGAGCGCATCGCGGTCCGCCGCGAGCTCGTCCGGGAGCTTGTGCCTGACCGCGCCGACCTGGAGCACCATCACGCTGACGGCGTGGGCGACGACGTCGTGGAGCTCGCGGGCGATCCGCGCGCGCTCCTCGGCGACCGCAACGCGCGCCGCCGCCTCGCGCTCGCGCTCGGCCCGGATCGCCCGCTCTTCGGCCGCCTCGGCCTGCTCGGCACGCTCACGCAGCGCATAGCCGGCGAGCCAGGCAACGACGAACCGCAGAGTGATGAAGACGAAGTTGCTGGTCGTCGTCGACCCGGGGATGTTGTAGACGACGATGACGATGCCGGCGGTCACGATCGCGAGGCCGAGGCCCGCCTTCAGGCCGTTCCGCAGGTTCCCGAGCATGAAGGCGGTGGCAAGCCCGACCACGCCGAGGCTGCCGACGAACGGGATCAGCTGTCCGTCGTAGTACGTGATCGCAGCGGCCAGCACCCAGTAGGCCAGTGGCCCCCCGAACGGGAACCGCCGGCGGGCGAAGATCGGCGCGACGAGCACCGCCAGTAGCAGGATGGAGAGCCACAGGTCTGTCGGCGGGTCGCTCTGCGAGTTGCGTGCGACGACGAGCTCGAGCGCCCCCGCGACGGCCAGGAGCGCGATCAGCGCGTCGACCCAGTACTTCCTCGCGAGATCCTCGAGTCGGCTCACGCGCTGAAGGTACTCCACGCCTTCGGGCGTCGCCTCCTCCCTGAGTAGGAGCCCGATCGTCGGCGCGGAGGAGTCCGAATCGTCGGCGGGTCGCACGCGAGTCAGTACTCGTCGACGATGGCGCCGCGGGTTCGCCCTCCTAGCGTCGCGGTCACGGGGTTCGGATCGCAAGGAGGAACGAGCATGTCCGGTACCAGGCACACCGATCGCAACATTGCGGCCCGCATGGGCCGCTGGAGCGCCCACCACTGGAAAACCGCGACCTTCGGCTGGCTTGCCTTCGTTCTCGTTGCGTTCGGGCTCGGCGGCGCTGTCGGCACGAGGAACATCGAGAGCTCCCAAGGGCCCGGCGAGTCCGGCCGCATGGACAAGATCCTCGAAGACGGCTTCGAGCAGCCTGCGAACGAGCACGTCCTGATCCAGAGTCCATCGCACCGTGTCGGCACGGCCGTGTTCGATGCGGCGATCACGGACGTCGTCGCACGTGTCTCGACGATCGCCGACGTCCGCGACGTCCGCTCACCGCTCGCCCCTGGGAACGCCGGCCAGATCTCGAAGGACGGGCGCGCCGCGCTCGTCGAGTTCCGCATCCGCGGCGCGAAGGAGGACGCAGTCGACAAGATCGACCCGGTCCTCGCCGCCGTCTCCGCCGCGCAGAGCGCTCATGCGGGCTTCACCATCGGCGAGTTCGGCGACGCGAGCGCCGAGCAGGGCGTCGTGACGGCCTACGACGACGACCTCGGCAAGGCCGGGACGCTCTCGCTCCCGATCACGCTGATAGTCCTCGTGCTCACGTTCGGCTCGCTCGTCGCGGCAGGCATTCCGCTCCTGCTCGCGTTGACGGCCGTCTTCGCGACCTTCGGGCTCGTCGCACTGTCGAGCGTCGTCCTTCCCGTCGCGATGCAGGCACCGGCGATGGTGCTCCTGATCGGCCTCGCGGTCGGCGTCGACTACTCGATGTTCTACTTGAAGCGCACCCGCCAAGAACGGGCCGCCGGCCGCAGCGAGCAGGCGTCGCTCGAGATCGCCGCCGCGACCTCCGGCCGCTCGGTGCTCGTCTCCGGCCTGACCGTGATGGTCGCGATGGCGGGCATGTTCCTGACCGGCGACGCGACGTTCTCCTCGCTCGCATTGGCCACGATCCTCGTCGTCGCCGTGGCGGTGCTCGGGTCGCTGACCGTGCTTCCCGCCGTCCTCTCACGGCTTGGTGACAAGGTCGAGCGTGGCCGTGTCCCGCTCGTCGGACGCCTGCGCCGCGACGACGGCGAGGGGCGGATGTGGGGCGCGATCGTCGACCGCGTCCTGCGCCGGCCCGTGCTCTCGGCCGCGGCGGCGACAGCCGTTCTGCTCGCTCTCGCCGCTCCCGCGCTGCAGTTGAAGCTCGCCGCCGACGGACCGGAGTCGTTCCCGAAGGGACTCGCGGTCATGAAGGCGTACGACCGGATGCAGCAGGCGTTCCCGGGCTCCGCACTGCCGGCGAACGTGGTCGTCGAGGCACGTGACGTGCGAACGCCGGCGATGCAGCGGGCGATTGCTCAGCTCGAGCGGCGGGCTCTGGCGAGCGGTCGCGCGTTCGAGCCGATCACCGTCGACGTGAACGACGACGGCACGGTCGCGAATATCACTGTCCCCATCGCGGGCAACGGCACCGATGCCGCCTCGAACGCCGCCTTCCGCATGCTGCGGAACGTTGTCGTCCCCGAGACGGTCGGGGCGCTTCCCGACACGCAGGCCGGCGTCACCGGGCAGACGGCCGAGTGGAGAGACCAGGCGGACGCACTGAGGTCGAACCTGCCGCCCGTCGTTGCGTTCGTCCTCCTCTTCGCCTTCGTCCTGATGCTCGTCGCGTTCCGCTCGATCGTGGTCGCGCTCAAGGCGATCGTGCTCAACCTGCTCTCGGTCGCCGCCGCCTACGGGGTGCTCGTCCTCGTGTTCCAGCACGGCGTCGGCAGAGGCCTGCTCGGCGACAGCTCCAACGTTGGGATCAGCGCCGTGGTGCCGCTGCTCCTCTTCGTGATCCTGTTCGGACTCTCGATGGACTACCACGTGTTCATCCTGAGCCGGATCCGGGAGACGTTCGACCGCGGCAAGAGCATGGACGAGGCGGTTGCGCACGGGATCAAGTCCACCGCCGGAGTCGTCACGAGCGCTGCGATCGTGATGGTCGCCGTCTTCGCGGTCTTCGCGACGCTCTCCTGGCCGTTCTTCAAGCAGTTCGGCGTGGGGCTCTCGGCCGCGATCCTGATCGACGCCACGATCGTCCGGGCAGTGCTGCTGCCCGCGACGATGAAGCTCCTCGGGGAGTGGAACTGGTACCTGCCCTCGTGGCTCCAGTGGCTGCCTCGCTTCGACGTCGAGGCGGACGCCCAGCCCGAGTCCCGGCCGGGGCCGGTCTCGGCCTAGATTGGAACCGCTGCCCCCGGGCTCTCCGGGCCCGGGGGCGACGGCGCTGCGGGGGCGGTGTCCTGTGCGTGGTACTCCTCGAGGAGGCGGCGTTCGCCTTCGCGTTTTGGGAAGAGGAAGAACACGAGCACGGCACCGAACACGACGGCAACGAGACCCGCGGTGTAGGCCCACTGGTCGCCCTGGAGGAAGGACGTCTTCGCGCCGGCGATGATCGCGTCGGCGTGCTGGGGGTATTGCTTCGCCACGTCTGCGGCGCCCGCGAAGGATTTCGTCAGCTCGCTCTGAGTCGCGTCGGTGACGTTCGCCCCCGACGCGGCGATCGCCGTGGAGGCCGCCTTTGCATACCCGGCGGTCAGCAGGGCGCCGAAAATCGACTGCATGATCGCCCCGCCGAGATCGCGCTGGAGATCGGCGGTGCCCGACGCCATCCCCGCGCGGGTGACGGGGACGGAGCCCGTCAGCGAATGCGAGGCCGGCGTGCCGGCGAGGCCCACGCCGGCCCCGATGAAGATGTAGGCGGTTGCGACCTCCCAGTACGAGCTGTCCTCCTTCCAGAGCACGAGCATCGTCAGGAAGGCGAGCAGGAGGAAGACGTAGCCGCAGAGCAGCGTGAACCGCGCGCCCCGCGCCTCGACGAGCTTCGCGGAGCGCGGCGCCACGACAACCATCACGAGCGCGGCAGGGAGGATCGCGCTGCCCGCCTCGAGCGTCGAGTAGCCGAGCACGTTCTGGAGGTACTGCTGGCTGATGAACGCTGCCCCCATCAAGGAGCCGAACACGATGATCCCCGCGCAAGCGGCAACCCAGAAGATCCGGCGCCCCGCGACATCGAGGTCGTAGAGAGGGTTCTCCGCGCGGCGTTGACGGAGGTAGAAGCCGACGACGGCCGCGACCGTGACGAGCGCCAGACCGGCGACGAGCGCACCCTCGTTCGGCACCGGGGCGAAGTTGATCGCGAGGATCAGCGCCCCGACCAGCACCACGGAGAGGATTCCGCCGAGGTTGTCGACCGGCTCGGTTCCCTCGTTGACGTGGCTCGGCACGAAGACGATCGCCAGGAGCAGCGCGACCCCGGCGAGCGGCAGGGTCACGAGGAATACCGAGCCCCACCAGAAATGCTCGAGCAATGCGCCCGAGACGAGCGGGCCGAGCGCCGCGATCGCGCCGCCGATCGCCGACCAGAGCGCTATCGCCTTGATCCGCCCGGGCCCCGACCAGAGCGCGGTGATCAGCGCGAGCGTGGTCGGGAACGCCATCCCGGCCGCCAGCCCGCCGCCGACCCGGGCGACGAAGAGGATCTCGTCCGAGGGCGCATAGGCGGCCAGGAGGGACATCGGGACTGCGAGCACGGTCCCGAGGACGAGCAGCAGCTTCCGTCCGTAGCGGTCGCCGATCGCGCCGAGGTAGAGGACCGAGGCGGCGAGACCTAGGGAATACCCGACGGCGACGAGGTTCAGCATCACCTGGCCCGAGTCGAAGTCCTCTGCGATGTCGGGTAGGGCGACGTTCGCGACCGAGAGATTCAGGTTCGCCACCGCGGCGACGAGGATCAGCGAGACGAGGACGAGGCCTGCTCGTGCCGGGGCAGCCGGGGTCGTGGCCATGGCGGCATTCTCTCCCACGGCTGGTGCGGCCGTGTCACCCGGGTTGGGCGATGTGCGACCCGCGGGTTCTCCCTTGTGCAGACCCCAGCGACTGCGCTTGACTGGAGTTCCAAGGCGGGGCGCAGGCGAGGGGTCGGACTGCGATCACCGGAGGAGCGACTCGACGTGCCCGCTCGCGAGACACCGACGACGGAGGCCCCGCCCGTGCGCGACGCGTTCGACGCCGACCCGAGCGCGCCGGAGATCCGCGCCGCGAGCATCGTGCGCACGGCCCTCGTCAACCGCCTTCGGGCGTCGGGCGCGCCGCTCGTCGTCGTCCGCGCACCTGCCGGCTATGGGAAGACGACGCTTCTCGCGCAGTGGGCCACACGGGACGTCCGCCCGTTCGCCTGGCTCCGGCTCGACGAGGGAGACAACGATCCGGACGTCCTCTTGCGACGGCTCGGCTTCGCGGTGCGGCAGCTGCCTCCCGAGGCGCTCTCGGCGACCGTGCGCGAAGCGGAGCGGCCGTTCGTCCTCGTCCTCGACGACACGCACGTTCTTCGCTCGCGGGCGTCGCTCGCGGTCGTCCGGGCACTCGCCGGGCAGGTGCCCGAGGGATCGACGCTCGCGCTCTCGGGACGATCGCTGCGGGTCGCCGTGGCGCGCGCACGGGCGGCCGGACGGCTGTTCGAGCTCGGCGCCGACGACCTCGCGCTCAGCCGCCGGGAGCAAGAGCTTCTGCTCCGCGAGGTCGGGGTTGCGCTCGGCGCGGCCGGCCAGCTGGTCCTCCGGGAGCGGATGGAGGGCTGGGCCGCCGGGACGTACCTCGCCGCTCTCGCGCTCCGCGAGGGCGCAGTCGCGGTGGGCAGCGGGGAAGACCGGTTCGTCGCCGACTACTTCGATTTCGAGTGCGTCTCGCACCTGTCGAGCGCGAACCTGCGGTTCCTGACGCGAACTGCGGTGTTGGAGCGCCTATCGGGCTCGCTCTGCGACCACGTGCTCGAAACAGACAACTCGGCCGCTCGGCTCGAGTCGCTCGCGCGCTCGAACCACTTCGTCATGCCGCTGGACCGCGAGCGACGGTGGTACCGGTGCCATCGGGCGTTCCGCGAGTACCTCCTAGGTGAGCTCCGTCGGGGCGAGCGGAGCCTGATCCCCGACCTCGACCGGCGCGCCGCGGCCTGGTGGGAGTCGAACGGCGAGCTCGCGACCGCCGCCGAGCACGCCTATGCGGGTGGGGACCTCGACCACGTGGCCCGTCTCGTGGCCGTGGGCGGTCTCACCGCTTCGACTGCTCGGTCGGTAACCGGGGAGCGGTGGCTCGCGTGGTTCGACCGGCCCGAGCTCCTCCGCTCGCACCCGAAGACTGCCGCGCTCGGCACGTGGGCGCACCTCGTGCAGGGGCGGTCCGCCGACGCCCGTCGGTGGCGGAACGCGGTCGTGGCGGCCGGCGGTTCCCAGGCGGCCGTGCTCGCCCTCCTCGGCGCGGCGCGGTGCGAGCACGGCGTCGAGCGGATGCTGGCCGACGCGCAGACCGCTGTCTCGGAGCTCGGGCCGGCGAGCCACTGGCAGCCCGTCGCCCTCCTCCTTCGTGGCGTCGCCGAGCTGCTGCTCGGCAAGGTCGCCTCGGCGGAGGAGACGCTCGCCGATGCGAGCGAGGCAGCCGAGAGCGCCGGCGCGACGGAGATCGAGGCCTGGGCGCTCGCCGAGCTCGCCCTGGTCGCCTCGGCGTCCGGCGACGAGTCGCAAGCCCGCCAACGTGCGCTCCAGGCATGCGAACGGGTCGACGAGCGGCAGCTGCACGCGGATCCGTCCAGCGCGCTCGCCTTCGCCGTCGCCGCGAGGTTCCACCTGCGTCGAGGGGAGACCGAGTCGGCGCGCCTCGCGCGCGAGCGCGCCGACGCGCTCGTGCCGCAGCTCACGCACGCGCTGCCATGGCACGCCGTGCAGACGCTGCTGGAGCTCGCCCGAGTGGAGCTTGCGGTCGCCGACGCCGACGCGGCCGACAGACGGCTCGAGGTTGCGTTCGAGGTGCTCGGACGGCGGCGCCTCGGCGACCTCGCGCGGCAGGCCGACGGCCTGGCTGACCAGATCCGTGCGCTCGCAGGACGGCGCGACGGCAAGCAGTCGGGCCTCACCACGGCGGAGCTGCGGCTCCTGCCGCTGCTGACGACACATCTCTCCTTTCGGGAGATAGCCGCGGAGCTCTACGTGTCCCGCAACACCGTCAAGACCCAGGCGATCTCCGTGTACCGGAAGCTCGACGCGTCGAGCCGAAGCGAGGCGATCACGCGTGCGCGTGAGCTCGGGCTCGTCGATGCCGCCTCGCCGCGGGCGGAGTTCACCCCGTCCGGATGATGCGTCGCGATGCGGGTCGGGCGTTGGATGGCAGCACGACGCCGTGCTCGACTACAAGACCACACTGCGCAGGCTCGCGCTTCGCGACGATCGGTACGTCGAGGCGCTAATGGCCCGCGAGACCTCGTGTTCCGAGTCGGGGCTCGATGCGCGAATGCGCGCGCTCGTGCAGATCGGAGCGCTCGTGGCCGTCGATGCTGCGCCGCCGTCCTACATGAGCGTCGCCGAGGAGGCGCTCGAGGCGGGAGCGACGTACGAGGACCTGGTCGGCAGCCTGATTGTGGTGATGCCCGTGGTCGGCATCCCTCGCGTCGTCTCCGCGGCGCCGAACCTCGGCCTGGCGATCGGCTACGACGTCGGCGCGGCGCTCGAGACGGTCGACCCCGGTGATGGCAGCGGGTCCCAGAGAGGAGCGGCAGCGTGAGCGCGACGGCCGAGCGGACGGGCCGTCCGGTCGTGCTCGTGCTCGGTGCGGGCTTCGGCGGGATCGGCGCGGCGCGCGCGCTGAAGGACGCGGACGTCGAGGTCGTGCTCGTCGACAAGCACGACTACCACACCTTCCAGCCGCTCCTCTACCAGCTGGCGACCGACCTGCTCGAGCCCTCCGCCGTCGGCCACGCTGTCCGCGACCTCTTCCACGACCAGCCCAACGTCTCGGTCCACCAGGCGGCGGCGACCGGGATCGACCTCGAGCGTCGCGAGGTGGAGCTCGACCGGATGGCGCCCGTCCGCTACGACTACCTCGTCCTCGCGCTGGGCGCTGAGGTCGAGTTCTTCGGCACCGATGGCGCCGACGAGCACGCCTTCCCGATGTACACCCTCGCGGACGCCGTGCGCCTGAAGGAGCACGTCCTGCAGAAGTGGGAGGACGCCGACCGCGACCCCTCCCTCGTTGCCGACGGCGCCCTCAACGTCGTGGTGGTGGGCGGCGGCCCGACCGGCGTCGAGACCGTTGGCGCGCTCGCGGAGCTGTACCGCACCAACTTCGCGCAGGACTTCCCGAGCCTGCCGCAGGAGGAGGCCCGGCTGATCCTCGTCGAGGCGGGAGACGACCTCTTCACGATGTTCAAGCCCGAGATCCGCCGCTATGCGAAGGAGGTGCTCGAGAAGAAGGACGTCGAGGTGGTGCTCGGCGACCTCGTCACCGCAGTCACGCCCACACGAGTGACGCTGAAGTCTGGCCGCGCGATCGAGGCGCACACGCTCGTGTGGGGCGCGGGTCTCGCGGCGCACCCACTCGGCGCGGCGCTGGGGGTCGAGTTACAGCGCGGGCACCGCGTGCCCGTCGAGGGCGAGCTCCACCTCGCCGGCCATCCCGAGGTGTTCGTCGTGGGCGACATCGGCTGGATCACCGACACCGGCACGGACGAGGTGCTGCCCCAGCTCGGCTCGGTCGCGTTGCAGGCAGGGGAGCACGCCGGGGAGAACATCGCGCGCCTCGTCGAGGGCAAGGGGACGGAACCGTTCGTCTACACGGACAAGGGCACGATGGCGATGATCGGCCGCGGCGCAGGGGTGGTGCAGTTCAAGCACGGCCGCACGCTGAAGGGACGGACCGCGTTTCTCGCGTGGGGCGCCGTCCATCTCGCGTTGCTGTCGACCGGCGAGGACCGGGCGAAGGCGGTCGTGGACTGGACGTGGAGCGGCATGTCGCACGAGCGCCCCGGCCGGATCACCGTGCGGGCGGACGACTAGGACGACTAGAAGGCAAGGCGTCGCGCTGACGATCACGCCGGATTCATCCGATGTGGGTGAGCGCCCTAGGCACGGGACGCGTTAGCCTCGCGCCATGACCGACCAACCGCGCAAGGCAGATGTGCTCGTCGTCTTCGGGATTTCCGGCGACCTCGCGAAGGTGATGACGTTCCGCTCGCTCTACCGCCTCGAGCAGCGTGGCCTGCTCGACTGCCCGATCGTCGGCGTGGCGGTCGACGACTGGTCGGTCGACCAGCTCGTCGAGCGCGCTCGCGACTCGATCGTCGGCACCGGCGAGCAGCTCGACGAGGCGGTGTTCGAGCGGCTCGCGAAGCGCTTCTCGTACGTCCAGGGCGACTTCGGGGACGACGCGACGTACGGTCGGGTCGGCAAGGCGATCGGCGACGCGAAGACGCCCGTCTTCTACCTCGAGATCCCGCCGTTCCTCTTCGGCCGGGTCGTCGCGGGTCTCGCCGGAGCGGACCTGACGAAGACCGCTCGCGTCGTCGTCGAGAAGCCGTTCGGCCACGACCTGGCCTCCGCCCGCGCGCTCGCCAAGGAGCTGCACCAGTCGATCGACGAGTCGCAACTCCTCCGGATCGACCACTACCTCGGGAAGATGGGCCTCGAGGAGATCCTCGCGCTCAGGTTCGGGAACACCGTCTTCGAGCCGGTCTGGAGCCGCGATCACATCGAGTCCGTCCAGATCACGATGACCGAGGACTTCGGCGTGGAGGACCGCGGGCACTTCTACGACCCGGTCGGCGCGCTCCGGGACGTCGTCGTCAACCATCTCATGCAGGTCGTTGCAGCGACCGCGATGGAGGCGCCGTCCCGCGGGGAGCCCGAGACGCTCAAGGACGCGAAGGTCGCACTGTTCAAGTCAGTCAAGGAGGCAGACCCGGCGCACTACGTCCGCGGCCAGTACGACGGCTATCTCTCCGTCGACGGGGTCGCCGACGGATCGACGACCGAGACGTACGCGGCGCTGCGGCTCGAGATCCAGAACTGGCGCTGGGCAGGCGTGCCGTTCTTCATCCGCACCGGCAAGTGCCTCACCGCCACGCAGACCGAGGTCAGGATCGTGTTCAAGCATCCGCCCAGGCTCGGCTTCGGGATCGCCTCGCCCGAGCCGAATCAGATCGTCGTCAGGCTCGATCCCTCCACCGGGATCAGGCTCATCGTCGGCGCGCGCCGCGCCGATGCCAGCGGCCTCGCGCCGATCGAGCTCGACATGGAGTTCGAGGAGGAGGGCGGCGAGGGACCGACGCCCTACGAGGTGCTGCTGCACGCTGCGATCGTCGGCGACAGCACGCGCTTCACGCGACAGGACGGCGTCGAGGAGCAGTGGCGGATCGTGCAGCCGTTGCTCGACGCGCCGCCGCCCGTCCACGCGTATGCGCGCGGCACCTGGGGGCCGAAGGAGGCCGACGCGCTCGTCAAGGGCCACGGCCGCTGGCACGGGCCCTGGATCGAGGCATGAACGACGAGCAGCTTGCGGGCGCCAGCGCGCCCGAAGTGTCACAGCGCGGCGGCGTAGGCCCGACGGAGCCGCAAGACCGCGTAGGTGCCGGCTTTGCCGGCGTCGGAGCACAGCACAGCGCCGCCGCCCCGTCGCCGTTCCCCCCGATCGCGGACTACGCGTTCCTCTCGAACTGCCACACCGGCGCGCTCGTCGCGGCCGACGGGGCGATCGATTGGCTCTGCGCCCCCGCCTTCGACTCCGCGAGCCTCTTCGGGAGCCTGCTCGACCGGCAGGCCGGGTTCTTCCGACTCGCGCCGTACGGGATCAACCATCCGGCCGCGCGCGTGTACGAGCCGGGGACGAACGTCCTGCTCACGACGTGGAAGACGCCCCAGGGCTGGATCGAGGTGCGCGACGCGCTGACGATGGGGCCGTACTCGGGAGAGGACGAGATCACGCCTCACACCCGTCCTCCGGCCGACGACGACGCCGACCACATGCTCGTCCGCACGGTGAAATGCATCGAGGGTCGCGTCGAGGTCGAGCTCGTCTGCGAGCCGGTCTTCGACTACGGGCGCACGCCGGCGGAGTGGTCGCTCGTCGGGGACGACCGTCATGCCGCCGACGCAAACGGCGCCGGCGTCCCGATGCGGCTCCGCTCCGACCTCCTCCTGGGAATCGAGGGCAACCGCGTCCGCGGCCGGCACGTGCTCGAGCCCGGCGAGCGCGCCTACTGCTGCCTCACCTGGGCCGAGGGCCTCGTGGCACCACGGGACGTCGACGAGGCGGAGGCCCGGATCGTCGCGACGAGGCGCTTCTGGCGCGGTTGGCTCGGACGCGCGCGGATCCCCGACCACCGCTGGCGCGAGCCGATCCAGCGCTCGGCGCTCGCGATCAAGGGGCTGACGTACATGCCGACGGGTGCGACCGTGGCGGCTCTGACGACGTCGCTCCCCGAGACGCCCGGCGGGGAGCGCAACTGGGACTACCGCTACACGTGGATGCGCGACACCACGTTCACGCTCCAGGCGCTCCACTGGCTCAACCTCGACTGGGAGGCGGACGAGTTCATGCAGTTCGTCGCGGACCTCGAGCCGAACGAGGACGGGGCGCTCCAGATCATGTACGGGATCGACGGGCGCCGAGACCTGACCGAGTCGACGCTCGACCATCTCACGGGGTATGCCGGCGCACGACCGGTGCGCATCGGAAACGGCGCCTTCGACCAGCGCCAGAACGACGTCTTCGGCGCGGTGCTCGACTCGATCTTCCTGCACACGCGGAAGAGCGAGCGCCTACCGCGGCGCCTCTGGCCGATCGTCCAGACACAGGCCGAGTGCGCGACGAAGGTGTGGCAGAACCCGGACCAGGGGATCTGGGAGGCGCGGGGCGCGCCGCAGCACTATGTCTCGTCGAAGCTGATGTGCTGGGTCGCGCTCGACCGCGCGGCAAAGCTCGCCGAGCTGCGTGGCGACGCGGGCCTCCAGGCGCAGTGGGGCGCGACCGCGGAGGAGATCAAGACCGAGATCCTCGAGCGCGGCGTCAGCGAGCAGGGCGTCCTCAAGCAGCACTACGACACCGACTCGCTCGACGCATCCGTCCTGCTCGCGGCGATCTTCGGCTTCCTGCCCGCCCAGGACGACCGGATGCGCGCGACCGTCGACGCGATCGCGAGCGACCTCACCGAGAACGGCTTCGTCCTCCGCTACAAGACGGACGAGACCGACGACGGCCTCTCGGGCAAGGAAGGG
>DASSBV010000258.1:0-9288 GCA_035698545.1 Gaiella sp. | reverse complement strand
TCCTCGTCGAGGAGCTCCGCGGGATCGGGCTCGAGGATGTCGAGCTGACCGAGCACGGCTATGTCTTCGCGACCCTGCCCGGCACGGTCGAGGACGCGCCGACCGTCGGGCTGATCGCCCACGTCGACACGTCGCCCGACGCGCCCGGCACAGGCGTCACGCCGAGCGTCCACCGCGCGTACGCCGGTGGGCTTATCCGTCTCGCCGGCGACCCGGCGCAGGTGCTCGACCCGGCGGAGCTCCCACAGCTCGCGGAGCGCGTCGGCCACGACATCGTCACGAGCGACGGCACGACGCTGCTCGGCGCCGACGACAAGGCCGGCGTCGCGGAGATCGTTGCCGCCGTGGCCTACCTCGCCCGCGACGCGTCGCCGCGTGCGAAGGTCCGCGTCGGCTTCACGGTGGACGAGGAGGTCGGCCGGGGGACCGACCATTTCGACCTCGACCGGTTCGGCGCGGACTTCGCGTACACGTTCGACGGGTCGGGGCTCGGTGAGCTCGAGATAGAGACGTTCTCGGCCGACCAGCTCAGGCTCACGATCAAGGGCGTCGGAGTCCACCCGGGCACGGCGAAAGGCCGTCTCGTCAACGCGATCAAGCTGCTCGCCGACGTCGTCGCGGCGCTGCCGCGCGACACGCTGTCGCCGGAGACGACCGAGGGCCGCGAGGGCTTCGTGCACCCGGGCCGGATCACGGGGAGCGCCTCGTCGGCGACGCTCGTCCTCATCGCCCGAGACCACGACGACACGAAGCTCGCCGAGCACGTCGAGCTGGTGCGCCGGCTCGCCGCCCGGGTGGTCGCGCGGGAGCCGCACGCGTCGTTCGAGCTAGAGGTCGAGGAGCAGTACCGCAACATGCGCGGCGCGCTCGACCGTCATCCGGAGATCGTCGCCGCGGCCGAGACCGCGATCCGCCGCGCCGGCGTCGAGCCGGTGCACAGCATCATTCGCGGCGGCACCGACGGCGCACGGCTCACCGCGCGCGGGCTACCGACGCCGAACCTCTTCACCGGCGGACAGGACTACCACTCGCTGCGCGAGTGGGCCTCAGTGCAGGACATGGCGGCGGCCGCCGCGACCGCCGTGGAGCTGGTGCGCCTCTGGGGCGAGCCGGATCGGCTGCGCCGCTCCGGCTAGAAAGTTGTCCAGGTGCAGTCCGACGTCAGTCGGAGTGCACCTCACACCCGAGCCACTCGTGCCCGAACTTGCGCATCTCGTCGATCACCGGCTGGAGCGCGGCGCCTTTTCCCGTCAGCTCGTACTCGACGCGGGGCGGGGACTCGGCATAGCTGCGGCGGACGACGATGCCCTCGGCCTCGAGCCAGCGCAGCCGCTCCGCGAGCGTGCGTGGGCTGATTCCGGCGCATGCGTGCTCCAGCTCCGTGAACCGGCGCGGCCCCTCGGAGAGGTCGTGGACGATCAACACCGTCCATTTCGAGCCGACGATCTCGCTCGCCGCGGCGACCGAGCATTCCCCCGCCTGGTGGATGGGAAGCATCGTCCGGGTCGACTCGGCCTGCATGGCCATGTCTCGAAGTGTAGGGAGCATCGCGGCGAGATGGTGTTCGGATTTCCGAACGACGCTCAATCCCACGGCGGCGGGTTGTGCACCCAACGCCCGCCGACCATCGTCGCCACCACCTGGATCTCGCCGAGCTCGTCCGGCTGACAGGCCAGCGGGTCGCGGTCGAGCACGACGAGGTCGGCGAGCCTGCCGGGCAAGAGGGTCCCGCGACGCCGCTCGTCGCCCGCCAGCCAGGCCGGCGCGACGGTCGTCGCGTGGAGCGCCTGCTCGACCGTGACCGACTCCTCAGGCCGCCACGCCGGCCGCTCGTCGATCGTCCGGCGCACGCCCGCCGCGATCCCGGCGAGCGGATCGAGCTCCTCGACCGGAGCGTCCGAGCCGTTCGCGACGACCGCGCCGCTGGAGACGAGCGAGCGGAACGAATAGGTCCCCTCGAGCCGGTCGCCCCAGAACCGCTCGGCCAGGTCGCGGTCGGACGGCGCATGGCTGAACTGGACCGAGCAGGCGACGCCGAGCTGCGCGAAGCGGGGAAGATCGACGGGGTCGAGGCACTGGGCGTGCTCGATTCGCTGGCGCAGGCCGAGTGGCTGCCAGACGTCGCGCGTCGCCTCGAACGCATCGAGCGCCTCGCGATTGGCGCGGTCCCCGATGGCGTGCACGGCGACGGGCCATCCGGCCGCGGCAGCGGCACAGACGATCTCGGCCAGCTCCTCGCCGCTCGTGATCACCACGCCGCTCCCGTCGAGCATCGAGGCGGTCTGGGAGCCGAGCGTGCCGTCCATGAACGCCTTCAGGTACCCGAGGCGCAGGTAGTCGTCGCCGAGGCGGGAACGGAGGCGCAGCTCCGCGAGCTCCTCAACCCGTTCGTGCGGGAGCGACTGCCAGACGCGCAGGCTGAGACCGTCGCGCTCGTGGATCCGCGCGAAGGTCGCATTCGCGCCGAGCCAGCCGTCCTTGTCGTGGATCGCCCCGACGCCGCGACCGTTCGCGACCTTGATTCCCTCGCGAGTCGCCTCCACCCACTCGTCCTCCGTCACCGTGACGAACCGCTCGCGGAACCGCCACGCCGACTCCTCTCGGAGGATTCCCGTCGGTTCGCCGTTGCTGTCCCGCTCGACGACGCCGCCCGGCACCTCGAGGTCTCCGTCGGCTCTGGCCAGCGCCGCGCTGTTGAGCCAGAGCGAGTGGTAGTCCTTCGACCAGAGCGCCGCCGGGGTCTCCCCGCTCACGGCGTCGAGCGCCTCCCTGGTGGGGTGCTCGGCCCACAGTGCGTCGCGCCAGCCGGTCCCCCGTAGCCAGGTCCCGTGACGCGGATGCGCGCCGACGCGTGCAAGCGCCTCGTCGAGAGAAGAGACGCCGTCCAGCTGCACGTCCCTGCGCGAGAGCGACCAGGTGGGGAAGTGAACGTGTGCGTCGGTGAAGGCCGGGAGAACGCAGCGCCCACGGAGATCGACGCGCTCGGGTGTGGGCAACGCGCGCTCGTGGGCACCGACGCCGCCGGCGATCATGTCCCCCGCGATCGCGAGCGCCGCGCTCGTCGGGAGGGAGGGGTCCATCGTGCGGATCACGCCGTTCTCGAGGATCACGGCGCCAGCCTAGATGCCTGGGCGCGGAGCGAGAGACCGCCACCAGGGCGCTACGATCGAACGGATCGCTTGAGCTTCGACCGCCCGCTCGCGCTTCTCTCCCTCGCGGTGTTGCCGGTGCTCGTGCTCGGCTTCGTGCTCGTGCGCAGGCGCCGCACGCGTTACGCGGTCCGGTTCACGAACCTCGAGGTCCTGCGCGCCGTCACGCCGCGTCTTTCGAGCCGCCGGGACCTCGCCGTCGGCGGGCTCCTCCTCGCGGTGCTGGGGCTTCTCTGCGTCGCGCTCGCGCGGCCGCACGTGAACCGGGTCGAGCCGGTTGAGAACGCCACCGTCGTGCTCGTGGTCGACACGTCGCGGTCGATGCTCGCGGGCGACATCGCCCCGTCGCGCCTCGAGGCCGCGAAGGAAGCGGCGAGCACGTTCCTCGACCGGGTTCCCGACCGGCTGCGCGTCGGTCTCCTCACCTTCGCCGGCGACACGACGGTGGCGGCCGTCCCCACGCACGACCGCGCGCTCCTGCACCAGTCGATCGATGCGATCAATCCGTTCCAGTCCGGTGGCGGCACTGCCATCGGCGACGCTCTCGCGCGCTCGGTCGAGCTCGCTCGCGACTCGTTCCTCGAGGCCGGTGGGAGGCAGGATCCGTCCACCGGGGCCGTCCCCGGAGTCACGATCCTGTTCCTCTCAGACGGACGCCAGTTCCGAGGCGTCCTCCAGCCACAGGCGGGCGCTGCGCTGGCCAAGCGAGCGGGGATCCCGGTCTACACGGTCGCGCTCGGCACCGACAACCCGAACGAGCAGGCGGGCGTGTTCGGCTTCTCGCAGACGCCCGACCGCGAGACGCTGCGCGCGATCGCGAAGACGACGGGGGGCGAGTACTTCGCGGCACGGTCGGCCGGAGCGCTCTCCTCGGCGTACGACGACCTCGGCTCCCGGCTCGGCCGGACGAAGCAGCGCACCGAGGTGACGTTCCTCGTCGTCGCCGCCGCGGCGCTCGCGCTGACGGGCGCCGTGGCTCTAGCGCGGCTCTGGGCTCCCGCGCTGCCGTAGCCACTAGGTGGAGCCGACCGAGCGCCGGGATCTTCACGGGAACCTTGGCCCGCAGCTCGAGCCGGGCTCGGCCGGGAATCTTTGCGTCGCTCGACAATGTCCCCCGCTCGAGGCAGTCGGCCTTGCAGCCGAACCCGGCGGAGAGACCGACGTCCGGCAGGTCGACCGCGACCTTCACCTTCCACGTCGGGCACGTGCCGGCGCGGGTCTCGACGTCGCCCTGCACGTCGCGGGCGTGGACTGCGATGCGGTAGGTCGTGTCGGGCCGGAGGCCGGGGATTAGGACTGAGGACGGGCCTGCCTGCGGTCGCCGCCGCTGCGAGCGCACAGGACGCGAGCGATGTCCCCGGCGGCACCATCCGCCGTTCGGGAGGAGAACCCGCGAGTCGCCGATTCCTTACGGCCGTCCCGAGCGGACACGTCGAGAACGATCGTGGCTTCGTGCCTGACACCTTTCTCGCCGGAACCCGCCGCTCGCGCGTGGCGAACCGCATGAAACCGTGGCCGCTAGCCTCGGACGCTCGTCATAAAAGCCATGTCCGAGGCGGACGTGGCTTCGTGCCTGGCACGCCCTCGGCCGCCAGGCGGTGGGCCTGGCCGGGCCAGGCCCACCGCAACGAGCCTCACGCCGCTGGAGTGATGTTCTGGTTGACGCGGAAGACGTTCTCCGGGTCGTACTCTTTCTTGACCTGCTGGAGGCGCGGGTAGTTCGAGCCGTACGTCGCCTTCACGCGGCCCTGGCCCTCGTCGTCCATCATGAAGTTGACGTAGCCCGCGCCCGCCGCGTAGGGCCTGAGCGCCTCGGAGTAGCCCCGCGTCCAGTCGCGCAACGCGTCGACCTTGGCCGGGTCGGGATCGCAGCCGATGAAGACCTGCGACCACGTGGCGTCGCGGTAGGCGAACGCCGTGTCCTCCGTCTTGACGTCGTTGACGGCGCCGTCGACCGGGTAGAGGTGCGACCCGGCCTTGAAGCCCGGCATGCGCTCGTTCCACTCGCGGTTGAGCACGACTGCCTCGTCGGGGATCTCCCGCACGAAGTCCCCGCGCCAGTACCACTGGTCGCCGGGGCCGTAGAGGCCGTCGAATGCGCCGTTGAGTGCCGCGATCGGCATTCGCTGGACACCGTGCAGGAGCGGCTCGGCGACCGACAGCATCGGCGCCATCGCGGCCTCCGCCTCCTCGTCCGAGGCGTCGATGCACCAGACGACGCCGCACACCTTGCGCAGGTGGAGCTCCTCCGGGAACGCCTCCGCGACGGGCGGGATCGTGTGGAAGTTGAAGAACCCCGTGACGTTCCGCGGGGCGGTCGGCAGCCACTCGCGGTACACCGCGAGCAGCGCGTCCGCGTCCTCGATCGCCCAGAAGGTCGGCCCCCCGACGATTGTCTCGAGCGAATGCGCCTGGAACGTGAACTCCGTCGCGACGCCGAAGTTCCCGCCGCCCCCTCGGATCGCCCAGAACAGATCCGGGTTCTCGTCCGCGCTGGCGGTGACTTGCGAGCCGTCCGCGAGCACCAGCCTCGCGGAGAGCAGGTTGTCGACCGTCAGGCCGTGACGCCGGGCGAGGTACCCGTGGCCGCCGCCGAGCGTGAGGCCCGCGACGCCGGTCGTCGAGATGATCCCGGTCGGGACGGCGAGGTTGTGCGGTCCGGTGGCGGCGTCGACCTCACCCCAGACGGCGCCGGCGCCGACGCGAACGGTCTTCGTCTCGGGGTCGACCGAGATCGACTTCATCGGCTCCAGGTCGATCACGAGGCCGTCGTCGACGCTCGCGAGGCCGGCCCCGTTGTGCGCCCCGGCGCGCACGGCGATCTTGAGGTCCTGCTCCCGGGCGAAGCGAATCGCGGCCGCGACGTCCTCGGCGGTCTCGCAGCGCGCGATCAGCGCGGGCCGCTTGTCGATCATCGCGTTGAAGAGCGTCCGCGCCTCGTCGTAGCGGGGGTCGTCGGGACCGATCAGGCGGTCGCCGAACGCGGGCAGCGCCGCGCGGGCACTCTCGAGCGGAGAGATGGTCGTGCTCATGCGTCCTCCTCTGTCGTTTCTAGATGGTTGACCGGAAATTGGCGTGACGTCCGGGGGCGTCCCAGACCAAGCCGGGCGGCACGATCGTCCACGGCGCGTACTGGTGGTACGTGTCGTGGACGATCGGGTCGATCCGGCGCCGTGTCTGGGGCGTCATCCGGTTCGGGCTGATTTCCGGTCAACCATCTCGGTCGCCCGAGGCTAGGAGGGAGCGCACGTCCTGTCATGACCGAGCCTGACCCAATTTCCCAACGGGTCGAAGATTGCGTAATGATCAAGATTGATCACCGATGAGCACCGGCGCCCCTCTTCCGGGCCCGCTCCGGTTCTCGCCAGCGTTCGCCTTCGCAGGCCGAGCGCAGGAGCGTGCCACCCTTCGTGCCCTCGTGCCCCGCTCGGCGGGGGAGGGTAGGCGCGCCGCGTTCGTCGCGGGCGAGCCCGGATCGGGGAAGAGCCGTCTCGTGCGGGAGCTCGCGCGCGAGGTCGCGGACGAGGGCGCACTCGACCTCTACGGCGACTGCGACGGGGTCGTCGGCTTCCCGTACGGTCCGTTTGCGAGCGCGCTCGAGCACCTCGTCCGCCACGTCGAGCCCGAAGCGCTCCGCGCGAGCCTCGGCCCGAGGGGCGGTGAGCTCGTCCGCCTGCTACCCGACCTTCCCGGCCGGCTCGCCGAGCTCCCCGTGCGCGTCGCCGCGGACGCCGACACCGAGCGGCATCGCCTGCACACGGCGGTGACCGACCTGCTGGTCGGCGTGAGCGCCGAGCGTCCATTGCTGCTCGTTCTCGAGGACGTGCACTGGGCGGACACGTCGACCCTCCAGCTGATGCGCCACCTCGTGCGCTCGGGCGCCGAGACGCGGATGCTGCTCGTCGCGACGTTCCGGGATTCGGAGACCGAGGTCAAGGCGGAGCTGGCCGAGGCACTCGTCGACGTGTACCGGACGGAGGGGGTCGTGCGGATTCGCCTCGACAACCTCACGCAGAGCGAGATCGAAGAGTTCGTCAGGCTCTCGGCGGGGGTCGAGCCGACCCCCGGCCTCGTCGGCGCGATCGAAGACCTGACCGGCGGCAACGCGTTTCTCGTCACGGAGCTGTGGCGCGAGCTCGTCGGCTCCGGCGCCGTGCAGACCACCCCGCTCGGGGCGCGCCTCACGCGCGCCACGGGCGAGCTCGGCGTCCCGACGACCGTGCGCGAGGTCGTCGACCAGCGTCTCGCCCGCCTCTCGCCGGAGACGACCGAGGTGCTCGAGCTCGGGGCGGTGATGGGCGCAGACTTCGAGCTGGACACGATGCGCCGCGCGGCGAGCGGCGACGAGGCGAGCCTAGTCGAGTCGCTCGAGGAGGCGGTCCGCGCCGGGCTGCTCGTCGAGGAGCCGGGGCTTGGGCTCTCGTACCGGTTCGCCCACGAGCTGGTCCGCCGAGCCGTGGACGACCGCTCGTCTGCGCCGCGGCGCGCCGAGCTTCACCTCCGCGTCGCGGAGGCACTCGAGCGCGGCCACTCCGGCGGCGACAGCCGCGCAGTGCTGGCAGCGCTCGCCCACCACTTTGCAGCGGCGGCCCCGGTCGGCGGCGCCGAGCGCGCGGTCTCGTACAACCTCCTCGCGGCCGAGTCCGCGATCGCCGCGCTCGCGTACGAGGAGGCCCAGGAGCGCCTCGAGACAGCACTCGGGCTCGGCGTTCGCGATCCTCACGACCGCGCGGCCGTGATGCTGCAGCTCGGTGACGCGTGCCATCGCGCCGGCGCCGCCGCGAAGGCGCTGGATGCGTTCTCGGCGACGGCCGAGCTCGCGCGCGTTCTCGGCGACACGGAGCTCTTGGCACGCGCTGCGAGCGGTTTCGAGGAGGCGTGCTGGCGCCCTGCGATCCACGACAGTGGCGTGGTCGACCTGCTCGAGGAGGCCGCTGCGGCACTCGGTGAACGCGACTCGGGCCTGCGTGCACGAGTGCTCGGCGGTCTGGCGCGGGCACTGGAACAGCGCGGCGACCGGAGCCGCGCAGCGCAGGCTCGCGACGAGTCGATCGCGATGTCACGGCGACTTGGCGACAGGTTCAGCCTCGGCGTGACGCTTGCCGCCGCGTACTGGTCGCGCGGCGTCAGCACGAACGAAGAGGTCGAGGGCATGCTCCTCGAGTCCCGTGAGATCGGTCGCGAGCTCGGCGATGTCGAGCTCGAGGCCGAGGCGGTGTCGTGGCTCGTACCGACCCATGTCGTCGTGTGCGACCACGCCGCCGCGCGCAACGCGCTTCGTGACCTCTTCTCCCTCTTGGAGCGTTCCGGCGAGCCGTTCCGACTTCACGTCGCAGAGCACTACGCCTCCGCGCTTGCCCTCTGCGACGGCCATCTCGCGGAGGCGGAGTCGGCCGCCGAGCGGTCGCAGGAGTGGGGCAGGCTCCTCACCGGCCGGGACGCGTCGGGCTCGTACGGCATCCAGATGTTCGGCATCCGCCGCGCGCAAGGCCGGCTGCCCGAGCTCGCACCGGTCGTTCGGCTCCTCGCCGGCCAGTCCCACGACGGGGCGTGGCGCCCCGGCCTTGCCGCAGTCCTCGCCGAGCTCGGCATGGAGAGCGAGGCGCGCCGGGAGGTCGACGCCATCCTCGCCGACGGAATCGGCGTCCTTCGGCCCACGCTCTGGCTCGCATCGCTCGTCTACCTCGCGGACGCGTGCGCGATGCTCCGGGACGAGCGCTCGGCGGCGGCGATCTACCCCGAGCTCGCGCAGTACGCGGGCTCGAACGTGATGATCGGCCACCTCGTCGCCTGCTACGGCGCGATGGACCGCTACCTGGGCACGACGGCTGCCGTCCTCGGCGACTGGGATGCGGCCGAAGAGCACTTCCAGGCGGCAATCGCGCTGAACACGAGGCTCGGGGCGCGCACGTGGCTTGCGTACACCTCGTTCGCGTACGCGGAGATGCTCCTCACGCGGAACGCCGGAGACGACCAAGCCCACGCCCGCGCCCAGCTGGGAGTCGCGATCGGGCTCGCCCAGACCGTTGGGCTGCCGGCCCTCCTCCGTCGGGCGACCGAGCTCGGGACGGGAGCGGAGCCCGCCGCGCCGAGCCTGCCCGACGGCCTGAGCGCGCGGGAGCTCGAGATCCTCGTGCAG
>DASSBV010000257.1:0-2593 GCA_035698545.1 Gaiella sp. | reverse complement strand
GCCGGGCAATAGGTGATCGTGTGCTCCTCGAAGTCGACCCGCCGGAGCGTCTCGCCACAGCGCGGGCACGGCTCGCCGAAGCGGCCGTGGACGCGGTAGACGACGGCGTCGCCCTTTCCCTCGATGCGGAGCTCGAGCGCGCGGGCGAGGTCGTCGCGGATCGTCGTGGCAAGCGTGTCGATCTCGTCCTCGGCGAGATCGGTGGAGAGTCGGAAGGGGGAGAGGCCCGCTTCCCAGAGGATCTCGTTGGCGTGGGCACGGCCGATTCCCGCGAGCGCTCGTTGGTCGCGGAGGAGCGGATGCAGCTGCCGGCGTTCGCGGGCGAGGATCCCGGCGAGCGTCTGGGCATCGACGTCGAGCGCGTCGGGCCCGAGGTGGGCGAGGTCCTCGCCGAGCTGCGCCGGGGTGACGAGCCAGACACCGGCCCGCTTCTTCTTCCCCCCCTCGGTAAGGATGAGTTCGCCTCCGTCCGTGAAGCGCACCTGGAACATCGGCCGTGTCGGGCCCTTCTTCCCGGGCGCGACGTAGCGCAGTCGGCCGGCGCTCATCAGATGCACGCGGAGGACGAGCTCGCCGTCCGCGGTCGGGAACACGAGGTTCTTCCCACGCCGCTCGGCTCCTCCGAAGGAGCGACCCTCGAGTGCGTCTGGTCGCGGGTCGAACGTCTTCAGCGTGGCGACGTGGCCGGGCCGGGCCGACTCGATCGGCGCGCGCGTGACGTCCGGGTCGAGCTCGCGCACCCAGGCCTCGACCTCGGGCAGCTCCGGCATGACCATCAGCGTACTTCCGCGCGGGGCTCTCGGTCGCCCTCGCGCTGTGGAGAACCCGGCACGAAATCGGCACGCCACCCGCCCTTGACGAAAAACGGTGTCTGACACCGTTCTGGCCGTTGCCGGTCGCGTAGGCTCGGGCGTCGTGGAGCCGATCGTCGTCGAGGTCACGCGCGGGCCGGTCGTCGAGGCGCGTCACGCCGTCCACGCCGTCGTCGTCCGCGACGGGCGTGTGGAGGAGGCGTTCGGCGACCCGCAGCTCGTCACCTTCCTCCGCTCGTCGGCGAAACCGCTCCAGGCGCTTCCCGCCGTTCGCGCCCGCCCCGACCTGGACGACGAGGAGATCGCGCTGATGTGCGCCTCGCATCTAGCGGCCCCCGAGCAGCTCACCGTCGTCCGCAGGCTCCTCGCCGACGCGCCCGCGCGAGAGGACGAGCTCGAGTGCGGGGTCGACGAGACCCGCATCGAGCACAACTGCTCGGGCAAGCACGCGGGCCTGCTCGCGCTGTGCAGGGCTCACGGCTGGGACTCGGTGGGCTACCGGCTCGCGGGCCACCCGTGCCAAGACGCGATGCTCGCGGAGGTTGCCGCGGCGGCCGAGCTCGACCCCGAGGAGCTCCCGACAGCGATCGACGGTTGTGGCGTGCTCACGTTCGCGCTCCCCCTCGAGCGGGCTGCGCGGGCCTTCGTGCGTCTGCCCGAGCTGGACGGCGGCGCCCGCGTGGTGGCCGCGATGCAATCCAACCCGGACCTCCTGCGCGGTCCGGTCGCGCTCGACGTCCAGCTGATCCGGTCGGTCCCCGGCTGGTTCGCGAAGGGCGGCGCGGAGGGCCTTTTGTGCGCCGCCTCGCCGGACGGAGTGGGCCTCTGCCTCAAGGTCGTGGACGGCTCCTTCCGCGCCCTCGCGCCGGTGGCCGCTCACCTGCTCGGACGGCTTGGCGTCGATGCAGAGGGCCTGGGAGGGCTCGACGTGACGACGAGCCGCGGCGAGCGAGTCGGCGAAGTGCGCGTTGTCCAGTAGGACAGCGCTTGTGACGACGCCGCGCCGGGATCGGAGCACGATCGACTTTCCAAACCCGGAGGGCGTGTATACGATCCCCCGCCGAAGGGTCTGAGCCGGGGCGTCGAGGTCCGGCTCGCTGCGTTCGAGGGTCTGTCTCAAGCTGGGTTCGTTCTCTGGTTTCGAAGATCTGTCTCCGTCAACCGCCTGGCAGAAAGAGGGGTTCATGCTCTCCGTCGATATCGCCCTTCCGGAAGTCGAGGAGCTCCACCGGCTCGTCGAGCAGGGTCAGGAAAAGGGGTTCCTGACCTACGACGAGATCGTCAAGTCCCTCGAGGACGTCGATCTCACGAAGGAGCAGCTCGAGGACTTCACGACGTATCTCATCGATCACGCGATCGAGCTGGTCGAGGGCGAGCAACACAAGGCGCTGCCTCACGAGCAGCCGATCGTGCCGCCGGAGGAGACCGCCGGGCCGAAGCTGGACCTCACCGTCGAACCGTCGCTCGACTCTCTGCGGCTCTATCTGCGCGAGATCGGGAAGGTGCCGCTCCTCACCGCCGACCAGGAGGTGTCGCTCGCGAAGCGGATCGAGCGCGGCGACGAGGCGGCGAAGCAACACATGATCGAGGCGAACCTGCGGCTCGTCGTCTCGATCGCCAAGGGGTATCTCGGTCGTGGGCTCTCGTTCCTCGACCTCATCCAGGAGGGCTCGCTCGGCCTGATCCGGGCGGTCGAGAAGTTCGACTACCGCAAGGGGTTCAAGTTCTCCACGTATGCGACCTGGTGGATCCGCCAGGCGGTGACACGCGCGATCGCGGAC
>DASSBV010000256.1:0-6732 GCA_035698545.1 Gaiella sp. | reverse complement strand
GCTGCACGACCGCGTCCGCGTCACCGGCCTCGGAAGCGCGAGCGCTGCAGTCGGGCTGGAGCTGTTCGGCCCCTTCGCGAGCCGCGCCGCGATCCGTTGCACCGGATCGCCGGTCTGGAGCGGCCGGTTCACGGTCGAGGGCGACGGCATCCACAACTCGCCGGCGGTGAAGCTAGAGCGCGCCGGTTTCTACGCCTACCGCGAGCGGATCGTGGCCTCGCCTCTCGTCGCGGGTGGCCAGTCCGCCTGCGGGGCGTTGCCGGAGACCGCGCTCGTCCGTCCCCTGATCATCACGGGCGGCGTGGCGGCGAGCGCCGGCCACGCGGTCGCCGATGCCGGCGATCGAAGCCCGGTAGGCGTTCGGATCCCGAGGCTCGGGATCGATGCGCGGCTCGTACCCTCGGCTGTGGACGTCGCGAATGGCGTGCTCGGCGTGCCGAACGACATTCGGCGGCCCGGATGGTGGCGCGACGGCGCCGCCCCCGGCGATCGCTCCGGCGCGGTCCTCGTCGCCGGCCACGTCGACAGCGCGAGCCGCGGAGCGGGTGCGTTCTACGGTCTCGAGACCGCCCGGCGGGGGACACTGGTCGAGCTGCGGATGCGCAACGGCCGCACGAAGGAGTACCGCGTGGTCTCGGTTCGGCTGATGGCGAAGGAGAAGCTGCCCACAGACATCTACTCGCGCCGCGGCCGGCCGCGTCTCGTCCTTGTCACCTGCGGTGGCCCGTTCGACGAGGCCAGGCGGCACTACCGCGACAACGTCGTGGTGACCGCCGTGCCGGTCTAGCTCCTGCGGGGCAGCTCGGGCGTCGCGGTGCTCGTCGGGGGCGTGCGGTGCCGCTCGGGCCTCGCGGTGCTCTCTGCGGCGCTGCTCCGGCGTCGCGATGCCCGTATGGGCGCGTCGTGCTGCTCGGCGCTGCTGTGCTCTCCGACGCGGGCATTCCCGCACGGGCCTGCGGTGCGCCATGCCGCCGACCTGGCACGAAGTCGACACGAACTCGTGACCCATCCGTGACGATCCTCGCGATAGGTTGGCATCAGGGACACGGGAGTGCCCCTGGGGGAGGTTGGGGGCGCGGTAAGCGGGCGAGAGCCCCCCGCGAACAGCGCCGGCGACGTACGGCGCTAGCCTGGGACGCGATGACGATCGAGGCGATCGGGGACTCCGCCCGCGGGTCCGAGTACGCGTACGCGCGGCTCGAGGTCGACGGCGAGCTCATTGTCGAGGCCGACGCCTCCGGGATGGAGCGTCCGTTGGCCGGGCTCACGTTGCTCGAGGCCGCCGCGGTTCCGGGGGAGACGCTCGCTGCGGACGCGGTCGCAAACGCGCTAGCAGGCGTGTTCCGCGCGGCACCGAAGCCCGGGCGCGTCGCGGTCGCGATGAGCGGCGGGGTCGACAGCGCGGTCGCGCTCGTGCGCGCCGGTCGCGACGCGATCGGCGTGACCCTCCGGCTCTGGCTCGACCCGGCCGGCCCAACGAGTGAGCGCGCCTGCTGTTCTCCCGATGCCGTCGTGCGCGCCCGTGAGACCTGCCACGCCCTCGGGCTCCCGCACGTCACGCTCGACCTGCGCGAGGCGTTTCGCGCAACCGTCGTCGACCCCTTCGTCGAGGGCTACGCCGCGGGGATCACGCCCAACCCATGCATGCGCTGCAACGGGCACTTCCGCTTCCGCGAGCTCGTCGAGTTCACGCATCGCGCGGGCGCCGACGTGCTCTGGACGGGGCACTACGCCCGGGTCGTCGACCGCGGCGGCCGTCGGCTCGTCGCGCGCGCCGCCGATCCCGCGAAGGACCAGTCGTACATGCTCGCGACCGTCGACCCGGGCACCCTCGAGCACGTGGCGTTTCCCCTGGGCGACGCGACGAAGGCCGACGTGCGGGCCGAGGCGGCTGCGGCCGGGCTCGCCGTCGCGCGTCGTCCCGAAAGTCAGGAGGCGTGCTTCCTCGCCGGCGGTGACTATCGCTCGTTCCTCGAACGACATGGAGTGCCGCGTCGCTCCGGCGAGATCGTCGACGAGTCGGGAACGGTGCTCGGGCGCCACAACGGCATCTGGCAGTTCACGCCGGGTCAGCGTCGCGGAATCGGCGTCGCAGCCGCGGAGCCGCTCTACGCGCTTCGCGCAGACCCGGTCGCGAACACGCTTGTCGTCGGCCCGCGCGAGGCTCTTGGCACCCGCCGGGTGCGCGCCGAGGGAAGCGTCTACCTGCCGGTCACGCGAGCCGAGGCGAAGCTGCGGTATCGATCGGCTCCGGTCGAGGCGACGGTCGAGGAGGTCGAGGGAGGGTTCGCGCTCGCGCTCGACGAGCCCGTCGAGGCGGTCGCACCGGGCCAGGTCGCCGTCCTCTACGACGACGACGCGGTCGTCGGCGCCGGCGTCATCCGCTCCACAGAACCGGACTGAGGCGAGCACAGCACCGCACCGCCGGCAGGAGTGCCCCGTCGGGCAACCGGGTAGGATCCCGCCCGATGACGGTCGCCTCCACCGCCGGTGACGCTGCGTACTGGGCGCTCGCGATCTTTCTCGTGCTCCTCGGCGTGGGATCGCTGATCGCCCTCCTCAAGCTCGGCCGGCTCTTCGACCGGATCTCGTCGCTGATCCGTGGGACGGAGCGTGACGCGCTTCCCGTCGTGGTGAAGACCGGCGGTACCGTCGACCGCGTGAATTACCAGCTCGACAAGCTCGACACGGTCACCGACAGCGCCGTGTCGATGGCGGACAGTGCCGACACGGCTGTGCGGGCGGTCTCGACCGCCATCGCAACGCCGGTCGAAAAGGTTTCCGGCCTGGCCGCCGGGATCGCGCATGGGCTCTCGTCGCTCAAGAAGACGCGGAGCCCCTCGGAGGCCATGGATGCCGCCAAAGACGCGGCCCGGCGGCGTCAGCAGGACCTCGCCGAGGACCTGCGCGGCGCCGGTCCGACACCCCCGACGTCGGAGCGGCCGACGCCGACCCCGCCACCGCCGCCCGAGCCCAAGCCCGATCCCTGGCCGAAGCCTCCGCCGACGCCGAAGCCGGATCCCGCACCGATTCCGCCCGACGAGCTCCCGTAGAGCAGTCGCCGTCGTGAGGCTCGCGCGGCCGCTCCGCCGCGGCGGAGCGCTCGCGTAGCCCCCCGCTACGATCGCCGGCATGCGAACGACCCCCGAGCTGCGCGAGGGCTTCCTCTCGTTCTTCGAGTCGAAGGGCCACCTGCGCCGCCCGTCGGCGTCGCTGATCCCGCGCGCCGACGACCACTCGACGCTCCTCACGAGCGCGGGCATGCAGCCGCAGATGCCGTTCTTCCTCGGGCTCGAGCCTCCGCCGGCGCCGCTCACGACGACCGTGCAGAAGTGCTTCCGCACGCCCGACATCGAGGAGGTCGGGCTCGACACATACCACCTGACGTTCTTCGAGATGCTCGGCAACTTCTCGTTCGGGCAGTACTTCAAGGACGGCGCGATCGAGTACGCGACCGAGTTCATGCGCGACCACCTGAAGCTCGACTGGGATCGGCTCTGGGTCAGCGTCCACGCGGGAGACCCTGAGCTCGGGCTCGGCCCGGACGAGACCGCGATCTCGCTGTGGGAAGGGATCGGGATGCCGCCCGAGCGGATCGTCCGGCTCCCGTCGTCGGAGAACTTCTGGTCGGTGGGCGGCCCGGGGCCGTGCGGGCCCGACTCGGAGATCTACTACGACTGGGGCGAGGACGCCGGCTGCGGCGAGCCGGACTGCCTGCCGGGCTGCACGCGCTGCGAGCGCTTTCTCGAGTTCTGGAACCTCGTGTTCATGGAGTACGAGCTCCATCCCGACCGCACGCTGACGCCGCTCCCGAAGCAGAACATCGACACGGGCCTCGGGCTCGAGCGCACCGCGCGGATCGTCCAGCAGGTGCCGTCGGTCTACGACACAGACGGCTACCAGCTGATCATGTCGTGGATCGCGCAGGAGTCGGGCGTGGCGTACGGAGACTCGCAGACGGCGACCAAGGCGCACCGAATCCTCGCCGACCACGGCCGTGGGATGACATTCCTCGTCGGCGACGGCGTCATGCCCTCGAACGAAGGGCGCGGCTACGTCCTGCGCCGGATCATCCGGCGGGCGGTGCTCCAGGCGCGCCGGATCGGGCTCGACGACCTCTACCGGCTGACCACCGTCGTCGCGGAGCAGATGGGTGACGCCTACGCCGAGCTCGGAGAGAACCTCGCGACGATCGAGGACGTCGTGCGTCGCGAGGAGGAGCGGTTCACCGAGACGCTCGAGCGTGGCACGAAGCTCTTCGACGACCTCGCAGGCGACGACGCGATCACCGGCGACCAGGCGTTCACGCTCGCGACGACGTACGGCTTCCCGATCGAGCTCACGACCGAGCTCGCGGAGGAGCGCGGGCAGGCGGTCGACGTCGACGGCTACCGCGCCAAGATGGAGGAGCACCGCGACATCTCGCGCGGCACGGGCGCGCGAGAGCTGCTGCAGCGCGCCGGCGAATTCGCCCGCGACGCGGGGTTCGAGACCGAGTTCGTCGGCTACGCGAAGGTCGACGTCCTCACGCAGATCGGGGCGCTCGAGGAGCTCGGCGACGGCACCTTCCTCGCGAAGCTCCGCGAGTCGCCGTTCTACCCGGCCGGCGGCGGCCAGGTCACCGACGAGGGCTGGATCGAGCGCGACGGCGACCCCTCGGTGCGCGCGGAGCTCGTCGACGCGTTCCGCTTCGACGCCGACCAGGCGCTCGTCTTCCGCGGCGACAGCTTCTCCGCCGGTGACCGCGTGCGCGCGGTCGTTCCCTGGAGCGTGCGCTTCCCGACGATGGCGAACCACACCGCCACGCACCTGCTCCAGGCGGCGCTGCGCGAGGTGCTCGGCGAGCACGTCACGCAAGCCGGCTCGGCGGTGCGGCCGGACAAGCTGCGCTTC
The DNA here is from genome assembly GCA_035698545.1 of Gaiella sp. Lineage (GTDB taxonomy): Bacteria > Actinomycetota > Thermoleophilia > Gaiellales > Gaiellaceae > Gaiella. The sequence goes on along the minus strand of DASSBV010000256.1, from coordinate 1,839 downwards.
GACTTCACCCACACGAGCCAGCTCACGGAGGAGGAGCGCGAGGCGGTCGAGCAGCACGTCAACCGGGTTGTCTTCGCGAACCTCCCCGTCCACACGTTCGAGACGACGCTCGCGGAGGCGCGCAACCTCGGCGCGATGGCGCTTTTCGGAGAGAAGTACGGCGACGTCGTCCGCGTGGTCGAGGTGCCGGGGACGAGCACTGAGCTGTGCGGCGGGACGCACGTCCGCACGACGGCAGAGATCGCGCCGTTCCTGATCCTCTCGGAGGGGTCCGTCGGTGGGGGAGCCCGCCGGATCGAGGCGGTCACCTCCGGCGAGGCGTGGGCGGCGCTGCGTGGCAGAGCCGAAGAGGCAAACGTCTTGCGCGAGGAGCTCGAGGACGCGCGCAAAGAGCGAAAGCGCAAGCCGGCTGCGAACGCGGCAACCGCCGATCCCGAGGTGAAGGTCGAGGCGCTCAACGGCGTGAATCTCGTGGTGGACGCGGTGGAAGGGGTCGAAGGCGATGCCCTGCTCGAGCTGTCCGACCGCTTCAAGCAGCGCCACGCGCCCGCGGCGGTGGTGCTCGGCTCGGCCGGCGGCGGGAAGGTGAGCCTCGTCGCGAACTTCGACCAGGCGGTCGCCGAGCGGATCAGCGCCTCGGACGTGATCCGGGGCGCGGCACCACTCGTGGGGGGTGGCGGGGGCGGCCGCCCGACGATGGCGCGGGCAGGAGGCAAGGACCCTGACAAGCTTCCCGAGGCCCTTGCAGAAGCCGAGCGGCTGATCCGCGCGGCGCTGTAGTACGGCCCATGCGCGTGCTCGCACTCGACTTCGGCTCCGCGCGCACGGGGGTCGCCGTGTCGGACGAGACCGGCACGCTGGCCCGCCCGATCGGCGTCGTCGAGCGGGCGGCGACCGACGCCGGGCTGGCACGGCTCGCGGAGCTCGTTGCGACGGAGCTAGCCGAGCTGGTCGTGGTGGGACTACCGCTGACGCTCCGCGGCGAGCACGGGGCGCAGGCACGGGAGACGGAGGAGTTCGTCGATGCCCTGCGCCAGCACATCCAAGTGCCGGTCGAGACCTACGACGAGCGGTTCACGACCTCGCTCGCGCAGCAGACGGCCGGCCGTGCCGCGGAGGACGCGCTCGCGGCCGCGCACCTCCTGCAAGGCTGGCTGGAGCGCGCCCGGTGAGGCGTTTCCTCGCATTGGTCGTCGTCGCGGGAGTCGTGGCGATCGGAGCGTTTGCCGTCACGGCGTGGGTGGCGGGCGGAGACGACGATGACGCACCCGCGCCGCCCACCACGACCGGCCCGCCGCCGCTCCAGCGGCTCAAGATCATCTTCCCGGAGGGCTTCACCGTGCGCGACATGGCCGATCGTGTCGCCGCCGTCAGGCAGATCGCCATCGACAAGCGGCACGTCACTCCCCGGCTGACGCGGGCCGCGTACCTCCGGGCAGTGCACGACGCAGTGCCGCCACCGCCTTTCCGCAAGGATGCGAGGCGCGGCTCGCTCGAGGGCTTCCTCTTCCCGGCGCTGTACGAGTTCACGCAGGCGACGACCGCCCGCGAGCTCGTCGCCGACCAGCTCACCGCATTCCGGCAGCGTTTTGGCAGCGTCAACCTTCGCTACGCGCGGTCGAAGAACCTCACGCCGTACGACATCCTGATCATCGCCTCGATGATCGAGAAGGAGACCGCCGTGCCGACCGAGCGTCGGCTCGTCGCCGCCGTGATCTACAACCGGCTCCGCAACCGGATGCCGCTCGGGATCGACGCGACAATCCGCTACGGGCTCGATATCCCCGGCACGGAGTCGCTGACAAAGGAGGCGCTGCGCTCGGACTCGCCGTACAACAC
>DASSBV010000255.1:0-11448 GCA_035698545.1 Gaiella sp. | reverse complement strand
GCCGACACGCCGATCACGACGTCGGCGAACGTGCGGCCCGCAGCCTCGCGCAGCCGTAGGCGCCGTACCGCGACGGGCGGCTCGAGCCTCGCGATCGCCTCCTCCGCGGCGGCGACTGCGTCCGCGGGCGCGCGATCCATCAACACGTCGACGTTTCGCCGCGCGAGCCGCACCGCTGCCATGATCACGAGCGCGGCGACGAACAGCGCGGCGATCGAGTCGCCCTCCGGGAACCCCGCGCGCGCGGCGATCAGGCCGCACAGCACCGCGATCGTCGAGAGAAAGTCGGAGCCGAAGTGGACCGCGTTCGAGAACAGCGCGGCGCTCGAGTACCGCTTCGCTCCTCGATACGAGACGACGGTCCGCGACAGGTCGATCACGACGACGAGCGCGAGCGCGGCAAACGCCCACCAGGCCGGCTCGACGTCGAGCTCGATCCAGCCCGCGAGGCGCGCGACGGCGAGCGCCGCGATGCCGATCGAGACAAGGGCCAGAAACGCAGCCTCCGCGAGCGCCGCGAGGTGCTCGGCCTTGCCGTGCCCGTAGCGGTGGCCCTCGTCGGCCGGTCTCGTCGAGACCCCGACCGCGAAGAACGTCAGCAGCGCGGCGACGAGATCGGTGCCGGAGTGGGCTGCGTCCGCGACGAGCCCGAGGCTGCCCGCGGCGAGCCCGGTGACGAGCTTGATCGCGATCAGGCAGATCGCGGCGACGACCGACGCGAGGGCCGTGCGACGGAGCGGCGACACGCCGCGAAGGCTAGTGGTCTCTCCGGGAGAGACCACTACTCCCCCGGCCCGGCGGCGCAGCTCCCGGCGTCACTCGCCAGGCGGGGTCGAGGCGACCCGGCGGCGCGCTGCGACGATCCCCGCCGCGATCAGGAGGCCGCCGGCGATCTCGAGCAGCCCGAGCGATTCCGAGAGGAGGACGACCGCGACCAGCGCCGCGACGAACGGCTGGAGGTTGGCGGCGAGCGTCGCGCGCGCCGGGCCGATGCGGTCGAGCGAGCGGAACCACATCACGTTGGTGGCGACGAGCGGCCCGAGCGTCGCGAACACGAGCAGCAGCCAGACCACCCAGCCGAGGCTCCAGTCCTGGTCGGCCAGCTGCGGCAGCGCGGTCAGCGTCAAGGGCACGCAGGTCGCCGAGAGCACGACGGTGGAGATCCGCGAGGCCGAGTAGCGGCGCATCAGCGGCGTGATCAGCATCGAGTAGCCCGCCCAGCTCGCCGCAGTGAGCACGCCGAGCAGGACCCCGACAAGGCTGCCGGACACTTCGTCGCCCGCGCCCAGCGCGACGAGAACAACGCCGGCGAACGAGAGGAGCGCACCCGACCAGAACCGGCGCGGGAGCATCTCCGTCCCGAGCAGCACACCCGCGATCGCGGCAAAGATCGGGGTCGCGCCGAGCAGGAGGGCGAGCACGGACGCGGTCGACTCGTGGAGCGCGTAGACGAACCCGACCTGGTTCACGTAGAGGACGCCGGCCGCGCCGAGCAGGAGCGGCAGATCGCGCGGCGCGACCCGCAGCGAGCGTTCCGCGAAGAGCGTGATGCCGCAGAAGACGAGCGCCGCGAGCAGATAGCGGACGCTTCCGTAGGCAAGCGGTTGGAACCCGTGCGTGAGGATGTAGCGGCTGACGGTCAGGTTCAGCGACCACAGCCCGATCGTCGCGAGCAGCATGAGCTCGAGCGACGTCGGCCGGCGCATTGCGCCGACGGTAGTTGGTTAAGGTGGCGGCCGATGGCAGAGCCGACGACAGACGACGTCGACGCCCTCGTCGGCCCTGCGACGCCGCAGTTCGCGTTCCAGATCCGCGCACGAGTCCGCGAGCTCGTCGCGGACCTTCCCGAGGACGACCCCGTCCGCGTCTACGCGGAGGAGAAGGTGGAGCTCCTCGAGAGGCTCGGCTTCGCGTCCACGAAGGCGGAGAACTCGGGGCCCGAATCGCGTGAGCGAATCGGCTGGGAGACGATCCCCTCCGCGGCGCCCGCTTCGGAGCCGCTTCCTCGCGGCGAGCATTGAGCGCCGCCGGCACCGCTCTCGTAACGGGCGGGTCGCGCGGGATCGGCAAGGCGATCGCGCTGCGGCTCGCGCGCGAAGGCGCCACACGGGTCGCGATCGGCTACTTCCGCTCTGACGCGGCCGCGGAGGAGACCGCCGAGGAGCTCCGTGCGCTCGGGGCCGAGCCGGTCCTCGTGCGCGGCAACGTCACGTCGACCCGGGTTCTCGAGCAGGTCGAGGCGCTCGGGCCGCTCGACGTCCTCGTGCACAACGCCGCGACCGGCGTGATCCGGCCCGCGCTCGAGACCGAGGACAAGCACTGGGACTGGACGTTGAACGCGAACGCTCGAGCGCTTCTCTCCCTCACGCGGGCAGCCGCGCCGGCGATGGCGCCCGGCTCGTCGATCGTCGCGCTCTCGAGCCTCGGCTCGGTTCGGGTCCTCGAGAACTACACGCTCGTCGGTGTCTCGAAGGCGGCGCTCGAGGCGCTCGTCCGCTACCTCGCCGTCGAGCTGGCGCCACGCGGGATTCGCGTCAACGCGGTGTCCGCCGGCGTCGTCGAGACCGGAGCGCTCGAGCACTTTCCGAACCGCGAGGCGATGCTCGCGTCGGGTGCGGCCAACCCTGCCGGGCGGCTGGTCACGCCGGAGGACATCGCGGGCGTCGTCTCGTTCCTCTCCTCGTCGGACGCCGAGATGATCCGCGGGCAGGTCGTCGTGATCGACGGCGGCTGGTCGCTGCCGGCCTCCTGACGAGCTTGTGGTGAATCACCACGAGAAGGGCATGGTGTCGCAGAGCTGGTGTCCGACTTGAAGTCGGACACCGGTCCGGCGGAACGCGCTCAGCGGGTGTCCGACTTGAAGTCGGACACCAGACGTGCATCGGTCGCGCTCGTCCTCGACTGGGACGGGACCGTCACCGAGATCGACACGTTGCACATGGTCAACGACCGCTTCGGCGACCCCGAGCTCTTCGGCGCGCTCGACGACCAGCTCGGGCGGCGCCTGACGCTCCAGGAGGTGATCGCGCAGGAGATCGCGACCGTCACCGCACCCCTCGACGAGGTCGTGACGTATCTGCTCGAGCACGTCCGCGTCAGAGCGGGTTTCCGCGAGCTGGTGGAGACCTACGACCCGCTGATCGTCTCGGCGGGCTTCCACGAGCTGATCGACCCGATCCTCGTCCGGGAGGCTGTGGAGGCGAGGGTCGAGGCGAACAACGTCACGGCGGATCCCGACGGGTGGCGGGCGACGTTCCGGGAGCGGCCGCTCTGCGACGTCTGCGGCGAGCGGTGCAAGCGCGGCGCGGTCGCGGGCCTCGGGCCGTTCGTGTACGTGGGGGACGGGATCTCCGACCGCTGCGTCTCGCTGGCCGCCGAGCGGCGCTTTGCCCGGCGCAGCCTGGCCGTGTGGCTCGACGAGCAGGGTGTCGCGTACGAGCCGTTCGGCGACCTGCGCGACGTCGCCTCGGCGCTCGCCGCCGTTGCACTTCGAAAGAAGGCGCCGGCGACGGTCGAGGGGGATGACCGCCGCCGACGTCCCACAGCATAGGGCGCGCTCGGCGCCTGCGCGAGTGCCGGAATCGGTCGTCTAGCATCGGACCGTGACCGTTCGCCGCGCCACAGATGCCGATCTCGGGGTGCTCGAGGAGCTGTGGCGCGCGTTCGAGGAGGAGGTGCCGCCACCCTCGTACATCGAGGTCGATCACGAGCAGGAGCTCGCGGAGATCCGCGAGATCGTCGAGAGCGGGCTGGCGTTCCTGGCCGAACGCGATCAGCCCGTCGGGTTCGCGCTCGCACGTCGCGTCGGGCCGCGTCTTGGGCGACTGACCGACCTGTACGTCGCCCGGGACGCCCGTCGCGACGGGGTCGCCGCCGAGCTCGTCTCCGCGGTCGCCGAAGCGCTCCAGGCGGAGGGCGTCGACCACCTCGACCTCGAGGTGCGTTCCACCAACCACGACGCTCGCGCGGTCTACGGCCGCTGGGGCTTCGCCGAGCAGCTCCACGTGCTCGGCGTCCCCCTCGCCACCCTGCGGGAGCGCCTCGCCCCCGAGCAGGAGACCGTGTCGTTCGCGTCGCTCCACGTGCAGACCGACGCGGTCGCAGACGTCGAGCGCGCCGCTCGGGACTTCGCACCGCGCATCGGCTCGCGCGCCTTCCGGGTCGTCGGCCCCCGGAACGGCTGGATCGCCGTCTACGACGAGGTCGTCGACACCGATCCCACGGCGCTCGTCCGGTTCGCGCGCGAGCTTTCCTCACGGCTCGGCGCTGTGGTGGTCGCCCTCTCGCTCGAGTCCGACCAGGTCGTCCGGCTCGTGGCGCTCGAGCGAGGGGGGATCGTGGACGAGTACCTCTCCGTGCCCGAGTTCTACGGGCCCCAGGCGCCGGGCGACGTGATCGGGCTGGCGGCGAACCCGACGGTGCTCGCGCGGCTCACCGGCGCCGACCCGCAGCTGATCAAGGCGCTCGCCGTCACCGCGGCCGCGCCGGGCGAGCTTCCTCCTGCCCGCGAGCTGATCTCCTCGATCGCAACGGCGCTCGGGCTCGAGGGCGCCGGGCACGGGTACGCACAGCTCGTCGCGGACGAAGTCGGATAGCGATGGGAATCACGCTCTACGACGCTCCTCGCTGCCCGTTCTGCGCACGGACGCGGATCGTGCTCGCCGAGAAGGGCGTGCCGTACGACACGGTCACGATCGACCTCGCCGACCGCCCGGACTGGGTCATCGAGCGGAATCCTCCGGACGGCCGCGTTCCGATCCTCGAGGAGGACGGCTGGCTCCTGCCCGAGTCGGTGGTGATCGACGAGTACCTCGAGGAGCGCTACCCCGATCCACGGCTACTTCCCGAGGACCCGGGCGAGCGCGCGGCGGCGCGACTCCTGGTGTTCCGGTTCGACGAGACCCTCGGCGACCCGTACTACGCCTACCGTCGCGAGCAGCAGGGCGCCGACCGCTGGTTGGCCCTCGGTTTGCGTGGGCTGGAGGCGATGCTTCAGAACGCGCCGTTCCTCACGGGTGCGCAGTTCGGTCTCGCGGATGTCTCCTACCTGCCCTGGCTGCTACGCCTGCGCGGGCTGATGGGGCTCTCGCTCGAGCCGTACCCCGCGATCGCGGGCTGGCTCGATGCGTGCGCCGAGCGACCCTCGGTCGCGGCCGAGATCGAGACGGTCGCGTCGCTCGCGGCATGACGGACGGCCCCGTTTCGACAGCCGAGCTTGCCGGACGCCTCGGCGAGAAAGACCTGGTGCTGCTCGACGTCCGCACGACGGAGGAGTACGCCGGGCTCGCCGTCGCGCCGTGCGACCCGCGAGCGGGGCGGATCCCCGGCGCGCGCCACGTGGGCCTCGACGAGCTGTTCGGGGCAGGCGCCGATGGGCCGGACGCGGTCCGCGCGCTCGTCGGCGCCGATCCCGGCGCGGAGGTGATCGCGTACTGCCACTCGGGGAGCCGCTCCGCCGTCGCAGTCCAGCTGCTCGTCTCCGCGGGATACCGGGCGCGGAACTACGAGGGGTCGTGGCACGAATGGTCGCGAGGCCCCGAGCTTCCCGCCGAGGCGGGCGACCCTGACGGGCCGTCTATGCGCTGAGGCGCGTCGCTTCGTCGAGGAAGGCGTGGCACAGCGCCAGCCCCTGCTCGTTCCACGTCGGGAGGTAGCGGTCGGTCTCCGCGCGGATCTCCTCGACCGGCTTCGGCAGCTCCTCTCTGCCCTCGCGCAACCAGTGGTCGAGCATCGTCCGGTCGACCTCTGCGTGGAATTGGATTCCCCACACGCGGTCTCCGAGCCGGTACGCCTGGCGCGCAGCATCGCTCGAGGCGAGCTGGAGGGCGCCGTCTGGGAGCTCGAACGTGTAGTAGTGCCACTCGAACGCGCGGAAGCTGGCGGGCAGCGCGTCGAGCACCGCATCCGCGTGCCCGTCGTCGCGCGAGACCTCGTACCAGCCGACCTCGGATGCGTCGGCCGGGCCCACGGAGGCCCCCGCGGCGCGCGCGATCAGCTGCGCTCCGAGGCAGACGCCGAGGAGCGGCACGCCGTCGGCGAGCGCCGCCTCCAGGAAGCCCGCCTCGCCGGCGAGCCACGGATGCTCCGCATCCTGGTCCGGGTGCATTGCCCCGCCGAAGACCATGACCGCGTCCCAATCGGACGGCGCACCCGGCGGCGCTTCGCCGTCGGCCGCAACCCAACGGTCGAGGCGGTCACCGCGCTCGGGAACGGCGCGCTCGAAGATCCCGCCTCCCCCCGTCGGGCCGGTCTCGTGGACGATCGAGAGGACGCGCATCGCGGCGAATGTATCCGGGCGGCGGTGGCAGGGCGGTGTCTGACACTGAACAGTCACCGGCGCCGATGACATCCAACGAGAAAATCGGTGCGCAGCAGGCATCTCGCCATTTGGCCGCAATGACAATTGGCGAACGGTGTCAGACACCGTTTTCTGTCAAGACGGCGCGCGGCGACATGTCTCTCGCGGCCGGGGCTCAGAACAGCGTCAGGTCGGTCGACGGGGGCTCGATGCCGCCGGTCGCCGGCACGCCGGCTTCGTCGAGGAGGCCGCGCAGCAGCTGGGAACTCCGGGGCGCGAAGTCGTCTCGGTTGTTGTTGAACATCGCGTAGACCTCCTCCGCCTCGTCTGCGAGCCGCGCGAGCGGGCCGACCCACTCGGCGAGGTCCTTCTCCGCATAGAGCCAGTCGAAGCGATCCGCGGCCGAGCCGCCGCGAATGTTCCACGTCTCGACGTTCCGGCCGTGGAAGCGGACGTAGGCGAGGCGACGCGTTGCCGCTGCGACCCGCGGCGACACGTTCGCCGCCCGCGTCGCGGGCGTGTCGACCGACACGTACGCGAGCCCATGCCGCTCGAGAAACGCGAGCGTGTCGGCTCGCTCGGACTCTTCCATCCACGAGCGGTGCCGGAACTCGACGAGCGGAACGAGCGGCCCGAGGCGCTCGGGCGCCCGCGCGAGCTCGGCCTTCGCCGCGCCGGACTTCGTGAAGCGCGGGTGGTACTGAAGAAGGACGCCGCGGAGCTTCCCGGACAGCTCGAGCGGCTCGAGGGAGGCCCGGAAGAGCCGGAACGCCGCGTCGTCCGGCTCGCCGTCGTGCCAGGTCATCGCCGCGGATGCCTTGACGTGGAACGTGAACTCCTCCGGCGTGCGCCTCGCCCATCGCTCGGTCACGGCCGGGTCGGGCAGCGCGTAGTAGGGCGAGTCGACCTCGACGACGTCGAACCGCTCGGCGTAGTAGCGAAGCCGCCGCTCGCCCGTCGAGACGCCGCGCGGGTACCAGGCGCGGAGGAGCCCCTCGTCGGCCCAGGAGCAGATCCCGATCCGGACGGTCGCGGTCATCTGGTGCAGTCTGACCGGGGCGGCCATGACCAGCGTCCGTATGATCGGCGCCGTGGACGGGCGGCCGATCGGCGTGTTCGATTCCGGCGTGGGCGGCCTGACCGTCCTCCACGAGCTGCTCGTCACGCTGCCCCACGAGGACGCCGTCTATCTCGGCGACAACGCGAGGCTCCCGTACGGCCCGAGGCCGCTGCCGGAGATCCGCCGGTTCGCGCTCGAGATCGGTCGCACGCTCGAGCGAGAACGCGTGAAGCTCGTCGTGGTCGCGTGCAACTCGGCCACGGCGGCGGGGCTGCACGACCTTCAGCGGGCGCTGGACGTCCCCGTTGTCGGGGTGCTCCAGCCCGAGGCCCATGCAGCTGCGCTTGCGACGCGGAACCGGCGTGTCGGCCTCCTCGCCACCGAGGCGACGGTCGCGAGCCGCCGGTACGAGGAGGCGGTGCACGGGCACGACGCCGGTGTCGAGGTGACCTCCGTGGCGTGCCCCAGGCTCGTGCCGCTGATCGAGGGGCCGGATCCGTTCGGCGAGGAGACGACGGAGGCCGTTCGTGAGGTGGCCGCGCCGCTCCAGGCCGCCGGCGTCGACACGGTGATCCTCGGGTGCACGCACTACCCGATCCTGCGACCGATCTTCCAGCGCGTGTTCGGGCGCTCGGTGACACTCATCTTCTCGGCGGACGAGACGGCCCGCGAGGTCGCGGAGACGCTCGCGCGGAAGGGGATCGAGAACGACGAGTCGCGCGAGGGGACGTACAGGTTCCTCACGACCGGCGATCCCGACGCCTTCCGCGAGAGGGGGAAGCGATTCCTCCAGCTGCCGATCCGCGAGGTCGAGCACGTGAGCCTCGTGGCCACCGCGCCGCAGGCGGCATGATCCCGACCAACGCGAACGAGTTCCCGGAGGAGCCCAGGTGACCCGCCACGACGGACGCCGACCCGACCAGCTACGCGAGCTCGATCTCCAGCCGGACTTTCTCGAGCAGCCGCACGGCTCGATCCTGTACGCGCAGGGACGAACCGTCGTCCTCTGCACCGCGACGCTCGACGAGGACATCCCTCGGTGGCTGCGCGGCAAGGGCCAGGGGTGGATGACCGCGGAGTACTCGCTGCTGCCCGCCTCGACCGGCGAACGAACGCAGCGCGGCGTCTCGCGCGGCCGTCCCGACGGCAGAACGGTCGAGATTCAGCGGCTGATCGGCCGGGCGCTGCGCAGCGTGTGCGACTTCAAAGCCCTCGGCGAGCGGACGCTCTGGCTCGACTGCGACGTCCTCCAGGCGGACGGCGGCACGCGCTGCGCGGCGATCACCGGCGCGTACGTCGCGGCCTACCGCGCGCTCGATCGCTTCGGGCTGACGAAGGCGCTCACGGGCGGCATTGCGGCCGTCTCGGTCGGCGTCGTCGGCGGAGAGCCCGTGCTCGATCTCGACTACGTCGAGGACTCGACGGCGGAGACGGACATGAACGTCGTGATGACGGACGACGGGCGCCTCGTCGAGGTGCAGGCCACCGCGGAGCGCGATCCCTTCTCGCGCGAGCTGCTCGACCGCTTGCTCGACCTCGCCGCCGGCGGCATCGCCGAGCTCGCGGGCGCACAGCGCGAGGCCTGTGAGGCGCCCTCCCTCCTGAGCTCGTAACACTGTGTCACGAGCGCGTCTCGTCCTCGCCTCGCAGAACTCGCACAAGCTCGCCGAGCTGCGGCGGGCGCTGCCGGGTTGGGAGATCGACCTCGTGGGGAGGGACGACCCTCCGCCCGAGAACGGCACGTCGTTCGAGGAGAATGCCCTGATCAAGGCGCGGTGGGGACGTACTCACGCTCCCTCCGGGGCGTGGGCCGTCGGCGAGGATTCGGGGATCGAAGCTGTCGCGCTCGGCGGCAGGCCCGGGATTCACTCGGCGCGCTGGGATCATGACCACCTCGGACGACTGCTCGCCGAGCTCGCGCGCGCGAGCGACAGGAGGTGCCGTTATCGGTGCGTGATGGTCGCGATCGACTCCGACGGAACGGAGCTCGTCACCGAGGGGACGCTCGAAGGAGTCGTAGCCCCCGAGCCGCGCGGGACGGAGGGGTTCGGGTACGACCCGCTGTTCGTCCCGACCGGCCAGACGCAGACAGTCGCCGAGCTGGGCGACGCCTGGAAGGCGGTTCACTCGCATCGCGCGCGAGCCGCCGCGGCGCTGGCCGAGCGCCTCGCATAGGGCTCAGTCCGGGCGCTTCGGCACGACTGCCCTGCTGGTGACCCCGTAGGCGAGCACGTAGTTGAGCGCCGCGCCGAACACGATGACGTTGGCCATCACGTAGAGCCAGACGAGGAGGAGAAACGTCGTCCCGAGCGCCTGGAGCGCGACGACCTCCGAGGTGAAGAACACGAACAGCGGCAGCCCCTGGAGCGTCGCTGCGAGCACGATCGCGCCGAGGATCGCGCCGGGCAGCACCTCGTGCCAGGTGAGCAGCGCGTTCGGGAGCCGATGGTAGGCCGAGAGAAGGAAGAAGAAGAGCGCGAGCCCCGAGACGAGGAGCGTCAGGGCCAGCGCGACCCATTGGTTCGCCACGACGTCCGTCGCGTAGCGCCGCATGAAGTCGTACCCGAGCGTGCCGACGGTGAGGCCGGCGAACAGCACCACGAGCGCCGCGATCATGTACGCGACGGCGAGTAGCTTCCCGCGCAGGAAGGGCCGGTTCGGCCGCCCGTAGACGATGTTGAAGGCGGACTCGAGCGCCGAGAACAGCGAGACCGAGCTCCAGAGCAGCGCCACCGCACCGACGATCGAGAGCGTCGTCGCGTTTCGCTGCACCGCGTCCACGACGTTGACGATCGACTCGACCGAGTGGCCCGGGAAGATGTCCTCGAGGTAGGAGACGAGCGCGCTCGACGAGTCCGCCTGGTTGAGGAACCCGAGCAGGGAGAGCGCGAGGAAGATCAGCGGGACGAACGAGGCGAGCGCGAAGAACGCGACCATCGCCGCGAGGTGCGTGCCCCGCTCGGCGAAGAAGCGGTCGAACGTGCTCCGGATCGCTCGCACCGGGGCAGTTTGCTAGCTTCGGGCGCCGTCATGGACGCCACCACCGCGCTCATGGAGCTGGTCGGGGTCTCGACGCAGGTCGTCGAGGTGGTCGTCTCGGGCCCCTCGGGCTCGGTCGAAGCGGCTCGGACGCCCTCGGACACACGGGCCCGGGAGCTCGCGGATGCGGGCGCAGACCTGCTCTCTCGGGCAGGGGCAATCCGCTCCGGCGCGCCCGTCGGGCGGGTGCAGGTCGACCTCCAGCGCGGCTCGCTCGTCGCCGTCACGGAGGGAGGACGAACGATCGTGGCGACGACGATCGCCGACCCGACCGCGGCCCTTGTCGCGCTCGATCTGCGCACCGTGCTCCGCAGGGTCGGAGAAGAAGCGTGAAGCTCGCGCTCTTGCTGCTCACCGCGGTCGCCGCAGTCGTCCTGTGGCGGCGCCGGCGCACCGAGGCGGGCGTCGTCGTCGAGTGGCGCGACGGCGCCGAGATCACGCTCTCAGACGGGACCCCCGAGCACGAGCGGCTCGTCGCGGTCGCCGAGCGGGCGCTCGCATGACGGTCGTCGACGACCTCGGGCTTCGGCTCCTCGACGTGGCCCTCCTCGAGGGGGACTTCACGCTGCGCTCGGGCAAGCGCTCCCGCTGGTACCTCGACAAGTACCGCTTCGAGACCGACCCGGCGCTACTCCGGGAGCTGGGCGAGCGCCTCGGCACCGCCGCAGTCGGCGTGGAGCCCGATGCCGTCCGCCTCGGCGGGCCGGCGCTCGGAGCCGTCGCGTTGGCCGCCTCGGCATCGATGGCGTCCGGGCTGCCGTTCATCATCATCCGTGGTGAAACCAAGGGATACGGCACCGCGAACCGCCTCGAAGGGCCCTACGGGCCCGGCGACGTCGTGTGCCTCGTCGAGGACGTTGTCACGTCGGGTGGCGCCCTCTGCGAGGCGGTGGAGGCCGTTCGCGAGGCTGGGCTCGTCGTCCGGCATGCGGTGTGCGTCGTCGACCGCGAGGAGGGCGGCGTCGACGCGCTCGCACGCCTCGGCGTGCGGCTCGACTCGCTCTACCGTGCCGGTGAGCTGCTCGCGACGCGGGAGCAGGTTGTGAACCCG
>DASSBV010000254.1:0-8972 GCA_035698545.1 Gaiella sp. | reverse complement strand
GCGTCGCGCATCTCGACAGCCGCCCGGACGGCGCGCAGCGCGTCGTCCTCGTGCACGATCGGCACGCCGAACACGGCCATCACGGCGTCGCCGATGAACTTCTCGACCGAGCCGCCGTGACGCTCGATGATCGCCTTCATCTGCTCGAAGTACCGGGCGAGCAGGGCCCGGAGCGCCTCGGGGTCGAGCTGCTCGCCGAGCTCGGTCGAGCCGGTCACGTCGCAAAACAGCACCGACACGACCTTCCGCTGCTCGTGCGACGGCCTGGGTGTCGCCGCCAGCGTGGCGCCGCAGTACGGGCAGAAGGAGAAGTCGCCCTCCAGCTCGCGGCCGCACGTCGGGCAGGCAGACATTGGGCGAGTCTAAGCCGTGCCGCTCGGATCACAAGCAACGCGCCGGAGGCGTCGGCGAGTCATTATCGACGGGATGGTTGACACCAGGGAGGTGCTTTCGCATGGCTGAGAAGAAGACAGGGAAGCGGGGCTCGGCCGAGGGCGGGGGATTCTCGGCGGAGGAGAAGGCCGCGATGCGCGACCGCGCCAAGGAGCTGAAGGCGGAGGCGCGCCGCGGCAAGGACAGGGCAGCGGGGGAGAGCGACCTGCGCGCGAAGATCAAGGAGATGCCCAAGGCCGACCGTGTCATGGCGACGCGACTGCACGCGATCGTCACGAAGACGGCGCCCGACCTCATGCCGAAGACGTGGTACGGGATGCCTGCCTACGCCAGGGACGGCAAGGTGGTCTGCTACTTCACGCCCGCCTCGAAGTTCGACTCGAGGTACTCCACGTTCGGCTTCAACGATGACGCCAAGCTCGACGACGGCAACATGTGGCCCACCTCCTTCGCGCTGAAGAAGCTGACCACCGCCGACGAGAAGAAGATCGCCGCGCTCGTGAAGAAGGCGGTCGGCTGATGGCAATCAAGCTCCATCGGTGCTCGTCTCTGTGGGCCAAGACGCAGGGGCACCCGTGCTGGCGCGTGCAGAGCGCCCTCGACGACGCAGGGGTCGAGTACGAGATCATCAAGGAGGTGCCGCTGCTGCGCTGGCGCCGCAAGGCGGTGATCGCCGGAACCGGCGAAGGCAAGCTGCCCGCGATCCAGCTCGAGGACGGGTCCTGGTACCGCAAGGAGTCGGCCGAGATGGCCGCCGAGATCCGAGACGGGCTGTTCGCTCCTCCCTCTCAACCCGGGGAGCCGGCCTGAGCTAGAGGCTTCGCCGCTATGCGCCGACGTCTGCGAGGCGCCGCTCCAGGAAACGGCGCTCGGGCTCGTTCTGGGCGAGCGCGAGCGCTCGCTCGTACTCCATGCGCGCCTCGTCTGCCCGGTCGAGCCGGCGGAGCAGGTCGGCCCGCGTGGAGTGGAAGTACTGGTAGCCGTCGAGGTCGAGCCGATCGACGAGCGCGAGCCCGGCGTCGGGTCCCTCCACCTCGGCGACCGCGATCGCGCGGTTGAGCTCCACGACAGGTGAGCCGGTCAGCCGGACGAGCTCTGCGTAGAGACCGGCGATCTCGGGCCAGTCGCGCGGCTCGTCCATGTGGAGTGACGCGATCGCCGCCTGCACGACGTAGGGGCCCCGCCCTCGCAGCGCGAGCGCGCGGTCGAGCGTCTCGCGACCGCGCCCGATCTTCGCCGCGTCCCACCGTGCCCGCTTCTGATCGCGCAGCAGCACGAGCTCGCCGTCCTCGAACCGGGCCTCGCGGCGCGCGTCGTCGAGCAGCATCAGCGCATGCAGGCCGTGTACCTCCGGCTCGTCCGGCATCAACTCGGCGAGCGCCGTGCCGAGCCGGATCGCCTCGGCCGCGAGGTCGACCCGTCCGCCGTAGCCCTCGTTGAAGACGAGGTAGACGACCGCCAGCACCGCGGCAAGCCGCTGCGGCAGCACGTGCTCGGGTGGGACGCTGAACGGAATGCCCGCGTCCTTGATCTTGCGCTTCGCGCGCGAAAGCCGCCGCTTCATCGTCTCCTCCGGAATGAGGAACGCACGCGCGATCTGCTCCGTGGTGAGGCCGCCGAGCGCGCGCAAGGTGAGCGCGACCTGAGCCTCGAGCGCAAGCGACGGATGGCAGCAGGTGAAGATCAGCTTCAGCCGCTCGTCGGGAAACGTCGTGTCCTCCATCTCGTCCTCCACGGCCTCGGGCACCTCGAGCAGGCGTGTCTTCTCGGCGAGCGTTCGGTCGCGGCGGAGACGGTCGATCGCGCGGTTGCGGGCGGTGATCGTCAGCCAGGCGCCCGGGTTGGGCGGTGGTCCCTCCTGTGGCCAGCGCTCGGCGGCGATCGCGAATGCCTCCTGCGCGGCGTCCTCCGCGAGATCGAAGTCGCGGAGGTAGCCGACCAGGCTGGCCAGGACGCGTCCCCACTCGTCGCGAAAGACCTGTTCGAGCGTCTCTACCTCAAGCCTCCGCCCTCTCCACGAGGGGTCGCACCTCGACAGCGCCGCCCATTCGCGCCGCAGGGATGCGCGCTGCGAGCTCGAGCGCGAGGTCGAGGTCGTCGGCCTCGACGAGCAGGAAGCCGCCCACGTGCTCCTTCGCGTCCATGAACGGCCCGTCGGTGAGCAGCGTCTCTCCGTCCGCGACCCGCACGGTGGTCGCGGTGTCGGCCGGCTGGAGCTGGGCGCCGCCAACGACTCCGGGAGACTGCGAGACGGCGAGGTACTCGTCGACGATCGCGTCCTGCTCCTCCTCGGCGAGCTGCGCGAACTCCTCCGGGTCGAAGTGCGGGTAGATCTGAAGCAGGTACTTCATGGCGTCCCTCCTCTGAAACGGGTGTCGCCTGTACGACGAACGTACACGCGGGAAGGGGACAGCCGGGCGCCACCGCCATCGTCTCGATCTGCAGGCGGCGCGCGGCTGTGCCGTGTGAGCTGGTCGGCGCGGTTCACTTCCTTGCCTCGCTGTCGAGCCATTCCTCGAAGGTCGGACCGGCGAGCGTGGCCTGCGGCCCGGGCAGCAGCCCACCGGACTCGTAAGCCTCACCGTCGGGATCGGCCGGATCGGTCACCCCTTCGATCCGCACGGCCTCGCCGTGACGCGCGGCGACGAGCCTCGCGACACCGGCGAGCGTCTCCGCGCGCGGGCCGGCGAGCTCGGGGATCGCCCCGTTGGTCTCGTCTCCGTCCGTGGCGAGATCGACCAGCGCCTCGGCGACGCTGCGAGCGGCCACGAGCTGCGTGCGCATGTTCGGCACGTGCTTGACGCCGTTCTCTTGCGGGATCCAGCCGAGGAGCGGCTCCACGAACTCGTGGAACTGCGCCGCGCGCAGAAGCCGGACCGGGAGCGGGCCCTTGACGACCTGTTGCTCGTGGACCTTCTTCGCGGCGAGGAAGCCCGCCGTGAAGCGGTCGATCCCGATGATCGAGACGACGACGAGCTGCCGTACGCCTGCCGCGGCGCCGAGCTCCTGGAGGTTCCGCGAGGAGGCCACGAAGAACTCCGTGGCCGGCGCCTGCTCGTTGGACGGGTAGGCGGCCGCGTCGATCACCGTGTCCACACCGGCGAGCGCCACCGCCAGCCCTTCGCCGGTCACGACGTCGACGCCGTCGGTGCGGGAGATGCGGACGACGTCGTGGCCACGCTCCTCGAGCACGTCGACGATGTGGCGGCCGAGCCTTCCGGTTGCCCCCGCGACTGCGATTCTCGTTCCTGCCTGCATGATCAGCTCCTTTCTCGGGTGGTTCGTAGTGACCACGAACGAGAAACAGGCGAGGGGACAAGCCCACCTTGCGGTCGCTAATACCTTGTGCTTCTATGCATGGAGCTTCGAGCCATGAGAGAGCGATTTGCGCATTGACAAGGACCTCGTCGCGGCCTCCGCGACCCCGCTCGTGCTGGCGATCCTCGCCGACGGCGAGAGCTACGGCTACGCGATCCTCAAACGCGTCCGTGCGCTTTCCGAGGGTGACCTCGAGTGGAGCGACGGAATGCTCTATCCGCTCCTCCACCGGCTCGGCCGGCTCGGCTACGTCACGACGGAGTGGAGGGCGCCGACCGAGGGGCGTCGCCGCAAGTACTACGTGCTGACCGACGAGGGACGAGCCGCGCTTGCCGACCACCAGCGGCAATGGGCTGCCGTGACGCGGGCTCTCAACGGCGTCTGGCCTGGGTCGGGAACCCTTCTCCCTACGCTCGGCGAGACGTGAGCATGGAGAGCGTGGAGCCTCAGATCGCCGAGTGGCGGAGGTTCGTCGCGAGCGCGCCGGCGGTCAACGGTCACGACGTCGACGAGCTGGAGGACCACCTTCGCCACCAGATCGCCGAGCTCAACGCGGCCGGCCTCGCGGACGACGAGGCGTTTCTCGTCGCGGTGAAGCGCATGGGCGACGTCGACAGCGTGTCGCGGGAGTTCGCACGGGAGCACAGCGACCGGCTCTGGAAGCAGCTGCTCGGATCCGCCGAAGACGCCTCGCCGGCTCCCACCGGCTGGCTCGAGGCTCTGGTGTTCGCCGTGGCCGCGGCAGTGGTGATCGAGGTTGCGCGGCTCCTTGCAGGCTTTCCCGACGACGAGCCGACCTGGTTCGCGCGGAACCTCAGCCTGTTCGTCCTGCCATTCCTCGCCGCGTACTTCCTCCGTCGGCGGCAGCTCGCCGCTCGAGCATGGGTGCTCGCGGCCGCGCCATTCGCCCTCTCGGCGTTCCTGATCAACCTCTACCCGTGGGACGCGGATTCGGACACGGAGATCCTCGTGGCGCTCCACCTGCCCGTCGTGCTGTGGTTCGCGATCGCCTTCCCCTACATGGGCGGAACGCTCCGTTCGCACGAGCGGAGGATGGACTTCGTCCGCTTCACCGGCGAATGGTTCATCTACTACGTGCTGGTCGCGCTCGGCGGCGGCGTGTTGATGGGCCTGACCGGCGGGATCTTCGAGCCGGCGGGCGTCGACGTCGACCGGATCGCAGCGTGGGTGCTGCCCGCGGGCGCCGCCGGGGCCGTCGTCGTGGCTGCGTGGCTCGTCGAGTCGAAGCAACGAGTCGTCGAGAACATGGCCCCTGTGCTGACGATGCTCTTTACGCCGCTGTTCGCCTTCATGCTCGCGTGCGCCGCCGTGGTCTACGCGGTCGCGGAGGTGGGCGACGCCTTCGACCGTGACCTGCTCAGCGTCTTCGACGCCCTGCTGCTCGTGGTCGTCGCGCTCGTCCTCTACGCGATGTCGGCCCGGGATCCGTTCACGTCGCCGAACTGGATGGACTGGATCCAGCTGGTCGCCGTCGTCAGCGCACTCGTGCTCGACCTGATGGTGCTCGGCTCGATGATCGCGCGGATCGGCGACCTCGGGTTTACCCCGAACCGGACGACAGCGCTCGGTCTCAACGTCGTCCTCCTCGTCAACCTCGTCGGCGCGGCCGTTCTCTCTGTGCGGTTTCTCACGGGACGCAGCACGCTCCACCGGCTCGAGCGCTGGCAGACGAACTACCTCGCGATCTTCGCGCTCTGGGCCGCGACCGTCGTGGTCGTCGTGCCGCCGCTCTTCGGCTTCTCCTGATCGTCGCGCTTGCGGATCGACGCAGGGGGGATAGTCTCGCGGCGTGACGGCCGAGCCTGAGGGTTCGGAACGGGTTCGCACCGCGGAGCTGATCGGGACGCTCTGCCTGGCGACGGACCTCGGCATGGCCTTCCCCTTCGAGCACGGTCTGCACGCGACCCTGATTGCGATGCGGCTCGCGGACCGGCTCGGGCTCGACGGCCAGACCGCCTCGGAGACGTACTACGCGTGCCTGCTCTCGCATGCGGGCTGCACCACAGAGGCCCATGTCGCCGCGGAGGTCTTCGGCGGCTCGCTGACCGACGACTTCGGCCCGCTCATGTACGGGTCGGGACGAGAGGTGCTCACGGGGCTGCTGCGCGCGCTGCCCGATCCGGGCAGGCCCGCCGGAGTTCGCGTCGTCCAGACCGTCCGCCGGTTCCCCCGGATGGTTCGGGAGCAGCGCCCCGCGTTAAGCGCCGTGTGCGAGGTCGCGGGGATGCTCTCCGATCGAGTCGGTGCTCCTCCCTCCGTGCCCGGCCTGCTCGCGTATCTCACCGATCGCTGGGACGGCAAGGGGCCTCTGCGGCGAGCCAAGGGGGAGCAGATCCCTCTGCCGATGCGGATCGTGCACGTCGCCATGGATGCCGCCTATCAGCGTCTGCTCGGTGGCGTGGAGCACGCCGTCGGGCTCGTGTACGAACGCGGTGGGCACGCGTTCGACCCGGCGATCGCAAGCTGCCTCGCGGAGGCCGGTTCGGAGGTCCTCTCCTTCGACGAGAGCGCGTCGGCATGGGACGAGGTTCTCGCGCTCGAGCCGTCCGCACCGCTCGTGCTCGAGGCGGAGACCGTCGACCGTGCGCTTGCGGCAATGGCGAGCTTCGCCGACATGGTCTCGCCGTCCTTTGCGGGTCACTCCTCCGGTGTTGCCGGGTTGGCCGCCGCGGCGGCTGGTCGGTGCGGGATCGAGGAGGCCGGTGTGAGAGCGATGCGGCGGGCCGCGCTGCTCCACGACCTCGGCCGTGTCGCGGTGCATCCGCGGGTGTGGATGAGGCCCGGTCCACTGACCGCCGACGAATGGGAGCAGGTTCGCCTGCACCCGTACCACACGGTGCGCATTCTCTCGCGCTCGCCGTTCCTCTCCGCGCTGTCGCCCCTCGCAGGGGCGCACCATGAGCGCCTCGACGGCTCCGGCTATCACCGTGGGGCCGCGGGCCCGGAGCTCGCCTTTCCCGCTCGGCTGCTCGCCGCCGCGGATGCGTACCATGCGATGACGGAGCCTCGTCCGTATCGTCCACCGATCTCGCCCGAACAGGCGGCCCAGGTCCTCGCCGAGGAGGCGACCGCGGGCCGCCTCGACCCAGATGCGGTCGGGGCCGTCGTCCACGCCGCAGGCCAGCAAGCTCCACGCCTCGAGCGTCCAGCGGGACTCACCGATCGCGAGGCCGAGGTGCTCGCGATGCTTGCCCGCGGGCTCCAGACGAAACAGGTCGCCCAGACGCTTGGGATCTCGGTCAAGACCGCCGACCGGCACGTCCAGAACGCGTACCGCAAGATCGGCGTCTCGTCCCGCGCTGCAGCGACGCTGTTTGCGATGGAGCACGGACTCATCGCGTGGGGAGAACTCCCGATTGCCCGGTCGACGGCGCGTTCCTAGCCTGGTTGGTGTCTCGGCGGCCGCCGAGCGCGACAAGGAAGGGAGAGCGCGATGAGCACCCAGACGACCGTCTCCGAACGCGCGGAGATGCTGGAGATCGCCGAGGCGATCGCACCGACCTGGGAGCGCCGAAGGGCCGACATCGAAGAGGTGGCGGCGCCGGTGCGACGATGGCTGGTACGTGAGCTTCGTCCAGGGGTGGGAGACACGGTGCTGGAGCTCGCCGCGGGCGTGGGGGACACAGGGTTCGAGGCGGCGGCGGTCGTGGGCGAGACCGGACGGCTGATCACGAGCGATTTCTCCCCGGCGATGCTCGAGGCGGCACGTCGCCGTGGCACGGAGCTCGGCCTGAGGAACGTCGACTACCGCATCATCGACGCCGAGCGGATCGCGCTCGACGACGACTCGGTCGACGGCGTGCTCTGCCGGTTCGGGTACATGCTGACGGCCGATCCGGCGGCAGCGTTCGCCGAGACGCGTCGCGTGCTTCGGGCCGGGGGTCGGCTGGCGCTTGCGGTTTGGGGGACGCCGGAGCAGAACCCGTTCTTCTCGATCGTCGGGCTCAGCCTCGTTCAGCGCGGACATGTCCCACCGCCGGAGCCGCCGCCGGCACCGGGCCCGTTCAGCCTGGCGAACGTCGAGCGTCTCGAGGGACTTCTGCGCGGCGCAGGATTCGCCGACGTGCGGACCGAGGAGGTGCGCGGTCGGTTCGTGGTCGCCGATGTGGAGGAGTACCTGAGGCTGACCGCCGACACGGCGGGACCGATCGCGCTCGCGCTGAGGGGACTGGGGGAGTCCGATCGAGCGGCGGTCGCGAGCGACGCAGAGGACGCCCTGCGGCGTTTCAAAGGAGCCAGCGGCTACGAGGTGCCGTGCGTCGCGATCTGCGCGGTCGCACGTTGAGGGGACGGCGCCCAGGTGCGCCGTCCCCTCTAGGAGCCGTCCTTCCCTGTTCCGGGCGGCTCGGCAAGCACCCTCGGGACGTATTCGACCAGCTGGAGCCGACCGTCGAAGGTGCGACTCTGGATCAGCTCGAGGGCAACGTCGGGGTACTCGTCGTAGATCCGGTCGCGGCCCGTGCTGCCGGTGATCACGGGGAAGACGACGACGCGGTAGCGGTCGGCGAGACCGGCCTCGAGCAGCGAGCGGCACAACGCGAGGCTGCCGATGGTGCGCAGCGACTCGCTGCCCGTGCTCTTCAGCTCGCGCACGGCTTCCACGGCATCCGTGCTGACGAGCCGCGTGTTCTCCCACTCCAGTGGCTCGGTCAAGGTACGGGAGAAGACGATCTTCGGGAAGCCCGAGAGGGCCTCCGTTCCCGGCTCGCCCTCGGTCACGCACCCGTGCATCAGCCGGTACGTGTTCGCGCCCATCAGGACCGTGGAGTCCGTCTCCGGCTGGTCTTCCAGCCAGGCCAGGTACTCGGGTGCCTCGATGCCCCAGAAGCCCGGCCAGCCCTCGGCTGCGCCGTATCCATCGAGCGAGGTGATGAAGTCGATCAGCAGCTCCGGCATCCGCAGCTCCTCCCTGTTGGCGGCAATGGTCACGTACCGGACGTCATTGGGCGGCCGCCAGGAATCCAAACCTCGACCAGGACTCGCCGGCCCCTCCGCGCGAACCAGGGAAGGGCCGGCGAGCTCGCGTCGGCTCAGTCGGCGGGCGGGATGTGGTGGTTCCCCTTGAACAGGTCGGCCGGGTCGTATATCGCCTTCACCTGTCGCAGGCGGGCCCAGGTGTCCGCGTCGAAGAAGCGGCTCGCGTCGGTCGGCTCCATGACGAAGTTCGCGTAGTCGCCGACGTTGTAGGGGAGGACGGCCCGGTCGAGCGACCCGAGATACGTCCTCACCGCGTCGTCGGA
>DASSBV010000253.1:0-2220 GCA_035698545.1 Gaiella sp. | reverse complement strand
CGCGGACCTGCCGCGGGATGGGGAGCCGTTTTCGAGCGCGTTCCTCGCGGCGCTGCGGAGGCTCGTGCCGTGCGACTTCGTCAGCTACGCGGAGATGGATCGGGTGCAGTGCCGCCTGCTCCGCTTCGTCGACCAGCCGGTTTACGACGGGCCTGAGCCCGAGCTGCACGGGAGTCAGCTCGATCCCGACGACCCGGTGCGCCGATACTTCGCCGAGACGCTCATCGACGCCTACCGTCTCAGCGACGTCGCCGCGGCGCACGAGTTGCGGCGGAGCCTGGGGTATGAGGTGTGGTTTCGAGCTCTGGGGTTCGCGCACCATTTGCGCGTCGGCCTCGACGCCACGCGGTGCCACACCAAGGAGTTCTGCTTCGACCGTGGCCCGGGCCGAGACTTCACCTCGCGCGATCGCGCCGTCCTCGACGCGGTGCGCCCGTACCTCGCCGCCCGGTACGCGTTGTGGCGGGACACCAGCGAGACCGCCGACCGCGCGGGCGAGCTGACGCTCCGCGAGCTCGAGGTGCTCGACCTCGTCGCCGAGGGGATGACGAACGGCGAGATCGCACAGCGCCTGTGGATCTCGCCGGGCACGGTTCGCCGCCACCTCGAGAACATCTACGAGAAGCTCGGCGTGCACACGCGCACGGCCGCCGTCGCTGCGGCGCGTCGATAGCCGCGAGGCCTCAGATCCGCTCAGGAACCGGCTGCCGCTTCGACGCGACGCCTGAAGCTCGGCGGATCTATCGCCGGGTAGCGGTAGAGCTCCGGCTCGATCTCCGCGAAGAGCTCCCGCAGGCGTTCCGGCTCGATAAGGCCGCGGGAACGCATCGCGTCGACATCGAGCAGGTCGCGGTCGTGCCCGCGTTCGAGCTTCGACAACGCCTGGGCGTAGAGGTCGTAGTGGAGGAAGCGCACCGATCCTTCCTGGGTGATGGAGGGGCTGCGGTCCTCCCAGCCCGTCGGCACGGGCACGAAGTCCGCAGGCGAGGCAAGCTCGACGTTGAGCTCGAGCTCGTCCTTGATCCGGGGCAGCGCGCGGAGCAGCTCGTCGGGCCCGGCCCGATCGGGGAACGCGACGTCGATGTCGATGGTCGACTCGCGCCAGCCTTCGAGCACCGCGGTCGCGCCGCCGACCAGGTAGACGGTGTGCTCGCTGCGAGCTGCGAGGCCGAGCGCGCGCATGAAGGCGCGGACTCGATCGGCGTCTACGGGACGACGCATTCGGCGGCCCGCTCGAAGCTCACGAGGCTCCTAATCAGGGCGTTGTAGCGGCTATGCGCGGAATCCGGGTCGCTTCTCGAGAGGAGCTCGTACAGGCGGTGCTCGGCGTCGTCGAACGGTTGAACGACGTCGTATCCCGCGGCCGCGAGACGCGCCGCGCCAACCGAGACGAGCAGCGACGCGATCGACTCGCGCTGCTCCCGGAGGTCAGCGAGACCCTGTTCTACGAGCTCGGCTCCGGGGAGGGCGCTGCTGATCATCGTCTCATCGTAGGTCGGCGGATGACAGCGAGGGATATCGCCACACGTCGGTGGGGCCGAACGCCGTCTCGATCCGCTCCTCGGTTACCGCGCCGAGCTTCTCGGCCACGCGCTGCGAGCGCGCGTTGTCGGGCGAGATCAACGACACGAGGCGTTCGGTTCCATGCGTCGCGTGCCACCAATCCTTGACCGCCTTCGCCGCTTCGGTGGCGAGCCCATGTCCCCACGCTCGCGTTACCAGCGCCCACCCGAGCTCTGCCTGCGCGTCGTCACGAGCGACGTCGTAGGCGGACAGCTCCCACGTGCGTCTGTCCCAGACGATCAGCCCGACGCGTCCGATCAGCTCGCCGTCCAGGTCGACGACGAACTGGCCGATGCCGTTTCGCTCCCAGCGGCCGATCCATCGTTCGAGGATCGCCTGCGCCTTGTCGAGGCCGCCGGGCCCGTCCCCGATCCAACGCAATGCCTCTCGGTCGCCGACGAACTCCAGGAGCGCTTCGGCGTCGTCGGGCTCGGGAATCCGGAGGACGAGACGGTCTGTCGTGATCACGACGGGAGCATAAAGCCGGGACCTACCTCGGGTCTGTTGATTTGATAGTATCTGACTCAGATTTTCCATCTGAGACACATCAGGGAAGGAGCACTGCTCAATGGCAAAGACCATCGGCATCGACCTGGGAACGACGAACTCGTGCATGGCCGTCCTCGAGGGCGGCGAGCCGACCGTGATCCCGAACGC
>DASSBV010000252.1:0-9034 GCA_035698545.1 Gaiella sp. | reverse complement strand
CGCGTTGATCGAGATCCCCCGCCGCTCGAGCGCGGGGGCGGCACTGCGGACGAAGCCGACGACCGCGTGCTTCGTGAGGGCGTAGATCGGGTCGTCCGGGACCGCCGTGAGCCCCGCCAGCGAGGCGGTGCAGACGATCCGGCCGCCTGGCGCCATCACGCGGGCCAGGCGGCGGACGCCGAGCACGACGCCGTCGACGTTGACCGCCATGGCGCGCCGGTAGCCATCGAGCGTCAACTCGGCCGGATCGGCCGGACCGCCGAGGACGCCCGCGTTGAGGCACGCGACGTCGACCGCTTCGACGGCGTCCCACTGGCTGGGGTCGGCGACGTCGAAGCCGGTCGTGAGGTCGAGCACACGGACGTCGAAGCCCTCGGCCCGCAGCCGCGAGACGAGCGCCGCGCCGATCCCCGACGCGCCGCCTGTGACGAGCGCGGTGCTCACGGCAGGAGCACGACCTTTCCCGTCGAGCGCCGCTCGGCGACCAGCCGCAGCGCCTCGTCCGCCTCGGCGAGCGGGAACGTCGCGCCGACGACGGGGGCGATGTCGCCTGCGGCCCACCGGTCGAGCAGCTCCCGTGCGGCGTCCTGGACGACGTCCGGGCGAAACTTCATCAAGCGGCCGAGGTAGAAGCCGCAGGCGCTGACGTTCCGCCCGACGAGCAGCGCGGGGTCGACCGGCTGCCAGGCGCCGCCTGCGAAGCCGACCGCGACCACCGCGCCGAGCGGGCGGAGCCGCTTGACGGCGTCCGCGAAGAGCTCGCCGCCGACCTGGTCGAGGATCACGTCGAACGGCTCGAGCTGCTCGATCGCGTCGTAGGTCACCGCCTCTGCGCCCAGCTCGCGGACGACCGAGAGCTTTTCCTCCGACCCGACCGCGCCGACGACGTCGGCGCCGAGGGCGCGGGCGACGCGCACACCCGCGCTACCGACGCCGCCGGCCGCTGCGGTCACGAGCACGCGCGCGCCCGGCCGCACGTGCACCTGTCGCGTCAGGGGGATCCAGGCGGTGAGGAACGCGAGGAGGAACGCGGCGCCTTCCTCGTAGGAGGCGGTGTCGGGAAGGTCGAAGAGCCACTCGCGTGCGGCCGCCGCGCGCTCGGCGAAGCCTCCTCCCTCGCTGCGAATGAACGCGAGCACCCGGCGGCCGTCGTCGGTCTCTCCCGCGATCTCCGAGCCGGGCACGTACGGGAGCGGTGGAGGCTGCGGATACCGGCCTTCCCGGATCAGCACGTCGGCGTAGTTGACGCCTGCCGCGCGGACCTGGACGAGCGCCTCCCCGTCGCCAGGCTCGGGCTCGGGGACGTCGCGGAGCGCGAGTGCGCGGTCCTCGTCGAGGACGACCGCTCGCACGCGTCAGCGCCCCGAGAACTCCGGCTGGCGCTTCTCGATGAAGGCGGCGACGCCCTCCGCGCCGTCCTCGGAGCGCAGGCAGCGGACGAAGCCGTCGGCCTCGCGCCGCAGACCCTCCTCGAGCGGCAGGTCGCGCGTCGTCCGGGCGAGCTCGCGCAGCACGGCGACGGCGTGGGGCGAGCGAGAGGCGATCCGATCGGCGATCGCGAACGCCGCATCGTCGAGCTGCGCCCTCGTGACCACCTGCTCGACGAGCCCCCACGCGTACGCCGTCTCCGCGTCGACGAAGTTGCCCGTCAGGTTGAGGTACATCGCACGCCCCTGGCCGACGAGCCGCGGCAGGCGCTGCGTGCCCCCGCCGCCGGGAATCAGTCCGAGCTGGATCTCCGGCTGGCCGAGCGTCGCGTCGTCGGCGCACACCCGCATGTCACAGCACATCGCGAGCTCGAGCCCGCCGCCGAGGCAGTAGCCGTGGATCGCGGCGACGAACGGCGTCCGCGCCGCGTCCATCCTGTGCCCGAGCCGCTGGATCCCGCGGGCCGAGCCACCCTCTTCGGCGGCCTCGCGCAGCGCCGGGAACTCCTTGATGTCCGCTCCCGCGACGAACGCCCGGTCGCCGCCGCCGCGCAGCACGATCGCACGCACGCCGTCATCGGCGTCGAGCGCGTCGATCTCCGCTTCGAGCTCCTCGAGCAGCGCAGCCGAGAGCGCGTTCATCGGCGGGTTGTCGATCGTGACGAGCGCCACCGCGTCGCGCCGTTCCGTCGTGACGAACGTCATGAGGGGAAACGCTCCCGGAGAGCGGTCTTCCGGAACTTCCCGACCGCGGTCTTCGGGATCTCGTCGACGAACTCGAATCGGTCGGGGAGCCAGAACTTCGCGAAGTCGGGCGCGAGGAATTCGCGCAGCTCGTCGCCGGTGACCGACGCTCCGTCCCGCGCGACGACGACCGCGAGGGGCCGCTCCGACCACCTCTCGTCCGGCACCGCGATCACGGCCGCCTCCGCGACCGCCTGATGACCCATCAGCGCGTTCTCGAGCGCGACGGTCGAGATCCACTCCCCGCCCGACTTCACGAGGTCCTTCGCGCGGTCCTGCACCTCGACGTAGCCGTCGGGGCCGATCGTGACGATGTCACCGGTGCGGAACCAGCCGTCGTCCGTCCAGCGGTCGGCCGCTTCGGGCGCCTCGTAGTAGGCGGACGAGATCGAAGGCCCGCGCACCTCCAGCTCGCCCATGCTCCGTCCGTCCCAGGGCACGAGCCCGCTCTCGCCCCGTGCGCGAATCTCCACGAAGGGGATCGGCGGCCCCTGCTGCGCCCGCTTGTCGTAGGCGGCCGCCTTGTCGAGGCCCCGCTCCTGCCCGGGGGCGCCAGAGATCGTCCCGATCGGCGACATCTCGGTCATGCCCCAGCCGTGGATCACCTTCAGTCCGTGGCGCTCGCCGAATGCCTCGATCATCGTGCGCGGCGGTGCCGACCCGCCGACGGTCATCGAGCGCATCGCGGAAAGATCCCAGCGGCCGGGCTCCGCATCGAGCGCCTGGAGGATCCCCATCCAGATCGTCGGGACGCCGGCGGTCAGCGTGACGCGCTCCTGCTCGAACGCATCGAGGAGGCTCACGGGGTCGAGGTGCGGCCCTGGGAACACCTGCTTCGCCCCGACGAGCGTGCACGCGAAGGGGTAGCACCACGCGTTCGCATGGAACATCGGCACGACGGGGAGCACCGTGTCGCCCTCGTTGAGCGCCAGGAGGCAGACCGAGGTGAGCGCGTGGATCGCGATCGCCCGGTGCGAGTAGACGACGCCCTTCGGCTTGCCCGTCGTCCCGCTCGTGAAGCACATTGCGGCGGCGAGGCGCTCGTCGAGATCGCGATACGCGAACGCGCTCTCGTCGGCAGAGGCGACGAGCTCCTCGAAGTCGAGCGCTCCGTCGGGCGTCTCGCCCTCCCCGGCGGCGATCACGTGCTCGAATCCAGCGCGCTCGACGAACTGCTCTGCGAGCGGCCAGAGCACCTTGTCGACGACGAGCACACGGTCGCCCGCATGGCCGGCGATGTACGTGTTGTCGTCGGCGTGGAGCCTGAGATTCATCGTGTGCGTCACGAGCCCGCCGGCCGGTGCGCCGATGTACGTCTCGAGGTGCTCGTGGTGGTTCCACATGAACGTTGCGACTCGGTCGCCGTCCTCGAGCCCGAGCCCGCGCAGCGCGACCGCCAGCCGCTTGGCGCGCGAGGCGAACGCGCCATAGCCGTAGCGGTGCCAGCTCTTGTCGGGCAGTCGCGAGACGATCTCCCGGTCGCCGTAGAGCTCGTCGGCGCGGCGGAGGATCGCCGGCACGTTCAGCTGGTAGTCCATCATCAACCCCTGCATCACGTCCCTCCCCGATCGAGAAGCTCGCTCGCGACCTCGGCGCGAAGCTGCGCCGAGGGTGCCTCCCAAGACTGAATCCCGAGGGCGCGCTTGTACAGGCGGTGGAGCACGTGCTCCCATGTGAAGCCGATCCCGCCGTGCGCCTGGATCGCCCGCTCGCATGCCGCGACCGCTGCGTCCGCGGTCTCGGCGGCCGCCGAGGCAGCCGCCACAGATGCCTGCGAGTCGTCCTCGGAGACGCACCACGCCGCCCACCACGCGAGCGAACGCGCCAGCTCGAGCTCGGTGTACGTCGTCGCGAGCGGGTGCGAGACGGCCTGGTAGGAGCCGATGGGCCGGCCGAACTGCACGCGGTCCTTGACGTACTCGACGGCGAGCTCGAGCGCCCGCGTGCCGACCCCGACCGCCTCGAGCGCGAGGATCGCGAGCGAGCGGGTGCGCAGCGCGGGGAGCACCTCCGAGGCGAACAGCTCCCGTCCCGGCTCGCCGCCCGAGACGACGCCGAGCGGTCGCGTCGCGTCGTTCGTCGGGAGGAGCTCGCGTTCGAAGCCGACGAGCTCCCACACCGTGTCGCCGCCCGGCACCGCGACGTTCGTGGCCGTGTCGAGGTCGGGCACGAGCGGCCCGAGCGCGAGCGTCCAGCTGGCGGTACCGGCCGCGACAGCCCGCTGGTCCTCGGCCGGCAGGAACGGCACCAGCGAGGAGGTCGACCAGAGCGGCGCGTGGAGCAGCGCACGCCCCGCTTCCTCGTGGATCACGGCCTCCTCCAGGAACGACAGCCCGGCGCCGCCGTGCTCCTCTGCGACCGACGCGCCCGTCCACCCGAGCTCGGCGAGCGTCGCCCAGATCGGCTCGGGCGTCGCCTCGAGGAACCCTCGCGCCTGGGCGCGCAGCTCGTCCTGGAGCTCGGTGAAGGCGAGGTCCACTAGCGGGACCTCGGGAGGCCGAGGACGCGCTCGGCGACGATGCTGCGGAGGATCTCGGAGGTGCCTGCCTCGATCGTGTTCCCCCGGCTGCGAAGCTGCTGCACCGCCCAGTAGCCGCCGTAGGGGCCGTTTGGCGGGAGGAGCTGTGCGTCGGGCCCGAGCAGGTCGAGCGCCAGCGCGGTCACCCGCTGGTTCGCCTCCGACCA
Source organism: Gaiella sp. (assembly GCA_035698545.1). Taxonomy (GTDB): domain Bacteria; phylum Actinomycetota; class Thermoleophilia; order Gaiellales; family Gaiellaceae; genus Gaiella. Next base: position 4,178 of record DASSBV010000252.1, on the reverse strand, counting down.
CTGGAGCTTCAGGATCGACCCCTCGGGGCCGGGCACGCCGGTGCGCTCGAGCGCCGTCAGGGAGCGATACGCCGTGACGCGGAGCGCCTGGAGCTGGATCCACTCGCGGGCGATCGCGTCGCGCTGCGTCGGGCTTGCGCCGCGGTCGCGCGCGAGCGCGAGGAGCTTCCGCATCTGGACCTCGAGCCGCGCGACGAGCGCGAAGCCGAGCGTCCCGCGCTCGTGCAGCAGCGTCGTCATCGCGACGCCCCAGCCGCCCCCGATCTCGCCCAGGACGTTCTCGACCGGGACTTCAGCGCCCGCGAAGAAGATCTCGTTGAACTCGGCCTCGCCCGTGATCTGCCTGAGCGGGCGCACCTCGACGCCGGGGCTGTGCATGTCGACGACCATGTACGTGAGCCCGGCGTGGCGCTCGGAGTCGGGGTCGGAGCGGGTCAGGAGGATGCAGAAGTCGGCGATGTGCGCGTACGACGACCACACCTTCTGGCCCTCGAGCACGAAGTGGTCGCCGTCGAGCCGCGCCGAGGTGCGCACGCCTGCGAGGTCGGAGCCCGCACCCGGCTCGGAGAAGCCCTGGCACCAGATCTCGTCCGCCGCGAGGAGCGGCTGGAGGTAGCGCGCCTTCTGCTCGTCGGTGCCGTGCGCCATGATCGTCGGCCCGGCCATGCCGAGGCCGATCACGCCGATGTGCGGCGGGGCCTCCGCCCGCGCCTCCTCCTCGAGGTAGATCGCCTGGAGGCGAGGCGAGAGGCCGCGGCCCCCGTACTCCGCGGGCCACGAGATGCCCGACCAGCCGGCCTCGTACAGCGCGCGGCTCCACGCGCGCGCGTCGGGCCCGTCGAACGGGAGGTTCTCTTCGAACCACGCGCGGACCTCCTCGCGGAATCCCGCCTCCTCGGCCGTGTCGCGGAAGTCCATCGCGCGCGATGCTAAACGGTTGCGCGACGCCATAACAGCGCTGCAACATGGGTACTCAGGACGGGAGACTAGAGTCCGACGTCGACACGAGGAGCCAATATGTCCGCACCGGAGAGCGAGCCCACCGGCCCCGAGACCCAGCGCAAGGGAACGAAGCCGCGCGCGAAGCTCGAGGAAGCGCTCGTCGAGATCAAGCGCGTCATCGCCGGGCAGGACGAGATGCTCGAGCGCGTGCTCGTCTGCCTCGTCGCCGGCGGGCATCTCCTGATCGAGGGCGTCCCCGGCCTCGCGAAGACCCTCACCATCAAGACCACCGCGGCGGTGCTGGGCGGAACGTTCCGCCGGATCCAGTTCACGCCAGACCTCGTTCCCTCCGACCTCGTCGGCACACGCGTCTACCGGCCCGACCAGGGCGGGTTCGAGACGGATCTCGGCCCCGTGTTCTGCAACTTCCTCCTCGCGGACGAGATCAACCGGGCGCCGGCGAAGGTGCAGTCGGCGCTCCTCGAGGTCATGCAGGAGCACCAGGTCACGATCGGTCACGACACGCACTTCGTCCCCGACCCGTTCCTCGTGATGGCGACCCAGAACCCGATCGAGTCGGAGGGCACGTACCCCCTGCCCGAGGCGCAGGTCGACCGCTTCATGCTCAAGGTGTTGGTCGGCTACCCGGAGCGCGACGAGGAGCTCACCGTCGTCAACCGCTCGCTCGACGATCCCGTCGACGTGCGGCAGGTGCTGCCGCTCAGCGAGCTGTCGGAGCTCCAACGGGCAGTGAAGAGCGTCTACGTCGACCCGGGGCTCGTCAGCTACGCGGTCAGCCTCGCCGCGGCGACGCGAGAGCCCCAGACGTTCGGGATCGACCACGTGGGCGAGCTCGTCGCGTACGGCGCCAGCCCTCGCGGGCCGATCGCGCTCGTCCAGAGCGCCCGCGCGCTCGCGCTCGTGCACGGACGCGACTACGTGATCCCGGCCGACATCCGCTCGCTCGCGAAGGACGCCTTTCGGCACCGTCTCGTGCTGACGTACCAGGCCCTCGCCGAGGAGCGGTCGGCCGACGACGTCCTCGACGCGGTCCTCGCGGCAGTTCCGCAGCCGCGGCTCGAGCTGGGGAGACCGGCGGCGGCGTGAGAGTCCTCCGCGCGCTCGGCGCCGAGCCGACCCCCTCGAAGCCGGGGCCGGGACCGGTCCCCGAGTCGCTGCTCAAAGCGCTCGAGCTGACCATCGCCCGCCGCGTGGAGGGGATGCTCGCGGGCGACCACCGCTCGGCGCTCCTCGGCCGCGGCACCGAGCTGGCACAGGTACGGCCGTACGTCCCCGGCGACGACGTCCGGCTGATCGACTGGAACGTCACAGCGCGGACGACCGAGCCGCACGTTCGCGTCCATCTCGCGGAGCGCGTGCTCGTGACGTGGGTCGTGCTCGACACGACCCCGTCGATGGCCTTCGGCACCGCCGAGCGCCGGAAGGCCGACGTCGCGCTCGGAGCGGCGCTCGCGATCGGTCACGCCGCGACGATCCGCGGCAACCGCGTGGGGCTCGTCGGCTTCGGCGGTCAGGGCGTGCGTGTCGTGCCGCCCCGGCAGGGTCGCGCGGGCCTCGTCGGTCTTCTCCTCGCGCTGCGCGACGGCCACGAGCCGTCCCTCACGCTCCCGGAGAACGGTTCCGGCCTGAGCCCGCTCGGGGACGCGCTCAAGACGCTCGGCGGGGTGGCGCAGCAGCGTTCGCTCGTCGTCGTCGTCTCGGACTTCCGGGGCGAGCGCGACTGGCGCCGACCGCTTCTCCAGGTCGCGGGCCGTCACGAGGTCGTCGCGGTCGAGATACGCGACCCGCGCGAGCAGGAGCTCGAGCCGGCCGGCACGCTCTGGCTCGTCGACCCCGAGACCGGCCGTGAGCTCCGCGTGGACACGGACGACCCCCGGCTGCGGGCCCGCTTCGCCGAGGCGGCGGCGGAGGAGCGCGCGGCGGTCGCGCACCAGCTCGCCTCGGCCGGCGTCGCGCACGTCGCGCTCTCGACCGACCGCGATTGGCTGCGCGACCTCGCGGTGTTCGTCCGCAGGCGGCGCCCGTGAGCTTCCAATCGCCGATGTGGCTGCTCGGCCTGCTGGCGATCCCGCTCCTGGTGCTGGTCTACCTCGTCGTCGGGCGACGCCACAAGCGCGCGGCCGACCGCTTCGCGAACCCGGCGCTCGTCCCGAACCTCGTCCCCTCGGGGCCCGGCTGGCGGCGGTACGTTCCCTTCGCGATCGCGCTTGGTGCGCTCGCGCTGCTCGTCGTCGGGATCGCCCGTCCGCACGTCGTGCGGGACGTGACGCGCGACGAGGCGACGATCGTCCTTGCGATCGACACGTCGCGGTCGATGGCCGCGAACGACGTCAAGCCGAGCCGGTTCGAGGCCGCGAACGCCGCGGCGACGACGTTTCTCGACACCGTCCCGGACGCGTACCGCGTCGGGATCGTCTCGTTCTCGACGGGGGCGAGCACGGTGCTGACCCCGACGACCGACCGCGACGCCGCCAAGGTCGCGCTGGGCGAGCTGCGGCTTGGCTCGGGCACCGCGATCGGCAACGCGATCGTGCGCTCTGTCGAGCTGGCGTCCACCAACGAAGGCCGACAAACCCAGAGCGGCGAGAAGTCCCCTGCCGCCGTCCTGCTGCTCTCCGACGGGGCGCAGACGGCCGGCGGCGTCACTCCCGACGATGCGGTGAAGGAGGCGCGCAAGCTCGGCATCCCGGTCTCCACGGTCGCGCTCGGGACCGGCGACGCGGTCGTCCAGGTGCCGCTGCCGGGCGGGCTCCAGCAGCGCGTCACCGTCGCCCCTGACACCGAGGCGCTCCAGCAGATTGCGAAGGCGACGGGCGGGACGTTCGCGGAGGCCCCGAGCGCCGCCAAGCTCCAGGAGGTGTACCGCGACCTCGGGACACGGCTCGCCAAGGACCCGAAGCGCGTCGAGGTGACCTCCGCCTTCGCCGCGGGCGGGGCGATTCTGCTGGTGCTCGGCGGGGCCCTCTCGACGTGGTGGTTCCGGAGGGCGCTGTGAGAGGCGTGCGGTTCGTCGCGCTCGCGCTCGTCGCGACCGTCGTTCCCCTGGGCTTCGGCGTAGGCACCGGCCGTGCCGCTGACGAATGCAGAGGCCTCCAGGTCTGCCTGCCCGTGACCGGGCCCTGGGTCGCGATCCCGCCTTCCGAGGGTGGCGGGCCCGCGGTCGCCGTGTGGGAGCTCCGGTGCCCCCTCAAGGGGTACATCGTCGCCGGGATCGA
>DASSBV010000251.1:0-9921 GCA_035698545.1 Gaiella sp. | reverse complement strand
GTCCCGAAACTCCTTCCCTAGAATCGCGCCATGTTCGCACCGCTGCCGGACAAGCCGGATCACGACGGCCTCGAGCGCGAGATCCTGGCCCTCTGGGAGCGCGAATCGACCTTCGCGAGGCTCCGCGAGCAGAACGCGGCGGGTCCGCGCTTCAGCTTCGTCGACGGGCCGGTCACGGCGAACAGGATGGTGCTGGGCGTCCACACGGCCTGGGGACGGACGCTGAAGGACGTGTTCCAGCGCTACAAGGCGCTCCGGGGACACCATCAGCGCTACCAGAACGGATTCGACTGCCAGGGCCTCTGGATCGAGGTCGGCGTCGAGCGGGAGCTCGGGCTCAATTCCAAGCGCGAGATCGAGGAGTTCGGGCTCGCCGAGTTCGCCCGTCGCTGCCGCGACGTCGTCGTCCGTTCCTCGCGCGCCCTCACCGAGGGCTCCATCCGCCTCGGCCAGTGGATGGACTGGGGGAACGACTACTTCACCTTCAGCGACACGAACATCGAGTACATCTGGCGCTTCCTCCAGCTCGTGCACGAGCGGGACTGGCTCTACCTCGGCCACCGCTCGACGGAGTGGTGCCCGCGCTGCGGCACCTCGCTCTCGCAGCACGAGCTGACCCAGTCCGGCGTCTACCAGGAGCGCAGCGACCCGTCGCTCTTCGTGCGCTTTCCGCTCGCCGACCGGCCCGACGAGTCGGTCGTGGTCTGGACGACGACGCCGTGGACGCTGCCGGCGAACGTCGCCGCCGCCGTGAAGCCCGACGCCGAGTACGGCATGCGGGAGAGCGGCGAGTGGGTCGCCGTCGCGCGCTATCCGGACGACCGCTTCGTGCGGCGCGCGCTCGGCGAGGAGCTCGTCGGCCTGCGCTACCGCGGCCCGTTCGACGACCTTGGCCCGGGAGCTCGAGTCGACCACCGGGTGATCCCGTGGGACGAGGTCTCCCTCGAGGAGGGCACGGGCATCGTCCACATCGCTCCCGGGGCAGGGCAGGAGGACTTCGAGCTCGGCCGCGTCCACGAGCTCCCCGTGCTCTCGCCCGTCGACGAGGCGGGCCGGTTCTACGAGACGTACGGCTGGCTCCACGGCCTGTCGACCACGGAGGCCGCCGATCAGATCGTCGGGCAGCTCGCCGAGAAAGGCTTCTTGCTCGAGGCGGGCACGTACCTCCACCGCTACCCGCACTGCTGGCGCTGCGACACCCCGCTCATCTGGCGCGTGACCGACGACTGGCTGATCGCGGTGGACGACCTGCGGCAGCCGCTGCTGGACGCGAACGCGGCGGTGGAGTGGACGCCCGCCTACATGGGCAAGCGCATGGACGACTGGCTGCGCAACATGGGCGACTGGAACATCTCCCGCCGCCGCTACTACGGGCTGCCGCTGCCGTTCTACCCGTGCGAGTGCGGCCACCTGAACGTGATCGGCTCGAAGGCCGAGCTCGAGGAACGCGCGACCGCGCCGGTCGCAGGGCTCGAGGAGCTCCGGCGCCCCTGGATCGACGAGATCCGCATCCGCTGCGAGGCGTGCGCCGCCGAGGTGGAGCGGATTCCCGAGGTCGGCGACGTCTGGCTCGACGCGGGCATCGTCCCGTTCGCGACGCTCGGCTGGGAGAGCCGGGAGCGCGTCCCGGAGGGTTACGCGACCGGTGCGGCGAAGGGGCTCACCCGCGCCGATCTCCCCGACCACGCGTACTGGGAGGAGTGGTTCCCAGCCGACTGGGTCTCGGAGATGCGTGAGCAGATCCGGCTCTGGTTCTACTCGCAGCTCTTCATGTCCGTCGCCCTGACCGGGAAAGCCCCGTTCACGCGGGTGCTCGGCTACGAGAAGATGCTCGACGAGAAGGGCCGCGAGATGCACAGCTCGTGGGGGAACACGATCGACGCGCCCGACGCCTTCGCGCGCATGGGCGCCGACGTGATGCGCTGGCAGTTCTGCGCGCAGCCGCCAGACCGGAACCTCCTCTTCGGGTTCGGCCCGGCCCACGAGATCCAGCGGAAGCTCCTGACGCTCTGGAACTCGGCGACGTTTCTCGTCCAGTACGCAAACGTCGAGGGTTTCGTCCCGCGGCTTGATGACCTCGAGAGCGGTCCCGACGCCGACCTCCAGCCCCTCGACCGCTGGCTCGTCGCGCGCACTCGGCAGCTCGTGCGCGACGCGACCGCGGGCTACGAGCGCTGGCTGACGGTCGACGTGATCAGGGCGTTCGAAGCATACGTCGACGACCTTTCGAACTGGTACGTCCGCCGCTCGCGCCGCCGTTTCTGGGACGGCGACGAGATCGCGCTTCGCACGCTCTGGCACGCGCTCGCGCAGGCGATGCGCGTGATCGCGCCTGTGATGCCGTTCCTCTCGGAGCACCTGTGGCAGGTGCTCGTGCGAGAGTCGTGCGACTTGGCGCCCGCGAGCGTCCACCTCGCGGGGTGGCCGGCCGAGGCAGAGCCGGACGAGGGGCTGCTCGCCGAGGTCGCCGACGTGCGCCGCGTCGTCGGGCTGGGGCACAAGGCACGCCAGGCGGCGGGTTTCAAGGTGCAGCAGCCGCTCAGGGCGCTCGTCGTCGAAGGGGCCGGCCGGGCGGAGGCGCAGGCGGCGGAGATCCGCGACGAGCTGCGCGTCAAGGACGTCCGCTTCGACGCCGTCGACGCCGAGCTCAGGGTGAAGCCGAACCTCCCGGTGCTCGGGCCGAAGCTCGGCCCGGGGCTCGCCGCGGTGCGCACGGCGCTCCAGGCAGGCGACTTCGAGCAGCTCGATGGCGGTCGCTTCCGCGTGGCGGGGCACGAGCTCGGCCCCGACGAGGTGCTCGTCGAGCGTGCGGGCAAGGAGGGCTGGGCCGTCGCCGCGGAGGACGGCGTCACGGTCGCGCTCGACACGCACGTCGACGAGGAGCTCGACCGCGAACGGCGCGTCTACGAGCTGATCCGGCACGTCAACGCCCTCCGCAAGCAGTCCGGGTTGGAGCTCTCGGACCGGATCTCGCTGACGATTCCCGCACGAGACGCGGATCTCCTGGTGCACGGCGAGTGGATCCGCTCGGAGACGCTGGCGACCTCGCTCGAGGCCGGCGCCGACGACGAGACGACGATCGCGAAGAGCTGAGTTACTCGGGGCGCGCGGCGGCGAGCTCGAGCTCGCGGCGAAGCTCGACGGGCAACCGGAACGTCACGTCCTCGTCAACCATGCGGAACGGCCGGATGTCGTCGGCGCCACGGGCCCGGAACCAGTCGCAGACCCGGCTCACGAGGTGCTCCGGTGCGGAGGCGCCCGACGTGACGCCCACCGTCTCTGCCTCTCCGAGCCAGCTCTCCTCGATCTCGCTCTCGTCGTCGATCAGCCGGGCAGGTACGCCCGCAGCGCGCGCGACGTCTACCAGGCGGTTCGAGTTCGACGAGTTGCGGGAGCCGATCACGAGCAAGACGTCGATGTGCTCGAGGAGGTCCTTCACCGCCCATTGGCGGTTGGAGGTCGCGTAGCAGATGTCCTCTCTCCTCGGCCCGACGACGTCGGGGAACCGCCGGCGCAGCGTCGCGATGATCTCGGCGGTCTCGTCGACTGAGAGCGTCGTCTGGGTGACGTACGCCAACTTCGTGCCGACAGTGACCTCGAGCGCCTCGGCCTCGGCCACATCCTGCACCAGGATCGTCGAGTCGGGCGCCTCGCCCATCGTGCCGACCACCTCCTCGTGCCCGGCATGCCCGATCAGGAGGACGGTGTAGCCGGCGGCCGCGTAGCGCTTCGCCTGGACGTGGACCTTCGTCACGAGCGGGCAGGTCGCGTCGATCACGTCGTGGTCGAGCGCAACGGAGTTCGTGCGCACCGAGGGTGCGACACCGTGGGCCGAGTAGACGACCGTCGCGCCGCGCGGCGCGTCCAGCTCGTCGTCGACGAACACCGCTCCGCGCGCCTCGAGCTCCCGCACGACGTGCAGGTTGTGGACGATCTGCTTGCGGACGTAGACCGGCGCGCCGTAGTGCTCGAGCGCCCGCTCGACCGTCTCGACGGCTCGCTCGACTCCCGCGCAGTAGCCCCGCGGGGAGGCCAGGAGGACACGCCTGACGTTCATGATCGCGAAGGGTACTGCGCGAATCTCTCAACGCGAGGTCTGCGCGAGCACGATCCCGATCAGCACCACGGCGCCGCCGGTCAGCTGCGCGGCGGAGAGGGTCTCCTCGAGCCAGACCCAGGCGACGATCGACGCCAGCACCACCTCGACCATCGCGACGATCGAGACCCTCGTCGCCGGCAGATGGTGGAGCGCGCCGAGGGAGAGGGCGAACGGGATGATCGTCCCGAGCACGATCATCCACAGCGAGAGAAGCCAGACCGGCGCCGTCGTCGACTCGAGCGCGCCCTGCAGCGACACGGTCTCCCAGAGCTCGTCGAACGGAAAGCCCCACCACGGCTGCACGACTGCCCAGAACGCGGCCGCGACGCCAAGCGAGATGCACGTGAGGGAGAGCGCATCTCGACGGCCGGTCGCGTGCTCCCCGGCGAGGAAGTACGTCGCAAGCGCCCCCGAGGCGAGGAGGCCGGCGGCGACGCCGACGGTGTCGAGCCGCGCGTCCTGCCAGACCTCCGCGACGAGCATGAGCCCCGCCAGCGCGAGCGCGAGCGCCGCCCAGACCCGGCGGCGGACGTGTTCGTGCCACATCACCCGCGCCCAGAGAGCCACGAGCACCGGCGCGGTGAACTCCAGCAGGAGGCCGATCCCGATCGGGAGCCGCTCGATCGCCACGAAGTAGAGCCAGGTGACGAGCGCGAACCCGACGATCCCGTAGAAGACCAACAGGCGGATCTCGTCTCGCCCGATCCGGAGGCGGCCCGGCGACGTGAGCGCGATGAACACCGCGAGGCCGGCGAAGGCGCCGGTCGTCCGGAGCTCGGTGAGCCGGAGGCTCGTCATGTCGGCGGAGGTGAGGATGACCTTCGAGACCGTGCCGTTGATCGCGAAGAGCCCTGCCGCCGCGACCGCCATCGCGTAGCCCAGGCGTCGATGCCGCGCCGCAGCGAAGGGCTCGTCGTGGAGGACGATCTCCGTCACCGCGCGAGGCTATCCGCGGTGCCTCGGCGTGCCGGAGAGGAACCGTGCGAGGCGGGCCGTAGACTTCGGCGACACGGGGTGTAGCTCAGCCTGGTAGAGCGCCCGCTTTGGGAGCGGGAGGATCGTCGGTTCGAGTCCGACCACCCCGACTCTGCCGGTGTCCGACGTCGAGTCGGACACCATGGGAGCGAAGCTACCGTTCCGCGGTGGTCCGGGCTCTCGTCGTCGCTGCGTTGCTCCTGTCGGTCACGTCGGCTGCCGGCACGGCGACGCCACGGTCTTTCCACGCCTCGATCAGCCCGCTCTCCTCATCGCTACGGGAGACGATGACCGGGCTCTCGTGGCACCGAGGCTGTCCGGTCGGGCTCGACGAGCTCCGATTGGTGCGCGCTCGGCACTGGGGCTTCGACGGGCGGGTGCATACAGGTCGGCTCATCGTCAACCGCGACGTCGCAACGTCCGTAGTGCGGGTGCTGCGGCGCCTCTATGCGGCGCACTTTCCGATCCGGCGCATGGTCCCGGTCGATGCCTACGGCGCGAGCGACTTTCGCTCGATCGAGGCGGACAACACGTCGGCGTTCAACTGCCGCTACGTCGACGGCACCACGCGCTGGTCGGAGCACTCCTACGGCCGCGCGATCGACCTGAACCCGATCGAGAACCCCTACGTCACGTCCGGGGGCACCACGTCGCACCGAACGAGCCGCCGTTACCTCGGCCGCTCGCCGTACCGCCCGGGCATGGCCGTGGAGGGCGGGGTGGTGGTGCGTGCCTTCGAGGCGGCCGGGTGGGGCTGGGGCGGCCGCTGGTCGGGCGACCGCGACTACCAGCACTTCTCGGCGAGCGGGCGCTGATCGGACTCAGTCCAGCCAGGCCGGTCGATCGAACCCGCCGTACTCCTGGATCGCTCCATACAAGTGCTGCACGACGAGCGTCGAGTGGACGCTCAGTCGGCACGTGCCGAAGGGAAGGCGGTTGAGACGCTTCCTCGTGCTGTAACGCGAGCAGACGTTGACGGTCGAAGCGCGAACACGTGTCGGGGAGATCGAGCACGTCGAGCCAATGCCGCTCAATCCGTTCCTGCTCGGCCGCGTGGTCGGCGAAGAGGTTCAGGTCGATGCGGACCGCATCCCGGTGAACACCGACCTCGGTCACGAGGAAGTCGAGGAAGAAGCGAACCATGGCCGGGTCCGAATTCGTGAAGTACACCGAGTTGCGAGACCGCGAGCCTTCCGCCCAGAACAGCATGCAACCGGCCATGTGCCCGGCTCGTACTCGACGTGCGTTCCGCCGCCCGTCCTCCTGCCAGGCCGCGCGCCGAAGCCGTGCTTGTTCGGTGTGTCGCTGAGCCGCGCGCACGCGGTCCCCTCGATTGTGCGCTCGGAGCGCTTGGCGCTGTCGGTGCGTCAGCTCGATATCGCGCACCCATCGGCTGACCGATGACGAGGACACGCCGAGCGCGGTCGCGATCGCCTTCACCGACATACCATGGTCGGCCCTCATAGATCGCGCCGCCTCGTACTCCTTAGTTTTCACCTGAGAAAACGTAGCGGCGCAGCCGGACGAGCTGGAGTCAGAGCGGCCTACCGGGATCGAACCGGTGATTGCAGGATGGAAGCCTGCCGTGATACCGCTTCACCAAGGCCGCGCGTTGCGCCGAAGTAGCGTAGCGCCGTGACTCCCGGGGCATGGTCGTGGAACGCGGAGGCGCTCGTCCCGCTCGCGCTTGCGGCCTGGTACCTCGTCGCCACCCGCGACAGGCGGGAAAACGCGCGAACCGTCTCGTTCCTCGCCGGCTGCGCGCTCCTCGCCGCGGCGCTGATCACGCCCCTCGACACGCTGGCGCGCACGTACCTCGTCTGGGCGCACCTTCTGCAGAACGTCGTCCTCGCGGAGTGGGGGCCGCTCCTGCTCGTGCTCGGGATTCCGGCCGCGCTTGCCGAGAGGCTTTCGCGGCCGAGGGTCGTGCGGGCGCTGACCCAGCCCTTCGTCGCGCTGCCGCTGTGGGTCGCGACCTACGCGCTCTGGCACGTCCCCACGCTCTACGACGCGGCGCTCCGGCGACCGGGCTCGCTGCTCGCGCTCGAGCACGCGACGTACGTCGTCGTCGGGCTCCTCTTCTGGTGGTGCGTCTGGCAGGAGGCTCCGCACCGGCTCTCGTCGGGCGCGCGCGCCGGGTATGTCGTGGCCGCGTTCGTCCTCTCGGCGCCGCTCGGCCTCGTGCTTGCGCTCGTGCCCCGGGCCCTCTACGCGTTCTATGCCGACGCCCCTGAGCGAGTCTTCGGGCTGTCGCGACTCACGGACCAGCAGCTGGGCGGGATGACGATGGCGGCCGAGCAGTCGCTCGTCTTCTTCGCTGTCTTCGCCTACTGGTTCCTCCGCTTCCTCTCCGAGCAGGAGCAACTCGAGGAGTGATCGCGCACTTCGGCACGCTCCGCACGAGCGTCTACCCTCAGGCCGTGCGCCCGTAGCTCAGGGGACAGAGCGGCGGACTTCTAATCCGCGGGTCGGAGGTTCGAATCCTCCCGGGCGCGTCGCCGGAACCTAGATGGAGATCGGCAACTCCGGCGCGAGCACGGCCAAGGCGGTCAACGTCGCCTGGGAACGCTTCCAGCCGGTGGCAAGCTTGCGCAGCACGCGAACGTCGAACCGCTCGAGGAAATGGCCCTCAACGCTCGCGACATACGTGGGGCGTGCCTCGAGCAGCTGCGCCTTGCCGGTCTTGGAGAGGTGCGCATAGAGGACACGTCCGTCGATGTCGCATTCCCGACGGACGACGTGACCGGCGCGCTCGACCCGGTCGACGAGTCGTGAGGCCCCGCTTTGGGTCATGCGCACCGACGAGGCGAGGTCGCTCATCCGCATGCGGTTGCCGGGCGCGCGATCGAGGTGTAGGAGGACCTCGAAGTGCTGCAAGGTCAGCCCGTGGGTCTCGCGGAGAGACCGGTCGATCTCCTCCGTCAGCGTGGCATGAAGGGTGAGAAAGCCCTGCCAAGCGGCGTGCTCTCGGTCATCCATCCGCAGAATTCTCCTTGGCGCGCTGCGCGGGAACTTGCCCCCGAAACAATACATTCAAGGTAGAGCGCGTTCCATCGGCGCAGGGAAGGGGGCGCGGGGCTTGTCGGACGAACAGGCGCCCGCGCCACCACTCGAACCTTCGGCGCGACGGCCAGACGCGCATCACGCAAAAAGGGGACAGCAGCGTGTCGACAGCGCCGCGTTCGGAGGGGTACAACCCGCTCGTGGCGCAGCGGTCGGTCCGACTCTCGAGCCCCGAGCGTGTCCTGTTCCCCGACGACGGCATCACGAAGCAGGACGTGTTCGACTACTACCGCGCGATCGCGCCGGTGCTCGTGCCCCACCTCCGCAACCGCCCGTTCACGATGAAGCGCTTCCCCTACGGAGCGACCGGGGACGTCTACTTCCAGAAACAGGCGCCGAAGGGGATGCCCGACTGGATACCGACCCGCACCTTCCGCACGTACCCGCGCGACGGCGGGTCGCGGCTCGTCGACTTCCCGCTCCTCAACACGCCCGAGGCCGTGCTCTGGATGGTGCAGATGAACTGCATCGACATGAACGCGTGGTACTCCCGCGTCGACAAGCCCGAGCGCCCGGACTTCGTGCTCTTCGACCTCGATCCGCCCGACGGCGGCTTCGCGCTGGCGATCCGCGTCGCGCATCTGATCCGCGAAGAGCTCGAGCGGCTCGAGCTCGAGTCCTACGTCAAGACGAGCGGCGCCGACGGGATCCACGTGCTCGTCCCGATCGCGCGTCGCGCGACCTACGAGCAGACCTACGCATTCGCGGAGCTCGTGGCGCACGGGCTCGAAGAGCGTCACCCGGGGCTCGTCACGACAGAGTGGCTGAAGCGCAAGCGGGAGGGCGTGCTCGTCGATCATCGCCAGAACGCCCGGGGGAAGACGATCGCGTCGGTCTACTCGGTTCGGCCGAAGCCCGGCGCGCCGGTCTCGACGCCGCTCCGGTGGGACGAGCTGAGCGACGACGTGACGCCGCGGCGCTTCGGGATGCGCGAGGCGCTCGAGCGGGTCGAACGGCACGGCGACCTGTTCGCGCCCGTGCTGGCGGGCGGGCAGGCGCTCGGCCGCGCACTGAAGAAGCTGCGCTAGCGCTGCCGCGCGACCCGGGGTCCAGCCCGAGGCGTAGCGTGGAGCGGCGATGCCGACGCCCCGCTCCGTTCAGCGCACCTACATCACGCTGATGCTGGGGAACACGCTCGCGGCGTCGCTGATCTGGGGCATCAACACGATCTTCCTGCTCGACGCGGGACTGTCGAACCTCGAGGCGTTCGCGGCAAACGCGTTCTTCACCGCCGGGATGATGCTCTTCGAGGTGCCGACGGGCATCGTCGCGGACACCGTCGGCCGCCGCGCGTCGTACCTGCTCGGGACGTTGACGCTCTCCGGCTCGACGCTGCTCTACGTCCTGCTCTGGCGGATCGAGGCGTCGTTCTGGGCGTGGGCCGTGGTGTCGATCCTGATCGGGCTGGGGTTCACGTTCTTCTCCGGCGCGGTCGAGGCGTGGCTCGTGGATGCGCTCGGGGCGACCGGCTTCCAGGGCGACCTCGACGCGGTCTTCGCACGTGGGCAGATCGCCGCCGGTGCGGCGATGCTCACCGGCTCCGTCGCGGGCGGGTTCATCGCCCAGCACGCCGGCCTGGGAGTGCCCTTCGTCCTGCGGGGCGCGGTGCTCGTCGTCATGTTCGGGGTCGCGTTCCGGCTGATGCACGACCTCGGCTTCACGCCGGACCGGGGCGGCAACGTCGTCTCCGAGGTGCGCCGGATCGCGGGCGACTCGATCGACTACGGCTGGCGCGTTCCCGCGGTGAAGTGGCTGATGGTGGAGTCGCTGCTCACGGGCGGCGT
>DASSBV010000250.1:0-4683 GCA_035698545.1 Gaiella sp. | reverse complement strand
TGAGCGCATCCATCCGCGTGCTGAACCAGAGCGACCTCGAGTCGCCCTCGCTCGAGTAGCGGAATGCCCAGATCGTCGTCCCGTCGGTCGTCGCGATCGTCATCTGCAGGGGGTTCTCGACCTCGTGTCGGCGACCCGTGTCCTCGACGAAGCCGACCATGCGCTCGACGGCTGCAACGGGATCGTCGCGCAGCCCGAAGGTGAGCGCGAGATAGAACATCGTCTCCGAGTCGGTGGTGCCCTCGATCGACGGGTAGAACGAGTCGTCGACGGCGAGGATGAGCTCCCGCTTGATCCGGGAGAACTCGCGGATCAGGCCGTTGTGCATCCACAGCCACCGGTCGTGGCGGAACGGGTGCGTGTTGGTCTCCTGGATCGCGGTCCCGGTCGACGCCCGGATGTGCGCGAGGAAGAGCGGGGAGGAGACCCCCGCCGCGAGCTCGCGCAGGTTCCGGTCGTTCCAGGCGGGATGCGTGCTGCGGTAGAGCCGCGGCGTCCCGGTGTCGTCGTACCAGCCGACCCCGAACCCGTCGCCGTTCGTCGTCGTCGCGCCGAGCCGGGAGTGGAGGCTCTGGTCGATCAGCGACCGCTCGCGGTTGACGAGCAGCTCCTCGAGCCGGATCGGCGTGCCCGAGTATGCGAGCCAGCGGCACATCTACGCGGGTCGCTCCTCCGAGCCCGGCTGGGTCATGGGAATGCGCACGCCGCGAGGAGCGCGACGAGGACGAGGAGGAACTGGCCCGCGGCGAGCGTGAGCAGCACGGCCATCGCGCCGCTCGTGCGAGCAGGCGTTGCGGCTTCTGCGGCCGTCATGGGTGTGATCCTCTCGCGTATTCCGGACGTCTTCGACGGGCGCCGCCCGGAAGCCGCAGCATATGCCGAAAAGCCGACCGGACCGCTGGCTACCGTGACGAGGAGCGCCACCGGCCACGAGCGACCCAGGAGAGCCGATGAACGTGTCCTCGACGCCCCCAGACGACGACAGGACCGATCGAGCGCCTGACGGCACATCACTCGGCGATCCGACGGCGGGCAAGAGGAAACGGCCGATCGGCTGGATGATCGTCGCCGGCCTCGCCGTCCTCCTTGCGATCGGGTTAGGCATCTGGGCCGTGAAGGTCAACTCCGATCTCGACTCGACGCAGTCCGAATTGGCGGCACAGACGGCGGCGGCGGACGCGGCGGAGGCGCAAGCCGCAGCACAGGCCGAGGCCGCAGCGGCCGTCGGGGAGGAGATCCAGAAGATCAACGCCGACAACGAGATCTATGTCGTCTCGGACGAAGACGTCGCCCAGGCCGAAAGCGAGATCGAGGCGGCCGAGGAGGCGGTGGCGGAGGCGAACGCCGCGGCTGCCGAGGCGAACGAGAATCTGTCGGCAGCGCAGGACCAGGTGTCGACGCTGCGCGCCGAGCTCGAGCAGGCGAGGGCGGAGCGCGAGCTGGCACGGGCCGAGCGCCAGCAGGCAAGGATCTGTGCCCGCGGATCGCTCGGGGCGCTCGGGGCATTGAGTCGCAACGACCCCGAGACCGCTTCCGAGGTCGAGACCATCTCGAGCGCGTGTGCCGCGTCGGTGCCCGAGTAGCCCGGCTCGTCGCATTCAGCGCCGACGGCACCGGCCGTCAGAGGAAGTACGTGAACTTGTCCCACAGCCAGCTCTCGAAGCGCTCGCCGGTGCCGGACGGAGGCTTGCCGGGCCGCGAACGGGCGATGTCCGGTTCGAACAGGCGCTCCTCGAACCGCGCTGCCGCATCAGGGCTTCGGGCGATCATCATGATCTCCGAGTTCCGGTAGAGGGCCCACGAGTCGAGGTTCACGGTGCCGAAGCTGACGACGTCGTCGGCGACGACGACCTTCGCGTGCACCACGGTGCCGGGGAGCTCCCAGATCTCGACCCCCGCGGTTAGCAGGTCCTCGTAGCGATGCCTGAGCGCCGAGCTTGCCTGAGCGTTGTTCGAGGTCTCCGAGACGACGAGCCGCACGCGGACCCCTCGCCGGGCGGCCGCGAGGATCCGCTCGAGCATGTCGCGGTCCGTGAGGTACGGGTTCATGACGTCGAGCCTCCGGTGCGCCCCGTCGATCTGCTCCCGGATCGCCTGCGACGCGGCGACGAAGCCGCCGGGAATCACCTGCGCGAGGGCGGTCGGCGTCGTGCCCGGCTCGGCCGGCTCTGGGAAGTACCGGTGGAGCTCGGCGGGAAGCGGCCCGCCGTGGCCCCTGAAGCTCGTCAGGAGGGCGGCCTGGGCCTGCCGGACGACATCGCCCGTCACACGCACCATCACGTCGTGGAATCCGCCGTCGCGGAAGTGGTCCTCGATTCCTGCGCCGCCGGTCCACGCCACCTTGCCGTCGATCACGTAGAGCTTGCGATGATCGGCGCGACCGACCTCGTCCTGGCGCCAGTCGAAGTGCCGGTCGTCCGGGTAGAGCCCGTCCCGGTCGAGTGGCAGCACGTCGTTGACGACGATCTCCGCTCCCGCCTCGGCGAGGGCCGTGAACATCTCGCGTGCGTCGCCGTTGGGCCTCGACCCGAAGGAGTCCACGATCACGCGCACCTCGACGCCCTCCGCGAGCTTGCGCTCGAGCAGTGACGCCATCTCCAGGCCGACCGTGCCCTCGCGCCAGCCGAACATCAGGATGTGCACGGACGACGTGGCGGACTCCACGTCCGCGAAGATCCGCGGGAAGAAGCGCGTGCCCTCCACCCACGGCTCGATCGTCGCCGCCGTCGACCAGGCGAAGTCGAGGTCGGCGTCGTGAGGGCGCGTCCCGTGACGTGCGGCGAACGCCTCGGTCGCAGCTTCGGCCCCCGCCGCGGTCACGGCGTCTGCCGGCGGCGGCCAACTCGGCCGCTGCGTGATTCCGAGCACCTGACGGAACACGAGGACGAAGAACAGTGCGGCGACGAGCGCGACGACCGCGGCCCCGGTGCGCGCGAGACGGCGTGCGTGGGAGGTGCTAGCGTCGCCCGACATGAAGGATCCGGGACCCGCTCGAGGATCCGACGGCTCGCGCAGATGGCACATCGCCTGCCGGATCGCGATCGCCGCGGTGGTCGTGGGGGTGTTCTGCACGTGGATCGCGGACGACGGAGCGACGCTGAACGGCACCGAGGGGCCGAACAACGGCTGGCTCTGCGTCCTCCTGGCCGGCCCTGCGTACCTGTGGACGCGGAGGATGGAGCGCGGCGCGTGGACGGGGGTGGCCGGCGTCCTCGGCTGCGCGGTCGTGATCGGATGGACGGCGGTGGAGAACTGGCGCGACGGACGCGACGTCCTCGGCGCCACCGTCTCGTACGGCCTGCTGATCGTGCTCGCCGCGTCTCTTCTCCTCTTGGCGGCCGCCGTCGCCCGCGGCGTCTCGTTGGCTCGGGAGGCTCGGTCGGCCTGACCGCGCTCGCGCTCGTCCGCTAGTCACGCGCTGAGTCACCCCTCTTCCGGGCACGGCGCACGCGGCCGTGCGCGAGGCCGAGCCACGCGTGCAGCTCCACACCGCAGAGGACGCCCAGCGCGACCGACGCGATCGAGGCGAGAATGGTGAGCACGTCGTCGGCGGACACCGTCTCCGGGAGCGCGAGCAGGGTCGTGAGCCCGATCAGGCCGAGCGAGCCCGGCACGAGGAGCCAGAAGCCCGGAAGGAACACTGCGTAGACGGGCATCGTCGACGGACGGCGGGCGAGGAGGTAGGCCGCGAACGTCATCGTCAGCGCGCCGGTGAAGCCGCTCGCAAATCCACCGAGGAGCGCGTTTCCGACCACCTGCCCGATCCACGCCGCGTAGAGCACGACGAGAAGCGACGGGAAGCTGCCGGGAGGGGCCGAGTGGGCAATCGTGACGCCCACGGCGAACACGAGCACCCCGAGCCATGGCGCCCAGTCGCCCAGCAGCGCGTCCGAGCTCGAGAATGCCCGCTCGGGGGACACGCCGACCACGCCGATGCCCGCGACAATGCCGAAGGCGAGCAAGCCAAGCTGCATCCCGGCCCACACGAGGCGGCTGGAGCCCGCGACCATCTGGCCCTCCGTGAGCTCGAGAAACGCCGTCGTCAGCGCGACGCCCGGGATGAACACGACGAGCGACGCGATCATCGCCCGCAGGCCCGGGTCGGTGACGTCGTACTTCACCGCCAGAGCGACGATGACCGCAACGCAGGTCGCGGCGAGGAACGGCATGAGCGCCTCGACCGTTCGGCGACCCCGGCCGAGTCGGCAGAGGACACCGACGAGCGCGCCGAGCACCGCGGCGCACGCGACATCGCGCGCGGCCGGGTGGAGGATGAGGGCGAGCCCGACGGTGAGGACGGCGTAGCCCACGACACTCGTGACGTCGCCGAACCGGCTCTCCAGCCGCCGGATCGTCTCGAGCCGCTCGATCCCCGCTGCCGGGAGCACGGCTCCGCGCTCGGCCTCGGAGGCAAGGTGGTGGACGGCGGCGATCTGATCGAGGCGCGGCGTCTGCGAGAGCCTCGTGGTCGGCTCGATCGTGGCCGCCTTCCCCTGCCCCAGCGTGAGCAGGACGAACGTCGGGAACACGCTGAAGCGCGCCTCACGCAGCCCGTACGACCGCGCGATCCCTGCGAGCCGTGTCTCGACCGCGTCGACGGTCTCGCCGATCGCGCTCAGCGCGGCGCCGAGCGTCGCCAGGAACACGAGGACGTCGTCGTCGTCGAGACTTCGTCCATGCTCT
>DASSBV010000249.1:0-3453 GCA_035698545.1 Gaiella sp. | reverse complement strand
ACCTCGAAGTCGGGGCGCGGCCCCTCGCGCGACTGGCTCTCGCTCGCGAAGTCGTCCCGGGCGCGCAACAAGATCCGCCAGTGGTTCCAGCGCGAGACCCGCGGCGAGACCGAGCAGAAGGGCCGCGACGCGCTCGATCAGGCGCTCAAGGCGCAGAACCTGCCGTACCGGAAGCTCCAGGGCTCGAGCGTCCTCGCGTCCGTGATCCGCGAGATGGGGTTCAAGAAGGCGGAGGATTTCTACCTCGCGCTCGGCGCCGGGAAGATCGGCACGGGCCAGGTGGTGAACAAGGTCCTGCACGGCCTCAAGACCGACGAGGTGCGCGAGGACAGCGTGATCCCGACCAAGCCGTCGCCGCGCCGGCGGACGGTGACGGGCGAGTCGCTCGGTGTGGTGGTGCCGGGGGTCGACGACGTGCTCGTTCGCCTGGCGAAGTGCTGCACGCCGGTGCCGGGGGACGAGATCCGCGGCTACATCTCGCTCGGGCGCGGGATCACGATCCACCGCGCCGACTGCCCGAACGTGAAGGCGCTCATGCGGAACCCCGAGCGGTTCACGGGTGTCGAGTGGGAGGGAGACGCCACCTCGTCGAGCTTCCGCGTGCAGATCGCCGTCGACGCCTGGGATCGCGCGCGCCTGCTCGAGGATGTCGCGCGGACGTTCGCCGAGCACGGCGCGAACATCGTCGCCTACGGCGGCTCGGTCGAGGACGGGATGGCCCGCAACTGGTATACGGCCGAGCTCGGCGACGTGAAGGACTTCCGGACGCTCCTCGGCGTTCTGCGGAACCTCGACGGCGTGTTCGACGCCTATCGGATGACGCCAGGCGGTTGAGCGTGGGGGCGGCCGGTGTCCGACTTGAAGTCGGACACGGGATGAGCTCAGAGGCGCTCGCGGATTGAAACCAGGTCGTCATCGCCGGCGGCCCACTCCCGGGCGCGCGGCTCGAGCTCGATCGCCCGCTGGAGCGTCTCGAGGGCCTCGTCGTCGCGTCCCGCGAGCGCGAGCCAGCAGGCGGTCGAGTAGACGACGCCGGCGTGGCCGGGGAAGCGCTCGTTCGCCTCGTCCATCAGGCGCAGCGCCGCCTCCGGGTCGAGCGGGTCGCGGAACCGCTCCGCCTCGAAGTACCACTCCCAGGCGGAGGGGCTGTACGCCTCGCCCGGCTTGCCGCCGACGGCGAGCACGGTCGTTCCCGGCTCGGCCGCTCGGGCGTGCCGGCGCGTCGCCGGGTCGCGAAGGAAGACGACGGTGCCCGCCGGCGCATCGAGCGTGTCGCCGTTCAGCTCGAACGTCGCGCGACCCGAGAGCACGACGTAGACCTCTTGGTGACCGAGCGCCTGCTCGGTGTGGCTCTCGACCACCTCGTCGCCCGCTGCGTCGGCGGTGTAGGCGTTCATCCCGAACGCCTCGATGCCGAGGGTGCGGCGGATCGGCCGCCAGCGAAGACCGCCCGCGACGGAGATGGGGTGCACGTCCGAGATGCGGAGGCTGCTCCAGGGCTCGTCCACTCGCTCGACGCTACAGGAACCCCTTCGGCGCTCCCGGTGTAGAAGAGGCGAGTGGGGAGCCGACCACTTGACGAGGCGTCGCACGTCGCGCGCGCCAAGCGCGGCGACGCCGCCGCCTACGAGGAGCTCGTGCGCATGCATCAGGCGATTGCATTCCGTGTCGCGCTCGTCGCCGCGGGCGACCGCGGCGACGCGGAGGAGGCCGTCCAGGACGCCTTCGTCAAGGCGTACCGGGCGCTCGGCCGTTTTCGGGAGGGCGCACCTTTTCGGCCGTGGCTCCTGCGCATCGTCGCGAACGAGGCGCGGAACAAGCGCCGCTCGGCCGGCCGGCGGGCCGAGCTGGCGGTTCGTGTGGCGGCGGCGGCCTCGGGGGACGCGGCTCCGTCCCCCGAGGCGGCCGCTCTCTCGCATGCACGGCGGGAGGACCTGCTCGCGGCGCTCGGCGCACTGGAAGGGCGCGACCGCGAGGTGCTCGTGCATCGGTTCCTGCTCGACCTCGGCGAGGAGGAAACGGCGGCCGCGCTCGGGGTCCGGCGCGGCACCGTGAAGTCCCGCACGTCTCGTGCGCTCGAGCGGATGCGAGCCGTGCTCGAGGAGGAGATGCGGTGAACGGCCTCGAGCACGAGCTCCGCGCGCTGGCGCCGCTCGTCGAGTGGCCGGAGACGCCGGACGTCGCCTCGGCCGTCGCTGCCCGCGTTGAGGCGTCACCTCCGCGGCGGAGGCCGTTGCGTGGGCTCGGACTGGCGTTCGCGGTTGTGCTGCTCACGCTCGCAGTCGCGCTCGCCGTGCCGCCCGCACGAACGGCGATCTTCGACTGGTTTGGGATCGGTAGCGCGCGGATCGTGCGCGTCGACGAGCTCCCTCCGCTCCAGCTGAACGCCTCGGTCGAGGCCCTTGGCGAGCCGACGTCGCTCGCGGACGCGCGTCGACGAGCGGGCTTCCCGGTCGCCTCACCGCCTCGGGACGAGCCCGCGCCCGACGAGATCCGTCTCGTGGACGGTCGCCGCGTGAGCTATCTCTGGCACGACGGCGACCGCATCCGACTGCTCGTCACGCAAGTTCCCGGCCTACTCCAGCGGGGAGAGATCCTCCGCAAGCTCATTCCGCCGCCGGTGCGGATCGAGCAATTCACGATCGACGGCGACGGCGCGGTGTTCCTCACAGGCGGCCCGCACGCGGTTTACCTCCTCGGCCCGAACGGGAGCTTCGAGCAGGATCAGGGCTGGCTCGCCGGCGCAACGCTCCTGGTCGATCGCGGCGGCTCGACGCTGCGGATCGAGGGCAACCTCGACCGGAAACGAGCGGTCGAGCTAGCACGCTCGATGAAGTGATTGGACATCCCTCGTTCGAGGGAAGCTCCCTCGTTCGAGTGGGGTACCTCGAACGAGTGAGCTGCATCCCTGAAACGAGGGATAGCCGCTCCCACACGGGTGAATACAACGCGTATGGGGGAGGGGAAGCCGCGCCGCGCCCGTCCGGGCAACCGGGCGGGCGCGCCGGCGATCGGCGCCGGCTTGCTGCGCCAGCTCCGTCGGCGGTGTCCGACTCGAGGTCGGACACCGGCGGCCGGCTGCACCGCTACGGCTCCCAGGTCTCGCCAGCCGTGTCCCAGCCGAGCAATACGTGCGCGGAGATGCGTTCGGCGACCGCCTCGAGGTACGCCCGGTCGGCGTCGCCGTCGACCTGGAGCTCGCCAACGGTCTCGTCCTTGTAACAGACTGCTGCAAGCGTTCTTCGCGCCTCGTCCGGAGTGCCCGCAGACGGGCCGAGGACGAGGCCGGTGGTTTCCACGAACGCGATCCCCGCCCAGACGATCCCGGGTTGCTCGGTGAGGATGCGCACGGTCTCGCGCAGTGCATCGTCGGCGTCCGGGGCGTCGGCGAGCGCTACGTCGATCGCAGCGAGAGCGTCGTTGCTCATTCGACGAGGTCGGCGCCCTCGAACG
>DASSBV010000248.1:0-4871 GCA_035698545.1 Gaiella sp. | reverse complement strand
GCTCCCGGCTGACGATCGAGGCCGGAGCTGCGACGGACTGGTTCGCCGACCCGGCCGACCCTCCGCAGCTCGCCGCCAACGCGCCCGTTCTTGCCGGCGGTGCGAGCGGCGACTTTCTCCTCAGCGCCCGCGTGAGGGTCGCGTTCGCGTCCGTCTTCGACGCCGGGGCGCTCATGCTCCACGCCGACGACCGCCGCTGGGCAAAGCTCTGCTTCGAGTACTCCCCTCAGAAGGAGCCGACTATCGTTTCCGTGGTCACCGACGGATCGTCCGACGACGCGAACGGGATCGCGGTCGCCGGCAAGGAGACGTGGCTGCGGATCGCCCGGATCGGGCCCGCCTTCGCCTTCCACGTCTCGCGCGACGGAGCGCGCTGGCAGCTCGTCCGCTCCTTTCGGCTCGGCGCAGACGACGAGGTCAGCGTCGGCTTCGAGGCACAGTCGCCCGCCGGCGACGGCTGCGTCGTCCGCTTCGATGAGATCCGCTTCGAAGTGCGACGTCTCACCGACCTTCGCGGCGGCTCCTGAGACGGGAAGCGCCTACGTGACACCGGCGACGGTGCCCGGCTCGAGCGGCGTCACCTCCGGCTCGCCGTTCGGAGCGATGAGGATCTTTCCGCCCGCTCGCCCCTCGACGAGCGGGCGCAGACCTTCGTCGACCAGCGCGTCGAGCGGAATCGTCGGGCCCGCCGTGACCGCCGCGACGTCGCTGTCGGCGAGCACCTCGAGCGCCGCGGGGATGTCAGAGTCGCAGATGTGGGCGACCGAGGTGACGACGTCGACCTCGCGGACGATCATGCGCGTAAGGTCGAGCTCGCGCGGCGCAGCGTGCAACCCGAGCAGGAGCACCCGGCCTCCTCGACGCACGCCGACGGTCGCCGCGGCCGGTGCGTGAGCCGCTCCGCTCGCCTCGATCACGACGTCGAACCCGACGCCCTCCGTGAGCTCCTGCAGGAGCGCTGCGAGCTCGTGGCCCGTGGCGTCGAACACCTCGTCGGCACCGAGCGCCGATGCGGTCGACAGCCTCTCGGCGTCGATGTCGATCGCGACCACGCGTCCGTCGACGGCCCGCCGGCCGGCGCCCGCGACGATGAAGGCGCCGATGCCGCCCACGCCGATCACCGCGACGGACTCCTCCGGTCGTTGCGCCACGCGCGACAGCGCGTGCAGCGCGACGGCCAGGGGCTGGGTCATCACGGCCGCGTCGTCGTCGCAGCTGTCCGGAACCAGGTGGCAGATGCCCGCGGGCGACGTCACGTACTCGGCGAGGCCGCCGTCGACCTGTAGGCCGAGCGTTCGGTACTCGGCGCACAGGTTCGTCCGGGAGCGGAGGCACCAGTGACAGCGACCGCACGAGATACCGGCCCCGGACACGACCCGGTCGCCGACGCGATAGCCGGTGACCTCGGGGCCGACGTCGACCACGCGTCCGACGAACTCGTGGCCGAGCACGACGCCCGGGCGGCAGAGAACGGGCCCGTGGTCCCACTCGGCGGCGTCGGTGCCGCAGATCGCCGCCCGCGTCACCTTCAGCACGAGCTCGTCGGCGCGCGGCGGGCTGGGATCGACGACCTCCTCGATCCGGACGTCGTGCGCCGCGTGGAAGACCGCTGCCTTCACGCGATCAGCACTCGATCTGGACCTTGACGTTGCGACTCGTGTCCCGCGCCGCCTCGAGCGCCGCGGGCGCGTCGTGGAGCGAGAACGTGGCGGTCAGCAGCGGCGTGGGGTCGAGACCGCTCGTCGCCATGAAGCGGATCGTCCGGGGCCAAAGGCCGGCTGAGCCGATGATCCCGCGAACCTGGAGTGCCTTCGACTGCACGAGACCGATCTCGACGGGCGCGCTGCCACCCACGTCGATCCCCACGAAGACGAGCCGCGCGCCGAGGCCGGCAATCGGCAGGGCGCTCGCCATTGCGGCCGGCACCCCGGCCGCCTCGATCACGACGTCGAAGCCGCGCCCGCGCGTGACCTCGCTCGCCTGCTCCGCGAGGGGGGATGCAGACGGATCGAGGGCGCGCGTCGCCCCGATCTGGAGACCCAAGTCGCGGCGCTGCTCCTGGGGCTCGACGAGCGTTACGGAGGCGCCCATCGTGGCCGCCGCCATCGTGCAGAGGAGGCCGATCGGGCCGCCGCCGATCACCGCGACCTCGTCGCTCGCGTCGATTCCGCCGGCGGCGACGGTCGCGCTGTAGGCGACCGAGAACGGCTCGACGAACGCGCCCTGGGGGAACGACAGCTCGTCGGGGATGCGGTGCAGCCAGGACGCCTTGGCGACGAAGTACTCGGCGTTGGCGCCGCTGATCGAGAAGCCGAAGTGGTCGTCGCCGTTGTTCACGACGCACTCGCCGACCACGCGATCTCCCGGTGCGAGCGTCGTCACCGCGCTGCCGACCTCGGCGATCTCACCCGCCCACTCGTGCCCCGGGATGATCGGATACGAGACCGGGATGATGTAGCGGCCCTCGTACAGCTCGAAGTCGGAATGACAGATACCGACGTTGCGGGAGCGGACGAGCACCTCGTCCGCTCCGATCGCAGGCGTCTCGAACTCGGAGACGACGGCGTGGCGGGGTTCCTCGAACACCAGCGCTTTCATGCGAGCTCACTCCTCATTGGTCGATCAGCACCTTGATCTCGTCGGCCGTGCCCGACGCCAGACGGGCGAAGGCGTCGGGCGCCCCGTCGAGGTCGACCTCGCTCGTCACGACCCGTTCGACCGGCAGATCGCCGGCCGCGATCTGCGCGGCGATCCGGTCGAAGTCGTAGACCCAGTAGCACCACGTCCCGACGATCGTGAGGTCGTTGAGCGCCCAGAGCATCGGCTCGACGGTCGCCTCGCCCACGAAGAGCCCGGTCTGGGCGAGCGTCCCGCGCCGGCGAAGCGACGCGATCGCGGAGGAGAAGCCGTTCGGGTGCCCCGAGCACTCGATCGCCACGTCGACGCCGAGGCCGCCGGTCTCGTCGCGCAGGAACGCGGGCAGATCGACGGCCGTCGGGTCGAGCACCGTCGCGACGCCGAGCGCCTCGGCGCGCGCGCGGCGCGCGGCGTTCGGCTCCGAGACGTAGACGGTGGACGCTCCGGCGGCCCGCGCACAGAGGGCGGCGAGCGCGCCGATCGGCCCGGCGCCTGTGATCAGCACCTGGTCGCCGGGGGCGACGCCTGCGCGCTGCACACCGTACGCGGCGACCGCCGCGGGCTCGATCAGCGCACCCTGCTGATAGCTGACGCCGTCCGGCAGGGGCACGACCTGGTACTCGTCGACCGTCGCGAGCTCGGCCATCCCGCCCCAGGCGTGCGACAGCCCGACGCAGGCCATCGTCGCGCACAGGTGCTGGAGCCCGCGCCGGCAGTACGCGCACGTTCCGCAGTACGCGAGCGGCATGATCGACACGCGATCCCCCTCCGCGACCCGTGTGACGGCCGGGCCGACGGCCACCACCTCGCCCGCGAACTCGTGGCCGAGGATCTGCGGGTTGCGGGCACCGGTCAGCGGGTGCGGCTCGACGGGCGTCACGATCGGACCCGCGACGTACTCGTGGAGGTCGGTGCCGCAGATGCCGCACGTCGCCACCCGCACGACGACCTGTCCGTCGGCCGGATCGGGCGGCGCCGTCACGTCCTCGATGCGGAGGTCGCGCGCGGCGTGGAAGCGGAGCGCTCTCACGGGACGATCCGTTCCTCTCGCAGACGCGCGAAGAGGCCGGTGAAGGACGACTCCGTGTCGCGGACGCCGAGGAAGCCGAGCCGCCGGTTGAGCCCCATGTCGGTGAACGTCTCGATCGTGCGGCCGAGATCCGCGTCCGTGTGCCACCACGAGGCGATGCGCTCCACGTTCGTGTCGCAGAGGCCGTGGCGGCGCACGATGTCGGGCCAGACCTCCGGGGCGTCGGCCATCTGCCGCTCGAGCGGGGCAGGCTCGCCGTCGAACCCCTCGGCCTCGACGCCGAGTGCCTCGGCGAGACGGGGCCACATGCGCCGCCAGCGGAAGACGTCCCCGTTGACGATGTTGAGCGCCTGGTTCTCGGCCGCGGGCGTGGTCGCCGCCCACACGAGGTGGTCGGCCAGGAGACCCGCGTCCGTGACGTCGGTCACTGCCTCCCACTGCTCTCGTGAGCCCGGGAAATGGAACGTTCGTCCGGTCTCGCGGCAGATCGCCGCGTAGACGGCGAGCGTGACGCCCATGTTCATCGCGTTCCCGAGGGCCCACCCGATGAGGGTGTGCGGACGGTGAACGGTCCAGGTGAAGCCGTCGCGGTCGGCCGCCGCGAAGAGCACGTCCTCCTGCACGTAGTAGAAGTTCTCGTAGGGCAGCCTCGGCTGGTCTTCCGAAAAGGGCGTGTCGGGCTGTGCCTTCGCGTACGCCTCGAAGGGGCCGAGGTAGTGCTTGAGCCCCGTGACGAGCGCGACGTGGCGAACGGAGCCCTCTCCCGCGACCGCGTCAAGCAGGTTCCGGAGCATGCGCCCGTTGACCTCGCAGTTCTCGGCCTCGGTGGGACGGCGCGACCACGTCGTGAAGAACACGTGTGTCGGGGCGGTGCCGCGGACCGCGGTCGCGACCGCCTCGGCATCCTCGAGATCGGCGCTCAACGGCGTGATGCGCTGGTCGAGCCCACTGGGTCGGCGGCTGAGACCGAGCACGTCCCAGCCGTCGGCGAGCAGTCGGTCCGCGACGTTGCCGCCGCTGATGCCCGTCACGCCGACGACGAGGGCACGACCGCTCACGACGACGCGCTCGTGTGGGAGGGCTGGACGCAGCGGCGTCCACGGACGACCCAGATCGCCCGGGCCGTCACATCGCCGTCGTTCGAGAGCCGGTGCGGTGTCGACGGCGGCAACGTCAACGAGTCTCCGGGCCTGAGCGTGAGCTC
>DASSBV010000247.1:0-41823 GCA_035698545.1 Gaiella sp. | reverse complement strand
ATCACGGAGTTCCCCTCGCTCGTCCTGCTGGACGGGCGGCGGGTGCTCGGACGGCTCGAGGGCCGGGCGACGGGGAGCCAGATCGACGAGCTCCTGCGCGCCCATCTGCCGGCCTAGTGGACGCATCCGCAAGTACGGTTGTGTGCTTGGCGGCCCTCAGGCACTTCGCATCCCGTCGTCCTCGGTCGCCCCGATACCTTTGGGTATCGGGGCTCCCTGCGTCCTTGGGCTGCTCGGTCTGAGGCCCGCTGATCACGAACGAACTTACGGACACGTCCACTAAGGGCTTGGTGTGGGTTAGGGGTGCGTGCGGGGAGGGCATGCGCCAAGCAGCGTGGTCGGCTCGCTGCTCGCGGATACCCGAAGGTATCGGTGAGCAGCGAGACGGCCGCGATGCGCAGTGCGCAGGCCCCCAGCCGTGCGTGCCCCTAACCCACATCAAGCCTCTAGGCGAGTGCCCGTCTGGCGTAGCGCCGGAACGTCGCCACCTCCTCCAGGGCCTCGTCGAGGGACGTCTCGTCGCTCCAACGCCCGACTGCGATGCCGGCGCCTTCGAGCCGCATGCGCAGGACGTCGCGCTCGAGGAGCCACAGGCGGTGCGCGAGACCCGCGGTCGGGCCACGGCCGGGCGGGACGAGCTGCGACGGGTCGAGCTCGATCACGACGAGATCGAAGCGCCGGGCGCGGAGATCCTCGAGCATCGTCACGAAGCGCCCGTCGACGAGGGGCGTGAGCGCGACGACCAGCGCCTTCGGGGCGAGGATCCGCGCGGGGATCAGGTTCGCGTCCCGCCAGGTGAACGTCGGCTCGACACCCGTCTCGAGGAGCGTCTCGACGAGCCGGTACCGCTGGCCGATGCCCATCCCCGGCCGGAGCCAGCGCAGGATCCCGCCGTAGCCGACGAGCCCGACCCGATCGCGCCGCTCGAGGTAGCGCGACGCGAGCGTCGCGGCGGCGCGGACCGTGTCGTCGAGCGTGCTGCGGCCGCCGCCGGCGAGGTCGACGAAGCTGTCGACGAGGATCACCACGTCGGTGTTGCGCTCCGGGTGCCGCTCGTTGACGACCAGGCCCTGCCGCCGCGCGGAGGCCCGCCAGTTGATCGAGCGGACGCGGTCACCGGGCACGAAGTCGCGGAGATCGGCGTACTCGATCCCGTCGCCAGGGTGACGCGCCACCTCGTTGCCCGCGTACACCTGCGTCTCGCGCGCGGAGACGACTCGCTGGACGGGCTCGAGACGGGGGTACGCCTTCAGCGTCCGCGGCTCGCTCAGCCGCCGCTCCCAGGTCACGAAGCGAAACAGGTCGGTGGCGCGGAGCTCGACGTTCCCCACGTCCAGGACTCCCCAACGCGTGCAGCGAAACGTGAGCCGAGCGATCTGCTCGTCGCCGGGGTCGAGGCTCAGCGCGAATGCACGGTCGCCCTCGACCACGTCGACGGCGGCGGGTAGCTCGAGGAAGACCTCGAGCCGTCCCACCGCAGTATCCGACTCGAGCCTGAGCTCGGCTTCGAAATCGTCGCCCTCGAGCGTCCGACTCGCCGACGGCACGAGTGCCGCGCTGATGCGGGGAGTGCCTGTGAGCGTCGTTCCGGCGGCCAGGACGATGGCGAAAGGCGCCGCCAGGATCGCGAGCTCCGGCCTCCGCAGCGCGAGCGCGCCGAGCAGAAAGAGCGCGGCGAGCAGAGCGTAGCCCTCGACCCGCGCCGTGCCCCGACGCGTCACCGGGCGGCGGAGATGTCCTCGGCGCGAGGCGTCGGGACACCGGCGAGAAGCTCCCGAACGACGTCCTCGGCCGAGACGCGCCGCACCCACAGCTCGGGCCGCAGGACCAGCCGATGGGCGAGCGCGGCGGGAGCGACGGCCTTGACGTCGTCGGGAACGACGAAGTCCCGCGAGGCGAGAGCTGCCCGGCCGCGCGCGAGCTTCATCAGCGCAAGGCTGCCGCGCGGACTGGCGCCGACCGTGATGCTCTGCGACTCTCGCGTCGCCCCGGCGACGTCGACGCAGTAGCCGCGAACGCTCTCCGCAACGTGCACCTGCTCGAGCGCCCGTTGCATCTCGAGGAACGTCTCGCGATCGACGACTGCGTTCAGCTCGACCTCGTCGGTGCGTCGCTCGACGCGGCGACCGAGCACGTCGAGCTCGTCGTCGCGCGCCGGATACCCGAAGGCAGTGCGGAGGAGGAACCGGTCGAGCTGCGCCTCCGGCAATGGATAGGTGCCCTCGTACTCGATCGGGTTCTGGGTCGCGATCACGAGGAACGGCGCACCGAGGCGGTACGTTGCCCCCTCGATCGTCACCTGGCGCTCCTGCATGCCCTCGAGCAGCGCCGCCTGGGTCTTCGGCGGGGCGCGGTTGATCTCGTCGGCGAGGAGGAGGTTGGTGAAGATCGGCCCCGGCCGGAACTCGAAGTCGCCGTCGCGTTGGTTCCAGATCGACGAGCCGGTCACGTCGGAAGGCATCAGGTCGGGTGTGAACTGGATCCGCGTGAACTCCATGCTCAGCGTCTGGGCGAACGACCGCGCGGCGAGCGTCTTCGCGAGCCCCGGATAGTCCTCCAGCAGGACGTGGCCATCCGCTAGTAGCCCGAGCAGCGTCAGCTCGAGTGCCTCGCGCTTGCCGACCACGGCGCGCTCGACCTCGTCGAGCACGAGACCCGCGAGCTCTCGGACCCGGTCGAGCTCCACCTAGAGACGCTCCAGTGAGACGACGACGTGCTCGAGGGTCTCGGCGGGCATCCCCCGCCCGTGCCGGTCGGCGGGGGCGGGCCGGTCTGCGCGAACGAGGTCCCAGGTCTCGTCGCCGAGCAGACGACGCGCGCGCTCGGGCTCCTCGTCGAGCGCGACGCCGCGACGGCCTTCCAGCAGCCCGGCCGCGATGAGGCGCAGGTGTGGCCGGAAGCGGTAGTGGAAGTCGAGCGCATCGCCGACGCTCATCGTCACCTCGTTCTCCAGCTGCCCGAGGCTCCGCGGCGGATCGGCGCGCCGGTCACGCGCCTTGCGGGGCGCGCGACGGCGGGGTGCCTGCGGGAACGCCTCCCGCAGGCTGGCGACGGTGAGGAGCAGCACGACCGCGCAGACGACGAGGGCGTAGATCCGGACGGCCTGCTCGAGCCTCCCCGAGGCGAACACCGCGACGCCGAGCAGCACGATCGTGGGCAGGACCAGGAGCCGGGCTGCCCGCACGACTGCGCCCCTCACGCGGGCACCCCGGGCACGTCCACGTCCGTGTCCGGCGCGGCGGCGCGAAGCTCGTCTCGCACGTGCTCGAGCGCCCCGATCGCCTCGTCCTTCATGCTCGCGTCGACCTCGTGCTGGGAGAACTTCGCCTGGACGAACAGGTCGACCAGACGACGGATGGCACGGCGGTCGACGTCGAGGTGCCCGAGAACACGCGCGAGATGCTCCTCC
This sequence comes from Gaiella sp., assembly GCA_035698545.1. Taxonomy (GTDB): domain Bacteria; phylum Actinomycetota; class Thermoleophilia; order Gaiellales; family Gaiellaceae; genus Gaiella. The sequence continues at coordinate 38,414 of DASSBV010000247.1, read as the reverse complement.
GGGGTGTCGGCGTCCTGTCGCGGCGCGCCGTGGACGGCGAGCACCCGCTCGAGCCGCGCGTAGGCCGCGATCACCGCCCGCCGTGGATCGGTCTCCGCACGGAGGTCGTCGAGCGAGAGATCGAGCGTCAGGGCGAGCTCGGCGGCAAGCTCGGCCTTCGCGGACGACGGGTTGGCGCGGCGGTTCGCGAGGACGAACGCGGCGACCCCGAGGGCGCCGAGGAAGAGCGCCGCGACCAGCGGGAGCCAGGCGAACTGGAACTGGTAGCCAGGGTCGGAGCCGGCGTCGAGACCGGGCGGTAGCGGCCCTGAGTCGCCGCGGTCGAGCGGTGTCTGCTCGGGCTGGAAGGCGAGATGCCAGCCGCGCTCGCGAACGTACAGCGCGAAGGCGAAGCCGAACGCGAGCAGGATTGCGATCGCGCGGAGGTCGTTCCGTCTGCGCGGCGCGTTGAACTCGTGCTCGCGCCAGCGCACCACCGAGAACAGCGCGATCGCGACCCACGCGACGAGCAGGACGAGGATGATGCTGAAGAGCGTGTCGAGCAGCGTGTCGGCCGGCGGAGCCGAGCTGCTCGAGCCCTCCGACGTCGACCCTCTCGCGGCGATCCCGACGATCGAGACGAGCGCCAGGACGACGAGCACCGGACCCGCGACGCGCGCCATGCGCGAGGACAGCGTCAGCCGTCGCCGGGGCATGCGGCAGAGGGTACAAGCGCGGGCCGGCGACGCGCCGGAGGCGCTCAGCGATATGCGGGAAGGACGTGCTCTGCCAGCTGCTCGACTTGATCGAGGCTCGCGATCTGGGGGAACACGACGAGAACGTCGAGCCCTCCCTCGGCGTAGGCCGCGAGCTCCTCCGCGATCTTCTGCGGCGGCCCGTGGTGGATGAGATTCTCCGGCTCGGTCCAGAGGCTCCCGTAGTACCGCAGCACGTTGTGCGTCCCCTCCTCGAGCGCCGTCGCCGGATCGTCCCCGATCGCGGCGTAGGCGAGCCCCGCGACGGTGGCGTCGGGCTTTCCGACCGCCGCGAACCCCTCGCGGATCCCCGGTGTGTGCTCGGCCATGGCCGCGGAGCCGGCGGTGCCGAAGATGAAGCCGTCGGCTACGCGTAGGGCGCGCTCGATCGACTTCGGCGTGGATGCGCCGGCCCAGATCGGCGGCGCGGGGCGCTGCACCGGTGCCGGGCCGACCACGCCGTGGTCGCGGTCGGAGGCTCTCGCCGTCTCCCAGGTCTCGCGGATGCGTCCGACCTGGCGCTCGAAGCGGCCGGAGCGACCCTTGTACTCGGCGCCGAGCGCCTCGTAGTCGTCCTCCCTCCCACCCTGCGCGAGCCCGAGCACGAGTCGCCCCGCCGAAAGCTGGTCGATCACCGCCGCCTGCTTTGCGACCAGGACCTCGTTCCGGTTCGGCAGCTGGAGGATCGTCGTCGCGAGCCCGATCCGCTCGGTCACGCCTGCGACTCCGGCCAACGTCGCGAGCGGCTCCCACGAGTCGTAATTCGGCTTGTCGATCGTGCCGAGCACCTCGAAGCCCGCCTCGTCCGCCATCCTGGCCCAGTCGAGCATCAACGCCCGGCCGGTCTCGTGGGGCAGGGTGTTCGGCAGTCCGATTCCGAGCTTCATCGTGTCTCCTTCTCCGACGGCAACTCGCTCGACCTTGCCTGAGCCACCCCACCCTGGGCGGCAATCGGAAACGGGCTTCGGAACTCGTTTCAGAATGAAGCCCTGAGCCGCCGTGTCGCGCCCCGGCAACGAAGCGTCATCTGAAACGAGTTCTTGCGCGAGGGTGGAGAATGACGGGGCCACGGAGGCATGGAGGGTGGCGACGAGCGCGACCGGGGAACTGGGTGCACGGCAGATCTCGGCCCAAGAGGCCGTCGGCCTCGTGCGGCCCGGCGACCACGTGTTCGTCGGCAGCGCCTGCGGCACGCCGCGCACGCTCGTCGAGGCGCTCGAGCTCCGCGATCCGACGCCCGAGGGGGTCGTCCTCGTTCACTCGCTCACCGACCACGTGGGCGTCGGCGATCCCGCGCGGACCGCATTTCGGCACCGCGTCTTCTACGTCGGAGCGGACGTCCGGGCGATGCTCGACTCGGGGCTCGTCGAGTACGTGCCCGTCTCGCTGGCCGACGTGCCTCGCCGCTGTCGCGCCGGCCTCCTACGGCTCGACCTCGCGCTGATCCAGGTCGCCCCGCCGGACGAGGACGGCATGTGCAGCCTCGGCGTCTCGGTCGACATCACGCGGGACGCCGCGCTGGCGGCTCGCACCGTGATCGCGGAGGTCAATCCCGCCATGCCCCGCACCGGTGGCGACAGCCGCATCCCGCTCGACCGGATCGACTACGTCGTCTCGGTCGACCGCCCGCTGGTCGAGTACGTGCACGACTCGGCCGACGGTGTCGCCGAGCAGATCGCCGGCTACGTTGCGCGGCTGATCGACGACGGCTCGACGCTCCAGATCGGGCTCGGTCGCGTGCCGAACCGGATGCTCGCGCACCTGACCAACCGTGCCGACCTCGCGATCCACTCGGACGTCCTCACGGAGCAGGTCGTCGAGCTGGTCGAGAGCGGCGTCGTCACCGGCCCGGTCGTGGCGAGCCTCGCGATGGGCACGCGGCGCCTGTACGACCTCATCGACGACAACCCGCGCTTCTCGTTCCATCCCGTCGACCACGTCTGCGACCCAGTGACGATCGCTGCGACGCCCCGTTTTGTCTCGCTCACGCAGGCGTTCGGGATCGATCTCACCGGCCAGGTCTGCACGGAGCAGCTCGACGGGGTGCTCTACGGCGGCGTCTCGACCGGGCCGTCGTTCCACCGCGGCGCGATCGGGTCGCCGGGCGGGAAGGCGATCGTCTGCCTCGCCTCGCGGACACCCGCCGGGAGGCCCGCGCTCCGTGGCGCGCTCGGGCCCGACGAGCCTGTGGCGATCGCGCGCGCCGACGTGCACTGGGTGATCACCGAGTACGGCACCGCCTATCTCTTCGGCCGCTCCACCCGGGAGCGCGCGATCTCGCTGATTGAGATCGCGCACCCCGACGACCGCTCGGCGCTCCTCGAGGAGGCGATCGGGCTGGGGCTCGTTCGGCCCGGCCAGGAGCTCCGGAGCCGGGCTGCCTATCCGGTCGGCGAGGAACGCGACGTGCGGCTCCGGGACGGCCGGGACGCCGTCCTCCGGCCGACGCGGGCCGGGGACATGCGGACGATGCAGGAGCTGTTCTTCCGCCTCTCCGAGGAGGACGTGCACACGCGTTTCTTCCACAAGCTCGGCTCGCTGACCGACAAGGCCGCCCATCACCTCTGCAGCGTGGGCTACGACGAGGAGATGGCGTTCGCCGCCGTGGTCGGCCCCGCCGAGCAGCAGCGGATCGTGGGCGCGAGCTGCTACTACCTCGACCCCGCGACCGGCCTCGCGGACGTCGCGTACATGATCGACCCCGACTGGCAGGGCGCCGGCCTCGGCAGCCTCCTCCATACGCGCACGGTCGAGTACGCGCGCGACCACGGCGTCCTCGGCTTCACCGCCGACGTGCTGGTCGAGAACGCAGCGATGCTGCGGGTCTTCCGCCGTGGGGACCACAGCCTGTCGATCACGACGTCTGCAGGCGTGCACGAGGTGACGATGCTGTTCGCCGAGGCTCGCTAGCGACGACGCGTCGCGCTCGGCTACGCGGCGTGGCGTGCCCGCCGGCTCACCTCCTCGACGTCCTCCTCGAGGCTCTCGATCGCGGGGAGGAAGAGGAGCGCGGGGATGATCGGCAGCCAAAGGCTGAAGAGCCGGTAGACGAGGACGCCCAGCAGCGCCGGAGCGAGGGGGACGCCGACGAGATGCAGCGTGAGGGTGAGCGCAGCCTCGATCCCGCCCGCACCCGCGAAGGGCAGCGGTAGGGCGGTCGCGACGTAGCTCGTCGTGTAGGCGAGCACGAGCGGTGCGACGGCGATCGTGACGCCGAACGCGCGAAGGCCGCCGTAGAGCGTGACGAGATCGCCGAGCCAGTAGATCGGGAAGCCGATCAGCGCCGCCGGGTAGGCCATCGGCCGCAGGACGATGTGGCGGACGAGGAGGACGCCGCCGATCGCGTCCGCGAACGCGATTCGCAACGCGTGCCGCCCGCGCGGGAGCAGACCGCGAGTCGGTGGGCCGTGCGGAATCGTCGTGAGCGCCTTCGCCCTCACGGCCTGGGTCGTCCAGGCGGCGGCGACCACGCAGGCGGGCACCACGCAGAGCCACGCCAGCGCCATCGCGAGGGGAACCCCTTCCCCCCCGCCGAGGAGAACCGCGAGACCCGCCAGCGCCGCCCAGAACGAGATCACTCCCCACTCGAGCGTGTTGAGCGCGAGAACCCGCCGTGTCGACCCGTGGGCTCCGGCGCCGGCTCGTCGCAGCGCCCAGAAGTCGACCGCCAGCCCACCCGCGCCCGAGCCCACGACGACGGCCCCGAAGCCGAGCGCGACGATCCGCGTCGTCGTCCACAGATCGAGCTCCGGTCCGCCCTCGGCCCGCGCCACGTCGCGGTACGCGAGGATGTAGCCGGCGTAGGCGAGCACCTCGCCCAGCAGGCAAATGGGGAACCACAGCTTGTTCCCGCGCGCCGCCGCCTCGGTGACCTCTCCGAACTTCGCGGCGCGGCCGATGAGCACGAACGCGATGCCAACCAGCACGACGGCGCCTCCGACGGCGAGGAGCGCGCGCCTCCAGGCGCTCTGGCGCGCCCAGGCAACCGGCGGGAAGCGCCTGACGCGCCGGGCGATCGCCTCACGCGTCGAGCCGTTCACCTCGTAGGCATAGCCGTCGCCGCCATCGCGAAAACGCGGCGCAACCCCTCGAAGCGGCGCATTGCCCTTGCCAGTCGTCCTACGATGGGTTGGTCGTCACAGACGGTCGGTCCGTCCAACCGGGCTGACCCCGAGATCGGAGAGACGAATCGGACGGTGATCCACCTCTTCGAGAATCACGATCTCGTCACCGAGCATGCGATGCAGCTCGTGGACGTGACCGACGACCTCCGCAGTGCCGTCGAGCGCGCGGAGGTCTCGAACGGGATGGCTCTCGTCTTCTCCCCGCATACGACCTGCGCGGTCGTGATCAACGAGAGCGAGGCGGGGTTCATCGCCGACTTCCGAGACGTCCTCGACGAGCTCGCTCCCGCGACCGGCCGCTACTACCGGCACGACGACCTCGACATCCGGACAGAGGGGATCGAAGAGGACACCGCGGATTTCCCCAACGGTCACTCCCACGTCAGGGCTGGGCTGCTCGCCTCCTCGTCGCAGACCGTCCCGATCGTCGACGGAGAGTTGATGCTGGGCGTCTGGCAACGGATCTTCGTCTGTGAGCTCGATCGCTCCCGGCCGCGGAAGATCTTCATCCAGGTCGTCGGCGAGTGAGCGACCTGCGGGTCGGGACCGTCGCGCTCCGCGACACACCGGAGGTTGTTCGGCTCGAGCGTGATCTCCCCGGGACCGAGCTCGTCATGGCGCGTGCCGCCGAGGAGAACTTCTCCGTCGCCTCATACCTGCTCGGCAGACGGACACGGAGACACCTGCGCGCGATCTACGGCTTCGCCCGGCTCGTCGACGAGATCGGCGACGCCGTCTCCGGAGACCGCCTCGCGCTGCTCGACGCCGTCGAGCGCGAGCTCGACCGCGTGTTCGCAGGAGAGCCGACCCAGCCGCTCCTCCGCGCGCTCGTCCCGACGGTGCACGAGCTGGAGCTTCCGCGCGAGCCGTTTCTCCGGCTGATCGCCGCCAACCGGCAGGACCAGCTCGTGACGCGCTACGCGACGTTCGAGGACCTGCGCGCGTACTGCGCCCTCTCGGCCGACCCTGTCGGCGACCTCGTCCTGCGCGTCTTCGGTCGTGCGACGCCGGAGCGCATCGCGCAGTCCGATCGCGTGTGCACCGGGCTCCAGGTCGTCGAGCACCTCCAGGACGTCGGCGAGGATCACGCACAGGGGCGGCTGTACCTCCCGCTCGAGGACCTCGCGCGCTTCGGGGTCGACGAGACGGACTTCGGCAGGCCGCGCGTCTCCGAGCCGCTGCGCGCGCTCCTCGGCTTCGAGGCCGGGCGGGCGCGGTCGCTGCTCGACGCGGGTGACCCGCTGATCCGCTCCTTGCGCGGACGGGCGCGGCTCGCGGTTGCCGCCTACGTCGCCGGCGGCCGGGCGGCGCTCCGAGCGCTCGCCGACGCGGGGTACGAGGTGCTCGGCGAGACGCCCCGGCCGAGCCGCGCTCGCCGGGCGCTCGAGACCCTGGAGGCGCTCACATGACCGAGGTCGCCGCCGCCTACGACACGTGCCGGGAGCTCGCGCGCGCGTCGGGCTCCACGTTCTACCGCGGCATGAGCCTCCTCGCCCGCGACCGGCGGAACGCGATCTTCGCGATCTACGCGCTCGCGCGCCGGATCGACGACGTCGCCGACGGGCTCCTCGACCCCACGGACAAGCTCGCCGGGCTCGCGGCGATCCGCGCCGAGCTCGCGGCGATCGACGAGAGCAGCGATCCCGTCCTCGTCGCGCTCGCGGACGCCGCCGCGCGACTCCCGATCCCGCTTGACGCATTCGAGGACCTCGTCGACGGCGCGGAGATGGACGTGCACGGCGTCTCGTTCGCGACGTTCGGCGAGCTCGAGCGGTACTGCCGCCGTGTTGCGGGGTCGATCGGCCGGCTCTCGCTCGGCGTCTTCGAGACGCCCGACCGTGCCGTCGCCGAGCCGCTCGCGGACGATCTCGGAGTCGCCCTTCAGCTCGCCAACATCGTCCGCGATCTCACCGAGGACCTCCCGCAGCGGCGGGTCTATCTTCCCGCCGAGGATCTCCTCCGCTTCTCCTGCACGGTGCGGACAGGCGTCCTCGAGGGGCCGGCCGAGCTGCTCGTCGCGTTCGAGGCGGAGCGGGCGCTCGGGTGGCTGCGCCGTGGGCTGACGCTCGTCCCGCTGCTCGATCGGCGAAGCGCCGCCGCCGTGCTGGCGATGGCCGAGTCGTACCGCATCCTGCTCGAGCGCATCGCCTTCGAGCCGCGCGCTGCGCTTCGGACGCGACCGGCCCTTCGGCGCTGGGAGAAGGGCCTCGTGCTCGCGCGCAGCCTGGCTGGAGCGGCCGGTTGAGAGCCCGGCGTGTCGCGGTGATCGGGGGTGGGCTGGCGGGCCTTGCCGCCGCCCTGGAGTGCGCCGAGGCCGGCGCCGAGGTCTCGCTCTTCGAGGCGCGCTCGCGGCTCGGCGGCGCGACGTTCTCGGTCGAGCGAAACGGCTACTGGCTCGACAACGGCCAGCACGTCGCGCTGCGCTGCTGTACGGAGTACCTCGCCTTCCTCCGCAGGCTCGGCGTCGAAAACCTCGTCGACCTCCAGCCGAGGCTCCGTATTCCGGTGCTCGCCGGGGGAGGGCGGCGAGCAACCCTCACGCGGTCGAGTCTCCCTGCGCCGTTGCATCTCGCCGGGACGCTGCTGCGCTACTCGCACCTCTCCCTCGCGGAGCGCCTCGCTGCCGGGCGGGCGACCGCCTCTCTCCGCCGGCTCGACCCCGACGACCCTGCGCTCGACGAGCAGACGTTCGGCGGCTGGCTCCGGGCACACGGCCAGTCGGAGCGTGCGATCGACGCCCTCTGGAACCTCATCGTGCTGCCGGCGCTCAACCTCTCGGCCGACGACGCGTCGCTCGCGCTTGCGACGAAGGTCTTCCGCACCGGCCTGCTGGACGCTGCGGACGGGGGTGATGTCGCGGTCCCGCGTGTGCCGCTCCAGCGCCTGCACGCGGCCGCGGCGAAGGAGGCGCTCGAGCGCTTGGGAGCGCGGGTCTCCGCCTCCGCGCCGATACGCTCCGTCGAGCCGCAGGCCGACGGGTACGTGCTCCGCGGCGACGACCTGGTCGAGCCGGCGGAGGCGGTGGTCGTCGCGGTACCCCACGACGATGCGCCGGGCGTGCTTCCGCCCGGGTTGCTGGACGAGAGCCGCATCGCAGGTCTCGGCGCCAGCCCGATCGTGAACCTCCATCTCCACTTCGACCGGCGGGTGCTCGAGGAGCCCTTCGCAGCCGCGGTCGGCTCGCCCGTCCAGTGGCTCTTCGACCGCACGGGGCCCTCGGGAGTCGAGGAGGGGCAGCTGGTCGCGATCTCGCTCTCCGACGCAGGCGTCGAGCTCGGAGCGTCGCAGGCCGAGCTGCGCGAGCGCTACCTCGCCGCGCTCACGGCGCTCTTGCCCGAGGTTCGCTCGGCCACGCTCCTCGACTTCGCGGTGACGCGTCAACCCAATGCGACGTTCCGCGCCGTGCCCGGGACGCGCCGTCTCCGCCCGGGTCCCCAGACCGCGCTACCCGGCCTCTATCTCGCAGGCGCCTGGACCGACACCGGCTGGCCGGCCACGATGGAGGGAGCTGTGCGGAGCGGGCTCGCGGCGGCGCGGCTCGCTCTTCACGACCGGCGCGGCGAGAGCCGGGCCGAGCTCGCGCTGGAGACCGTGGCGTGACCGTCGTCGCCGCACCGGCGCCCACCGCCCTGCACGAGGCGCTGGCTCGCGGGAGCGCATACCTGCGCTCGCTCCAGCATCCGGAGGGCTGGTGGAAGGGCGAGCTCGAGACGAACGTGACGATGGACGCCGAGGATCTCTTCCTCCGCCACTACCTCGGCGTGCTCGAGGAGCGCCAGACCGCCGCGACCGCCCGCTGGATCCGCTCGCAGCAGCGCGACGACGGAAGCTGGGGGACGTTCTACGGCGGGCCGGCCGACCTCTCCACGACCGTCGAGGCATTCGTTGCGCTCCGACTCGCGGGCGACCCCGCAGATGCCGAGCACCTGCGGAAGGCGGCTTCGCTCGTCCGCGATCACGGCGGCATCGAGGCGACGCGTGTCTTCACCCGCATGTGGCTCTCAGTGCTTGGGCTCTGGTCGTGGGAGGACGTTCCGGTGATGCCGCCGGAGCAGACCCTGCTCCCTCCCCGCGCACCGCTCTCCATCTACTCGTTCGGGTGCTGGGCTCGGCAGACCGTCGTCGCCCTCCAGGTCGCCTCGGCGCTCCGCCCGTCGCGGCAGGTCGGGTTCTCGATCGACGAGCTCCGCACGTGGGCGGAGCCCGAGCGGCACCTCGACGGCTGGGGGCGCGCGTTCCACCTGCTCGACCGCGGGCTCCACGTCTACGAGCGGCGTCCCGTCGGCCCGCTGCGGCGACGCGCGCTGCGGGCTGCGGAGCGGTGGATCGTCGAGCGGCAGGAGTCGGACGGCTCGTGGGGCGGGATTCAGCCGCCGTGGGTCTGGTCGCTCGTGGCGCTCCGTGCGCTCGGGTATCCGCTCGAGCATCCCGTCGTCGCACGCGGGCTTGCCGGGCTCGAGCGGTTCACGATCGAGGACGAGCGCGGCCGCCGCCTGGAGGCGTGCCAGTCGCCTGTCTGGGACACGGCGTTGGCGGTCATCGCCTTGCTCGAGGCCGGAGTCGACCGAGAGGACGAGGCAATCTCCCGGGCAGCCCGTTGGCTCGTCGATCGTGAGATCCGGGTCCGCGGCGACTGGTCGGTGCTGCGGCCGAAGCTTGCGCCGGGTGGGTTCCCGTTCGAGTTCGCGAACGACAACTACCCCGACGTGGACGACACCGCGGAGGTCGTCATCGCGCTGCGACGCGTGGGATCCGGCGACCCATCGATCCGGCGCGGCCTCGACTGGATGCTCGGCATGCAGTCGCGCGGAGGAGGCTGGGCGGCATTCGACGTGGACAACACCAGCGGGCTCGTCGGCAAGCTCCCGTTCTGTGACTTCGGCGAGGTGACCGACCCGCCGAGTGCGGACGTCACCGCGCACGTGCTCGAGGCCCTCGCCAATGAGGGACTCGCCCAGAGCCCGCAAGGCCGCGCCGGCCTCCGGTACCTGCTCGACGAGCAGGAGGCGGACGGCTCGTGGTTCGGGCGCTGGGGCGTGAACCACGTCTACGGGACCGGTGCGGCCGTACCCGCGCTCGTGGCGTGCGGCCTCCGGGGGCATGCGAGCGTGCGCCGCGCAGTCACCTGGCTCGAGTCGGTGCAGAACGCAGACGGCGGCTTTGGCGAGGACGTCCGCTCCTATCGCGACCCCGCCTGGCGAGGCCGAGGCGCCTCGACCGCCTCGCAAACGGCGTGGGCGCTCCTCGCGCTCGACGCGGCCGGGGAGCACGGCGACGCGACCGAGCGCGCCGCGCGCTGGCTCGTGGAGACGCAGCTTCCCGACGGGAGCTGGGACGAGCCGTTCTACACGGGCACAGGCTTTCCCGGGGACTTCTCGATCAACTACCACCTGTACCGGCAGGTGTTCCCGGTGGCGGCGCTCGGCCGCCTTGCGCAGGCCTCGGAGGGCACCGGATGAGCGGATCGCTGCTCGTCCTCGCCCCGCTTCGGCTCGAGGCAGCTGCGGTGAACGGGCCGGACCGCCACGTGCTCCGCGTGGGCATGGGACACTCGCGTGCCAGGGTCGCGGCCGCCCGGGCGCTGGCGGTCGACGACACGGGCGCGGTCGCCGTCGCGGGAGTGTGCGCGGCCGTCTCGCCCGACCTGCGCCCCGGCGACGTCGTCCTCGCGACGGAGCTTCGCACGGAGGGCCGCACTCCGCTGCCCGTGCCCGGCAGCGCGCTGCTCGCCGCCGCTCTCCGTCGTCGTGGCCTCGGCGTCCACGCTGGCCCCGTCGTCTCGGTCGACCGCATCCTCGACACGTCTGAGCGACGGTCGCTCCGGCCGACCGGGGCCCTCGCGGTGGACATGGAGTCCGCGTGGCTGGCGGACGGCGCCGACGGACGGCCGCTCGCGGTCCTCCGCGTCGTCGTCGAGGACACCGACCACGATCTCCTCGATCCCCGGACGCTGACGTCGGGCGTTCGGGCGCTGGCCGCGTTACGGCGCGCGAGCGGGGCGTTGGGCGAATGGTCGCAGGCTGTCGCACCGCGCCGGATCCTGCTCGCGGGGCCGCGCTCGTTCTGCGCAGGCGTGGAGCGCGCGATCGAGATCGTCCAGCTCGCGCTCGAGCAGCGTGGCGCCCCGGTCTACGTGCGCAAGCAGATCGTGCACAACGAGCACGTGGTCTCCGACCTCGAGCGTCGCGGCGCGATCTTCGTGGAGGAGCTCGGCGAGGTTCCTCCCGGTGCCACGGTCGTCTTCTCGGCGCACGGGGTCTCGCCCGCCGTGAAGCGGGAGGCGAGCGAGCGCGGCCTCGACGTGATCGACGCCACGTGCCCGCTCGTCAGCAAGGTGCACGCGGAGGCCCGCCGGTTCGCGGCGGCGGGTGACACGGTGTTCCTCGTCGGGCACCGCGGCCACGAGGAGATCGAGGGCACCTCCGGCGAGGCGCCCGAGTCGATCGTCGTCGTCGAGTCGATCGACGAGGTAGACGGAGTCGCGGCGTCGGATCCGGAGCGGGTCTCGTTCCTCACCCAGACGACGCTCGCCGTCGACGAGACGAACGAGATCGTCGCCGCTCTGCGGCAGCGCTATCCAGCCCTGCGAGGGCCGCGCTCCGACGACATCTGCTACGCGACCACGAACCGGCAGCAGGCCGTGCGGGAGATCGCGCGCGAGTCGGATCTCGTCCTCGTCGTCGGCTCGCAGACGTCCTCCAACTCCCTGCGGCTGGTCGAGGTCGCCCGTCGGGAAGGCACCCCCGCGTATCTCGTCGACGACGAGGGAGACGTCGACGTCGCGTGGCTCACGGAGGCCGAGACCGTAGGGATCACGGCCGGCGCGTCGGCCCCGGACGGCCTCGTCCACCGGCTCGTGGACGCGCTCGGCGCGCTCGGGCCGGTCGACGTCGAGGAGCGGACGACGACGACCGAGTCGCTGCAGTTCCGGCTGCCGCGGGAGGTGGCCGCGGCCGGCGCCCGAGGCGAGCGCGCATGAGACGTCCTGTGTCAACCTCCGACGCCCGCGCGTTCCCGGGGCGCCGCTCGCGGTGCGGGGCCGGAGGGCACAGTATGGGGAATACGGGCCCGGAGAGTACCGGGCCGCGAGCGGCGTCAGGCTGCCGCGGAGCCCGGCTCCGCCGGGCGGGAGCGGCAGCCGGCCGGGGGCGCGCGTGAGCATCCCGCTGCGTCAGAGCGTCGCGATCGGCCGCTATCTGCTCACGCAGCGCGTGAGGCGCCGCAAGATGTTCCCACTGCTCGTCGAGCTCGAGCCGCTCTTCCAGTGCAACCTCGCCTGCTCGTTCTGCGGGAAGATCCAGTACCCCGAGCACATCCTGCGCAAGCGCATGCCGGTCGAGCAGGCGCTCGCCGCGATCGAGGAGAGCGGCGCCCCGATGGTCTCGATCGCCGGCGGCGAGCCGCTCGTCCATCCCGAGGTGCACGTGCTCGCCAAGCGCCTCGTCGAGCGGAGGAAGTTCGTCTTCCTCTGCACGAACGGGATCCTCATGCAGAAGAAGATGGACCTTTTCGAGCCGTCGCCGTACTTCGCGTGGGTCGTGCACCTCGACGGGATGCGCGAGCGCCACGACGAGTTCGTCGAGCGCGAAGGGGTCTTCGACAAGGCTGTCGAGGCGATCGGAGAGGCGAAGCGGCGCGGGTTCCGGGTCAACACGAACACGACATTCCTGACGACCGACACGCCCAAGACCGTGCGCGACGTGCTCGACTTCCTGAACGACGAGCTCTGTGTCGACGAGATGATGATCTCGCCGGCGTACGCGTACGAGAAGGCGCCCGACCAGGAGCACTTCCCGGGCGTCAAGCAGGCGCGTGCGCTGTTCAGCGAGGCGTTCGCGGGCGACCGTCGTAAGCGCTGGCGGCTGAACCACACGCCGCTCTTCCTCGACTTCCTCGAGGGCAAGGTCGACTTCCAGTGCACCGCCTGGGGAATCCCGAGCTACTCGGTGTTCGGCTGGCAGCGGCCCTGCTACCTGATGGCGGACGGCTACACGGCGACCTACGCCGAGCTCGTCGAGACCACCGACTGGTCGAAGTACGGCCGCGGACGCGACCCTCGCTGCGACAACTGCATGGCGCACTGCGGCTACGAGCCGACCGCGGTGCTCGCGACGTCGCGCTCTGTGCGCGAGACCGTGCGCGCGGTTGCCGCGCGCCGGTAGCGCTCAGTCGAATCGGCGCGCCAGGGCCTGGTAGAGGCCGGGCGCGGCACCACGGAGCCGGACGGGGAGCGCCAGCCAGCCGGGCACGAGCGTCTCGCTCCTGTTCCCCACGATCGCCTGCACGACCGCCTCGGCCACGCGATCCGGCGGGACCGGCCCGGGCCACCGACGGTCGTAGGCGACTCCCCGCCGGTCGAAGAAGCGGGTATCGACCACGCCCGGCGAGACGAGCGAGACGGAGACGCCCGTTCCGCGCAGCTCCTCGCGCAGGCTGTCCGAGAAGACGGCGAGACCTGCCTTCGTCGCCGCGTAGGCGGCCTCCTTCGCGCGGCCGACGTGTCCGACGACGGAGCCCACGTTCACGACGTGGCCCGAGCGCCGCTCCAGCATCTGGGGCAGGAGAGCGCGGGTCAGCGCGATCGGGGCCGTGAGATTGATCGCGACGACACGCTCGAGCTCCTCGGCGTTGACCGACGCGAACGACCCGAAGAGGCCCACACCGGCGCAGTTGACGAGCACGTCGACTCTGCCGTGGACGGCACACGCCTCGTCGGCGAGGCGCACGGCTGCGTCCGGCTCGGCCAGGTCCGTCGCGAGAGCGTTGACACGTTCGGCGCGGCCGACCTCGCGGAGGGCGTCCTCGTCCCGGCCTGCCGCGACGATCTCGGTGCCTCGGGCGAGGAGCGCATCGACCGTCGCGCGGCCGATGCCGGCCGTGGCCCCGGTCACGAGGCACACGCTGCCGCGAAGATCCGTCATCTCTCGGAGTATCTCGCTCGCGCAAATCGAAGAGAGGCCGGCGCCGAGTCCACCTCGTCCCGGAGGCGGTCGCGCTCGGACGGAACGTAGTACGACGCTCCGGTGGTCAGCGTCCTTCGGCCCTCTGCGGGCAACTCGTGACCGGCGTCAGGGCGCTGGGTCGCGTGGGTCGTCGAGCACGTGGCTGGACTGCAGCCTGATGAATCCGCAATTCGCACACGTGAGCGGGAAAGCCTCGCCGCTCCGGTCGACGGTGCCGCTTCCGAGCGCATGCTCGAGCGCGACTCGTTCGTCCCACCCATGCCATTCCTCGTGCCCGCAAAACGGGCAAGCCATACGCGCCGCCCGACTCTGCAAGAAGTCGAACAGTGGCGGCTTGGAAGTCATGCGCGGCCACCGTAGCCGATGTGCCCCCTGCGCCGAGATACCCCTCCCGATGGCCTGTCATCCCGTTGTGTCGGTCGAGGCGCGACCTGCCTCCTGGTATGCTGGATGTGCGTCCGGTCGAGCGTCGTAGCCGCCGAGGCCCAGCACTCCTCTTCAGCTGTTCCACTGGCCCGAGCGCAGCAGGGGGCTTGTTCGAGCTTTCTGCCCCGAGCGAAGAGTGAGGAGCGCATATGACCCGCAAGCTCCACTGGCGCGAGACTTCCCTCCGCATCGAGCCGTCGCGCAGACACGGCCACTTCGATCCTCGCTTCCTCCCGAAAGCCAAGGTAACGCTGCTATCGGCAACGACCGACGACCTGGCCCAGGAGAGGACAGAGCGCGTCCGACCCCGGAAAGAAGAGATCCGGGACTGGGAGTCGGAGGGCGGTGCGATCGCCGAGCTTCCCCAGCCCGACAAACGGCATAGACGAACGGAAGGGAGAACCGTCGCATGACCAATCTGACCTCCAGGATTCTCCGCTGGCTGCGCCTCGAGAAGGAGCCGACTGATACCGAGACCAAGTCGCCACCCACTGGAAGCATCCGCCGGCGCCGAGAAGGGTCCTAACCTGACAGAGACCGGCCGCCCCTCCGGGGGCGGCCACGGGTTACCCCAGGAACGACGAAAGGCCCTGATTTGCAGGGCCTTTCCAGTAGCGGGGGCAGGATTTGAACCTGCGACCTCCGGGTTATGAGCCCGGCGAGCTACCTGACTGCTCCACCCCGCGTCGCGGCCACTATGGTAGCACCGGTCGTGGCCTTCTGGATCGCGCTCGCCGTCCTCCTCGCCGGCATCGTCGGCGGGATCGCGTATGCCGCCCTGCGGGGGATCGCGCTGTGGCGTCAGCTCAAGCGCACGAACCGGACATTCGGGGCCGAGACCGCCCGCATCGCGGAGGCGAGCGCAGGCATCCAGGAGCACCTCGACCGTGCGAGCGCGTCGAGCGCATTGCTGAGCGAGGCGACGGCGCGGCTCGCCGTGTCGCGCGCCAAGCTCGACGTGCAGCTCGCGGCGGTCCGCGAGGCGCGGCAGACCGTCCGGCGCGTGCTCTGGTTCGTGCCCGGCGTCTGACGCCGGGCCTGTTTTCCGCGCGGAAGCCCGACTACGGTGAGGGCGTGCGTGTCGCCGCTGTCGACCTCGGCACGAACACGACCCGTCTGCTCGTTGCCGACGTCGACGACGGCCGGGTCGAGGAGGTCGTGCGGCGCGAGGCGATCACCCGGCTCGGAGAGTCGGTCGACGAGCGCCGCATCCTCCTCCCCACCGCGATCGCGCGCGTGCGGAACGTCCTCGTCGACTACCGGCGCGAAGCGGAGAGCCTCGGTGCGGAGCGCATCCTCGCGGTCGGAACGAGCGCGGTCCGGGACGCCGACAACGGCGAGGCGTTTCTCGGGGAGGTCGAGTGGAGCTACGGGTTCACGACACAGCTGCTCTCCGGTGACGAGGAGGCAGCGATGACGCTTTCCGGTGTGGCGAGCGACGGGCAGCTCGCGGCACGGACGCTCGTCATCGACATCGGCGGCGGCTCGACCGAACTCGTCCTGGTTGACGGACCCGGCGTAGAGTCGGCGGTCAGCACGGAGGCCGGCAGCGTCCGCCTGACGGAGCGGTTTCTTCACTCCGACCCGCCCCACGGGGAGGAGCTGGCCGCGTGCGAGGCGCATGTCCGCTCGCTGCTGCCACGCCTCGCGGTCGACCATGCGATCGGGGTCGCGGGCACGGTCGCGACGGCGGCGAAGATCGAGCGCGAAGGCGCGCTCTCGGTCCACGGCGACCGCCTGAGCCGCGAGCGGATCGGTGAGATCCTCGACCGATTGGCTGCGCTGCCCCTCGCCGAGCGGGAACGCGTGCATGGGCTCCTCTCCGCGCGCGCGCCGGTGATCGTCGCGGGCCTCGTCGTGCTGCACGAGGTGCTCGTGTACTACGACATTCCCGAGCTGACCGTCAGCGAGCGCGATCTCCTCGACGGCGCCGCGCTCGCCGCCGCGGAGCTTCCGGCGGCCGAAGAGGGCCCCGCCCCGCCCGGCGCGTACGTCTGCTGCTGAGTTGGTGTCCGACTTCGAGTCGGACACCTCCGAAGCCGATAGCGCTCGGTGGCGAAGTTCCGCGGACGGTCGAGCAGGCTCAGGCGGTGACCTCGTGGGGCATCCGGGAGGCGCGACGCATGGTCAGTGAGACCACGAGGCAGATCACCGCGAACACGAGCAAGCCGACGAAGCCGAGCGCATAGGTGTCGAAGTGATCTTTCACGATTCCCATCACGACGGGCGGGAAGAACCCGCCGAGCCCGCCCGCGGCGCCGACGATCCCGGTCGCGGCGCCGGTCGACTGGGGGAAGTCAAGCGGCACCGCCTTGAACACGGCGCCGTTGCCGAGGCCGAGGAAGCCCGCGAGCGTGAGGCAGGCGATCGTGACCGGTAGCCAGGTCGGGTCGCCCGAGATGTGCGCGAGCCACGCGGCGTCCAGTCCGGCACCGACGAACACGACGACCAGCACGGTGGCGGAGCCGATCCGGTCCGAGAGGAGGCCGCCCACCGGCCGCGCGAGTGTCGCGACGACCGTGAAGCCCGCGGCTCGAAGGCCGGCGTTCGTCAGCGAGATGTCGAACCAGTCGCGCAGCAGCTTCGGCAGGAACACCGCCATCGCCACGAAGCCGCCGAAGGTGACGAAGTAGAGGAGCGCGAGCCGCCACAGCTTCCAGCCCGAGCGCAGCACGGCGCCGTAGTTCGCCGCAGGCCCGCGCGGCGGATCCTCGGCCATGCGGTAGAAGATGAGCGCGGTGGCGAGGAGCAGGACCGCGGCAACGATCCCGAGTGCCTCGCGGCCGAGCCAATCGTCGATCGCAGGAGCTGAGAACGCAGCGATCGCCGTGCCGATGTTCCCCATCCCGTAGACGCCGAGCGCGAACCCCTGGCGCTCCTTGGCGTACCAGCCGGCCACGAACGGGACCCCGACGGCGAACGACGAGCCGGCGATGCCGAGGAAGAACCCGACGACGATCAGGGCTGCGTATCCGTCGACGAAGCCGAAGATCGCGGCGGGAATCGCCGACACCACGAGCACGACCGGGAACATCACGCGGCCGCCCAGACGGTCGGTCAACGCGCCGACCGGGATCCGGAGCAGCGAGCCGAGCACGACGGGCACCGCCGTGAGCATCAGCGTGCGCGTGTTCGTGAGGTCGAGGTCGTCCTGGAACCGCTTCGCCAGCGGCGCGATCAGGCTCCAGCCCACGAACGCAACGGCGAATGCGACCGTGGCGAGGAACAGGTTCCGCGACGCGCCGGCGGGTCCCACGCCACGATGCTACGACGCCGGCGGCCCGCCCGGCTGCGGGAAGGCACCGGGGCAGGCTCCGTGGTTTCTACCGATCGTCGCCGCACGGAGCCGTGCCCGCAGCTTCCGGGTCTACACTCGGCGCGGGGGTCGATCAAACGGGATGGGAGGGCAGGAATGAGCTCGACGACGACCTTCGACACGGCGCAGCTCGACGCGCTCGCGAACGAGGTGAGCGGCGCGGTCATGCGTCCCGGCGACGACGGCTACGACGACGCGAGACGCGTCCACAACGGGATGATCGACCGGCGGCCGGCGTTGATCGTTCGCTGTCGCTCCGCCGCCGACGTCGCGGCCGCGGTGCGCTTCGCCCGCGCGGCGGGCTCGGAGATCTCGATTCGCGGCGGCGGTCACAACGTCGGCGGCCTCGCGGTCGCAGACGGGGCCGTGATGGTCGACCTCGCCGAGATGAAGAGCGCGACCGTCGACCCCGAGGAGCGGATCGTCGCGGCGCAGGGCGGCATGACGTGGGGCGAGCTCAACGCCGCCGCGGCCGAGCACGGGCTCGCCGTCACCGGCGGCGCCGTCTCGACGACCGGCATCGCCGGGCTGACGCTGGGCGGCGGCCTCGGGTGGCTCATGGCCAAGCACGGGCTCGCGGCCGACAACGTCGTCGGCATCGAGCTGGTCACCGCGGACGGCGAGATTCTCGACGTGACGGCGGACTCGCATCCGGATCTCTTCTGGGCGCTCCGCGGCGGCGGAGGTAACTTCGGCGTCGCGACGACCTTCAGGTACCGGCTGCACCCGGTGACGATGATCACGGGCGGGCTGATCATCCATCCGGTCGACGTCGCCCCCGAGCTCTTCCGCTTCTATCGGGACGCGGTGGCGGACCTCCCGGACGACCTCACGGTGTTCGCCGCGATGGTCCACGCACCCGACGGCTCGGGTGCGAAGCTGGCCGGCTTCGCGGTGTTCCACACGGGCGACCCCGAGCAGGCCGAGCGCGATCTCGAGCCGTTCAAGACATGGGGCTCGCCTGTGATGACCGAGGTCGGCCCAATGCCGTATCCCGTGATGAACACCCTGCTGGACGACGCGTATCCGGACGGCTCGCTCAACTACTGGATGTCGAGCTTCACCGCGGGCGTCTCGGACGGGCTGGTCGACGCGATGGTCGAGCGCTTCGCGACGGTGCCGTCGACGATGAGCGGGATTCTCCTGGAGCACTTCCACGGCGCGGTCACGCGCGTCGGCGTCACCGACACCGCCGTCCCGCACCGGGCGCAAGGCTGGAACATGCTCATCTCGTCCGTCTGGACGGATCCGGCCGCCACGGAGGAGAACGTCCGCTGGACGAAGGACTCGCACGCCGCGTTCTCGGAGCACCTCGAAGAACGGCGCTGGCTCAACTACCTGACCGACGACCAGGGCGAGAGCGCGGTCCGCGCCGCGTACGGTCCCAACTGGGACCGCCTCGTCGAGGTGAAGCGCCGGTACGACCCGGACAACGTCTTCCACCTCAACCAGAACATCGCCCCGTAGGGCCGGCGGTCTACTCCTCGGGCTCCGGCGGCCCCTCGTCTTCGGCGAGGCGCCGCTGGAGCACCGCGCGTGAGAGGACTCCGACGAGGCGGCCCTCGTCGACGACCGGCACGCGCTCGGCGTCGCGCTCTTCGATGAAGCGGTAGCCCTCCTCGAGCGGCGTGTCGGCGTCGATCGTGTAGTACGGCGGCTCCGCGACCTCGCCGAGGGTGGTGGTGCCCGGATCGCGGCCTTCGGCGACGACGCGGGCGACGAGGGTCTTCCGCGTGACGACGCCGACGAGCCTCCCGGCATCGTCGACGACGTAGACCGCGCGTACCTCGGGCGGGGTGAGCACCTCGCCGGCGACGCGCGCGGTGTCGTCGGTCGTCAGCGACCGCGGCTCGGCGATCATCGCCTCGCGGACGCGGATGACCTGATCGTCGGCGAGCGTCATCGGTGCCCCTTCAGGTGGTGCTGGCACGTTCCTCGGGCGTGAGGAGCAAGCCAGGCTAGGACCGAGGACGACGCATGGCGCCGCCCATGACGCACGAGGGACCAGGATCGCATCGCCTGAAGGAGCACTAGGGGTAGAGGCCGCGGGCCTCGAGCGCGGAGGCGACGTCGCGGATCCCGGCGACGAGGGCCGCAGTGCGCATCGGGATGTCCCGCTCGTGCGAGAGCTCCCAGACGCGGTCGAAGGCGTCGTTCAGCTTCTCGGCGAGCTTCGCCCTGATCTCGTCGCGACCCCAGAACAGGCGGCCGAGATCCTGGACCCACTCGAAGTACGAGACGGTCACGCCCCCGGCGTTCGTGAGGATGTCGGGGAGGATCGGGATCCCTCGCTCACGGAGGACCGCGTCCGCCTCTAGCGAGGTCGGCCCGTTCGCGCCCTCTGCGACGAGGCGGCAACGGAGCCGCGGAGCGTTGTCGGCGTGGACCTGGTCCTCGCGCGCGGCGAGCACGAGGATGTCGCACTCGAGCTCGAGCAGCTCCTCGTTGGAGATTCGCGATCCCGTCGGCCACGCCTCGAGTGAGCCGTGCTCTCGCGCGAAGGCGCTCATCGTCGGGATGTCGAGGCCGTCCGGGTCGTAGACGCCGCCGGAGATGTCCGCGACCGCGATCACGGTCGCGCCGCGGTCGAGCAGCTCTTGGGCCGCGATCCCGCCGACGTTGCCGAACCCCTGGACGACGCAGCGCTGCTCGGCGAGCTTCCAGCCCATCCGCTCGCAGGCGCGCGCGACGACCATCACCACGCCGGCGCCGGTCGCCTCGTGGCGAAAGACGCTGCCGCCGATCGCGATCGGCTTGCCCGTGACGATCTCGGGGACCGCGTGCCCGCGTTGCATCGAGTACGTGTCCATCATCCAAGCCATCGTCTGCTCGTTCGTCGCCATGTCGGGCGCGGGAATGTCCTCCTGCGGCCCGATGAACGGCAGGAGCTCCGACGTGAACCGACGCGTCAGGCGCTCGAGCTCGGAACGCGACATCGCGCGCGCGTCACAGCGCACGCCTCCTTTCGCGCCGCCGTAGGGGAGGCGGAGGAGCGCGCATTTCCAGGTCATCCAGACCGCGAGCGCCGCGCACTCGCCGAGCGACACCTCGGGGTCGTAGCGCACCCCGCCCTTCGTGGGGCCGAGCACGCTCGAGTGCTGGACGCGGTACCCGGGCAGCACGACACGCCGGCCGTCGTCCAGCTTGATCGGGCACGCGACGATGATCGAGCGCTCGGGATGGCGGAGCCGCTCCGCCACGCCGTCGTCGACGGCAGCGTGCGGGACCGCCTGGTCGAACTGCGCGATCGCCGTCCGGAAGAGCGGCGTGTCGTACTCGAGGTGCTCGTACGACGGCACATGCTCGGTGCTCGCCATGGCCGCCGCAGTGTACCGCCGCCCTGTTTGGGTTTCGAGACGGGCGACCTGTGCGCTCACCGTCGGCCGGAGGCCGGCTTGGCCGGCCGGGAGGCCAGGTGCGGATCACCGGAGCGCGGCGCAGAAGAAGGAGGCTCGTGGGGGAAACATGGTTTCCCCCACGTCCATGCCGGGGCTGGGAGTCGAACCCAGATGTCCGTGAGGACCGCCGGTTTTAAGCCGGCTGCGTCTACCGTTCCGCCACCCCGGCCGGGGAGCTAGTTGCGACCGGGTAAGAGCGTGTCGGCGGGGAAGCGCTCGGGGCCCTGGAACTGGAACTCGTCGAAGAAGGCCGCGAATGCGCTCTGGTCGAACGCCGTGCACTTCGCGAGGTGGGCGGTGCCGTTCGCCGGGTCGTTCGCGTCCTTCGTCGTCCAGGCGCCGAGCGCGATCTTGTCCGCGAGCGAGGGCAGCGGCGCGAGGATCGTCCCGCGGGTGTGGTCGTTGTAGAACGACTTGAGCTGCCCGACCGTCGTATCGGAGACGCCCGGGCCGTAGAGGATGTAGATCCCGCCGTGCTCGAGGTTGTGGACGAGCTGCGCCATGTTCACCGGCTCGGTGTACGAGCCCCAAACCGCCGGAATCTCGTAGTGCGGGCCGGAGGTCGGCGGGTTCGTGTTCCAGAGGGGAGACGTCCCCGTCGGCGTCGTGATGCTGTGGACGCCGCGGAGGGCGGGCTGCTCGAGCAGCGTGCAGCCGGCCTTGTCGAGCGCCGCGGCCGCGCTCGTGCTGCTCCCTCCGAACGCCACGACCGCACCGATCGCCACGATCAGGACGAGCGCCAGACCGGACGCACCGAGGATCAGGAGGAGCTTCCGGTCGGTGCCGCCGTGCCGCGCAGGGGGACGGGATTTCCCGTGGGGGCGTGACTTCGGAGGCATGCTCGAAGAACGATAGCTGCGGCTATTTCGCTCGATTCGGCTGATCTCGGCTCCGTCCGGGCCTGGCGCTACGGTCCGTCGCCCTCATGACGATCCTTGTCGCCACCGGTGCCGCGCTCGCAGGTTTTGCAGCCTGCTGGGTGTGGCTGCGACCGAAGCTGGCAGAACACAGCCGGTTCGTCGCCGAATCCGACCGACGCGAGCTCGCGCTCCGCGCGGAGATCGAGCGCCGCGAGGCCGAGCTCGGGGTCGCGCGGGACGAGGTGCTCGAGTCGAGCGCCAGCGCAGCTGCCGCGGCGGCGCGACTCGCAACGCTCGAGGAGAAGCTGCCGGAAACGGTCCGCAGCATCTCGCAGGACGCGCTCGCCGCATCACGCGAGGCCTTCATGGCGCAGGCCGGCGAGCGCGTCGAGAAGACGTTGTTGCCGGTTCAGCAGCGCCTCGGCGATCTCCGCCGTCTCGTCGACGAGACGGAGGCGCGTCGGCTCGAGGATGGAGGACGCCTCACCGCGCAGCTCGAGCTTCTCTCGGCCGGAACCAGGTCGATCGCCGTCGCGCTCGGCAGCACGCAGTCGCGCGGCCGTTGGGGCGAGATCCAGCTCGAGCGGATCCTCGAGTTCGTCGGGATGCAGGAGGGCGTCGACTACTCGTGCCAGGCCACCGGGCAGGGAGGCCGGCCGGACGTCATCGTGCACCTTCCCGGCGGCAAGAACGTCGTGATCGACTCGAAGGCGCCCTTCGACGCGTTCGAGCGGGCGGCGCAGGCGACCGGAGACGAGGAGCGAGCCGCTGCGCTGACGGAGTTCGCCCGAAAAGTCCGCCTCCACGTCCAGGAGCTCGGCCGGAAGGGGTACTGGGCGCACGTGACGCCTTCACCCGATTTCACGTTCATGTTCCTCCCGGGCGATGCGTACCTCGCAGCTGCAGAGGAACAGGACGCGGATCTCTTCAGCTTCGCCTATGAGCGTGGAGTGCTGCTCGCCACGCCCCGCACGATCGTGGTGATGCTGCGCACGATTCGCGTCGCCTGGCAGAACGAGAATGCGTCCGACCACGCAGAAGCGGTCTTGAAGGTCGCCTCGGAGTTGCACGACCGCCTGAGCACGATGGCCGAGCACCTCGCGAAGGTCGGGCGCGGGCTCGACTCGGCGGTCGGCGCGTACAACAAGGCGGTGGGCTCGTACGGGTCGCGGGTGCTCGTCTCGGCACGCCGGCTCGAAGGGCTTGCAGCGACGCGCTCGACGCTCGACGACGTGCCTCCGTTGACAGAGCACGCCTCGTCGCAGCTGCAGCCGCTCCAGCTCGAGGTCGTGCAGAAGGACGCTGACGCGGCATGAACGCAGGAACATCGGAGACCCGGTATTCGTTTCCATCGTCGAGGGGTATTTCTCGACATAGGGGTGCTGCACAGCTTTGGACGACGTCCGCAATGTGATCGTGATCGGCGGGGGCCCCGCCGGCTACACCGCCGCGCTGTATGCGGCGCGCGCAAACCTGGAGCCGCTCGTGATCGAGGGGTTCAATTGGGGCGGCCAGCTGATGATCACTTCCGACGTGGAGAACTACCCGGGGTACGCCGACGGCGTGCTCGGGCCGGCGATGATGCAGGACTTCCGTCGTCAGGCGGAGCGGTTCGGGACGACGTTCCTGACCGACGACGTGACACGCGTCGACTTCTCGGAGCGGCCCTTCCGGGTCTGGGTGGGCGACGACGAGTACCGCGCGGAGACCGTGATCGTGGCCACCGGGGCGACCGCGCGACAGCTCGGCCTCGAGTCGGAGCGCGCCCTTCAGGGGCGCGGCGTCTCGTACTGCGCGACGTGCGACGCGGCGTTCTTCCGGGACAAGACCGTTGTCGTCGTGGGTGGCGGTGACTCCGCGATGGAAGAGGCGAGCTTCATCTCTCGCTTCGCGAGCAAGGTGATCCTCGTCCACAGGCGGGATGAGTTCCGAGCGTCGCCGATCATGGTCGACCGCGCACGCGCGAACGAGAAGATCGAGCTCCTGCTGAACAAGGTCGTTCTCGAGGTGCTCGGCGACGGCTCGGTCACCGGCGTCCGCCTGCACGACACGGTCACCGGCGAGGAGTCCGTGGTCGAGACCGACGGGATCTTCGTCGCGATCGGCCACGACCCGAACACGGCGCTCTTCCTCGACCAACTCGACCACGAGCCGGACACCGGGTACCTCGTTACACAGGGCAAGTCGACCGCGACGAACATTCCCGGCGTGTTCGCCGCGGGAGATGTCCAGGACCGCGTCTACCGACAGGCGGTCACGGCTGCGGGCTCGGGCTGCGCAGCAGCGCTCGACGCGGAGCGCTGGCTGAGCGAGCAGCGCCACGCATCGTTATCCGCCGGCGTCGCCGTCTCCTAGAAGCTTGATGTGAAATAGGCGTCCCTGCGGCACCCGCTGCCGCGGATTCACATCAAGCCTCTGGCCGACGAACGGAACCGCCGACTCGGCAGCTAGCCTCGATCGCCGTAGTGGCGGAGTGGACCGACCTCGTCGACCCCACCGCGGAAGAGATCGCGGGCGCGATCTCGCCGCCTCCGCCGCCCGACGCGATCGAGTTGCTGAGCGCCGGGCCCGACGAGGGCCGTGCGCCGTCACCGCTGCTCCAGGGTCACGGGCACTGCGTGCTCGCAGTGCTCGCGTATCCGGTCGCCGAGCCCGGCGAGGATCGCGCGGGCTACCTCGAGCTCGATCTCGTCGCCACGCCCCAGAAGGTCGTGACGATCCGAAAGACGGGGGCGAACGGTGCGCTCGCGCCGGTCGACAGCCTCAAGGCCCGCGCAGGCGCCGGCGTCACCTCGGGAGAGCTGTTCCACGCAGCCGTCGACGACGCGGCAGACGCGTTCCTCGAGCTGCTCGACGGCCTCTACGAGGCGATCGACGACCTCGAAAGCGAGATCGAGCGGCTGACGGGGCCCGACGTCCGCCGGCGGCTCTCGCTCCTCCGCAACGAGCTCCTGCGGGCGCGGCGGGCGTCGAGCGCCACGAGGTCGATCGCCAGGCGCATCGTCGACGGCCGCATCGACATCGGCGAGTCCGAGCTCTTCCCGCGCGAGATCGAGGTCCGCTTCGTCGACACCTACGAGACGCTCGTTCGCTCGACGGAGGAGCTCGACGTTGCGCGCGACCTCCTCGGCGGCGTGCGCGACTACTACCAGGCGAAGATCGCGGAGCAGCAGAACGAGGTTGCGAAGACGCTTACCGTGATCGCGTCCCTCGTCCTCGTCCCGAGCCTCATCGTCGGCTTTTACGGGCAGAACTTCGCAGGGCACTTCGGCGACTGGTACTGGAGCTTCGGGATCTCGGTCGGGCTGATCGTCGCGACCACCGTCGTCCAGCTCGTCCTCTTCCGCTGGCGTCGATGGATCTGACGCTCTGATTGCGAAGTCACGTCGCCGTCGCGGCGGCGCGCTCGAGCGCGCGTCCGGCACGCGGCAGCAAGACGAGCGCGCCCAGCGCGGGAATCGTCGGCACCCAGAAGCCAAAGAGGCGGTAGACCGCGACCGCGACGAGGGCGGGCGCGAGCGGGACACCGACCGCCGTCAGCGCATAGGTCATGGCCGCCTCCACTCCGCCCACGCCACCGAACGGCAGCGGCAGGATCGTCGCTGCGTAGCCGGTCGCGTAGGCGAGAGCGAGCTCGGCAACCGGGAGCGGCTGTCCGACCGAGTGGAGCGCGGCCCAGAGACAGGCAGCGTCTCCCGCCCAGTAGGCGGCGGAGGACACGAGGGGGAGGCCCGAGTCACGGCTCGCGAGCAGCGCCCGCACCCACGAGGTGCCCGCGACGGCATAGCCGAAGCCGCGACGGACCAGCGAGCCGCCCGGGCGCGTCATCCGCTCGACGACGCCGGGCTGCGTGACGAAGCGCGCGGCGACGATGCAGGCGGGGATGATCACGAGCCACGGAAGCGTAAGGCTGAGCGGCGCGTCGCCGAGCACGCCGAGGGTCGCGAACAGGGCCGCGAGCCACGCGCCCACGCCGAACACGAGGTAGACGAGCGTGTTGAGCCCGAGGACCCGGATCAAGGACTCTCCGCGCGTGTGGCCGGCCCGCCAGAAGCACCACCACGCCACCGCGAGGCCGCCCGCGCCCGCGGCCGCGATCACGCGCGTCGCGCCGAGGCTCGCGAACGTGAGGTGCAGCGAGAGCCGGTAACGGAGCCGCGGCCCTCCTCCGCGTTCCATCGCGTCGCGCAGGACGAATGCGTAGGCGCCGAACGCCACACCTTCTGCAACGAAGCACACCACGAACCACCGTGCGTCGGCATCCGCGAGCGCCTCGCGCACGCGCGAGAAGCCGGCCGCCCTCGCGATGAGGAGCGCGACCCCGACGGTGAGCAACCCGGCGAGAACGACGGCGAGGGCCACACGCCAGCCCGCCGGCACGTTGAGCCCAGGATCCCTGTCGGCGTCGTTCAGGCAAGCCTCCAGGCCAGCGCGCCCAGCGCCGCCCCGGCGGCGCTGTCGAGTACGAAGTGGTTCCCGGTCGCCGTGACGACCACGACGACGAGCGAGGGATACGCGAATGCGCCCACGGCCACCGTCCGCGAGGAGCTTCGCTCCGCCGCGGCGCAGGCGGTGACCGTCGCGAACGCGACATGGAGGCTCGGCATTGCGGCGACGGGGTTGTAGAGGCGGACGAGGACGGGATGCTCGAGGTCGAGGCCGCTGACCTCTCGCAGCGTGTCGACGATCCGCGGGAGCGTTCTCGGCGGAGCGATGGGCCGGAGAAGGAAGATCGGCTGGGCTCCGAGGTGCGCGAGCATGCACGCCCGACGGAGGCGGAGGTAGCCGGGGTCCCGCCTCCGATAGCGGTAGACCAGCCACCCGACGGTCAGCCCGATGTTGAAGACCGCGTAGCCGGCATTGGCGCCTGCCACGAGACGAGGAAATCGAAGCGCGGCGCGTTGAAGCTCCCGCTCGCGCGCGATGCCAAGACGCGACTCGACGGCGGCGACCCGCTCCGCCGCCCGCCGCCCGCGCTCGCGGCCGTCGGCGGCGAGCACCCTGCGGCGCACCAGGAGGTACGCGGCGTAGACACCGAGCCCGATTGCAAGCTCGCGTCGCAGAGAGGGCCGTCTCACATCTCGCTCCAGGCGATCGGGTACACGGCGGCCCAGTGCTCGGCGTGGGCGCGGAGCTGTGCCGTCCAGCGGTCCGCCAGACGCTGGAGGAGCTCCTGCTCGCCCTCCCGGCCGCTCTTTCGCGGCACCGGCTCGAGCGGCGGCTCGACTGCCACCCGCCAACGCCTCGGACCGAGCGGAAGCACGGCGAACGGCACGATGGGCGCGCCGCAGAGCCGCGCGAGCACCACGACGCCGGCCGGCATCTCGGCAACGGCGTCCAACAGTCGGACGGGATACGTCCGCATCGAGCTCTTGGCGTAGTCGCCGAGCACGAGCACCGCCTCCCCTGCTCGGAGAAGCCCTGCGGCGCGCGTCACCGGCTCCGTGTCGTAGATCCTCCCGAGGCCCGCACGGGCCCGAGCGCCGTCCGCTGCCCAGGCGATCCAGTCGTCGGTGACGATCGCCGTCGTGCGCACGGGCACGAACGCCCGGGGCGCCGCCGTCGCGACCTCCCAGCCGCCGAGGTGCGCAGACACGAGCAAGAGGCCCTTTCCCAACGCGAGCGCCTCCGTGAGATGCTCGCGGCCGTCCACCACGATCGTCTGGAGCAGCTCGTCGGGCCGCCCGAGCGCCCAGAGCAGGTCTGCCGAGCGACGAGCCTCGTTCAGGATCTCCCGCCGTACGAGCCGCGCCACGCACGGATCCGAGGGCGGGAGACCGAGGGCGTGGCCGAGGTTCTGGGCCAGCGTGCGGCGCTTTCCGGGCCGGGCTGCCCATTCGACGCGACCACCGGTGACCGCGAGCCCGTGCGCGACCCTCACGGGCATCCGCGAGGCCACAGCCGCGGTGCCTTCCAGCGCCAGGCGGAGCGCCTTCGCGGCAACCGGTCCTCGCCCGAAGGGCGCGTCGGGCCGAGGGCGTCCGTCGGGCGCAAGGCGCAGTGCCGCGAGGCGTCGGCCCCTACGCCTCACCGGCGGGGCGTCAGGGAGGTCAGCCGGAGCGACACCTCCTCCTCGTAGTGCACGTCGCCGATCAACGAGTCGTTCGTCGTGCGGCTGACCATCTCGATCGCGACGGGCAATCCCGTCGAGCGGGCGAGCCAGAAGTCGAAGGTCGCCGTGCCGCTCGTCTCGCCGCCGAACGTGGTTCGCGTACGGACATGCGCGCAGTCGACCGCCGAGCCGCCCACCGAGCACGACTCGCGACCCACGACCCGGCCGCGGCCGCGCTCGGTTTCCTCGCCCGCCCTGCACGCGACCGAGAACGTCGTGCCGGGCTTGTCGCCCTGCGGCCGGAAAGCAGTACCGGGGCACCGGTACGTCGTCTGGTCGCCGATCCCGAAGAACGTATGCCGCTCGTCCCGCACCTTTTGCGTCCATCCGTCGGAGCCGAGGCAGAGTTGCCACGTCGTGGAGCGACCGTCGAGGACGTCCCAGCGGAGGAGAACGCCGCACGGGTGGCCGGTGACGCTGATCGTGGACGTCGACGGATACCGGTGGGTCGCGCCGCCGAGCGCGTCGGTCTGCTCGAAGCCGTCGGTCTCGTAGACGTACACGCCGGTCGGAATCGGAGTCGCCGGGTGACCGGTGGCCGCAGCGCTCGCCTCCTGCGCGCGGAACGAAGCGACGGCGTCCGCGACGGTCGCCGGTTCGACGTCGTCCCGCCGCAGGAGGTGCCAGCCGCCGATCGCCGCGAGCGTCGCGGCTGCGACGACGGCCGCCGCACCTGCCGCAAGCCACCGACGTGACATGACGACGCCGAGCGTATCGTGGCATCGCGCCCGAATGACGGGCAGCGGGGGTCCCGCCGATCGTGACGCTACCCTCGGGGCGGGTGAGCGCTCCGGCCCACACCCGGTCCCCCGCGGACGATACGGATGCCGCGGCCGGGCGGCTTCTCGCCGCCCTCGATCGCGTGCTGCCGTTCCTCGGCCCCGCGCTCGCCGCGGTGCTCGGCCTCGCCGTTCTCGGACGGCGTGCCCTGGTGGTCGACGAGGCGTCGCTGCTTTCGGCCGCGCAGGGGTCGTTCTCGGACGTCGTCGAGCACGCCATCTCGAACGACCCTGCGAGGGCGGGCTACCTCGCGCTCCTCCAGCCTCTCGCCTCCGTCGACAGCTCCGAGGTCTGGCTCCGCCTTCCGTCGGTGATCGCGGGCGTCGTCGCGGCGATCGCCGCCTATCGGCTCGGCCGTCGGCTGGCCGGACGGCGTGCGGGCGCGGCGGCCTCGATCGTCCTCGCCACGTCGGTCGGTGTCGTCTCGCTGTCGCGAACGGTCGGGCCGCTTGCGCTCGCCCTGGCGGCGATGCTGGTCTCGAGCGCGCTGTTCGCCCGTGCGGTCGACCGGGGGAACGCCTTCTGGTGGGCCGTCTACGCCCTGAGCGCCGTTGCACTGCCGCTCACGCACCCGATCGCGGTGAGTGCGCTGGCGGCGCAGCTGGTAGCCGCCGGCGTGGCCTGGAAAGAGCTCGATCTGCGACTCGCGGTGCCGGCGCTCGGCATCGCCGTCGTCGAGTGCGGTCTCCTGCTCACGGCCGCGGCGCTCGACCGCGCGGACGCGCCGGACGGCGCCGGGCCGCTCGAGCTCGGCGACGTCGGCGCAGGCATCGGGCGCGCGCTCGGCTGGAGCCCGGTCGTCGCCGCCCTCGCCGTCTGGGGAGTGATCTCGCTCCATCGACGCTCGGAGCCGGAGCGCGGCCGCTGGAAGGCGGCGCTCGTCGCCGGGCTCGTCGTGATGCCCATTCTCGTCGTGCTGGCAGCCGGAGCCGTCCTCCCGGTGTATCCGCGGACGGCGCTCACCGTGACAGCAGGCGGGTTGGCGCTCGGCGCCGGCGTCGGGCTGTTCGCAATCATCGACAGCGGCGTCCGCCTTGCGACGGGCGCCGCGCTCGCAGTCGTCGCCGTCGCGGCGCTCGCCAGCGCAGCCGCGCGCGACCAGCCGGAGAACTGGCGCGCCGCGGCCCGCTTCGTGGAGACGCGCGCAGGCGACAAGGACACGGTGGTGGTGCTGCCCGAGCGCGCGCGGGCGGCGTTCTCCTACTACGCGCCCGAGCTGCGCCTGAGTCGTGTCGGCCGAGGGGAGGCGGTGTTCGTGGTCGTCGCCGGCGACGCGAGACACTCGACTCGATCGGGCCGCGGCGTGGTGTCGGCGCCGCGTTACGCGCTGCTCTCCGAGGAGCACGCCGGGGACGACCTCGTCGTCCAGCGGTGGGTCCGGCCCTGAGGCCGCTAGACCGCCGCGGCGTCGATGCGCGCCGACGGGCACAGATCGACGAGCACGCAGGCCTCACAGGCGGGACGACGCGCGATGCAGATGCGCCGGCCGTGCCAGATCAGCAGATGCGGGAACCGCGCCCAGTCGGCGCGCGGCATGATGCGCTGAAGGTCACGCTCGATCTTGACAGGGTCCTCGTTCCGCGTCAGCCCGAGGCGTTGTGACAACCGCCGGACGTGCGTGTCGACGACGATTCCCTGCGCATGACCGAGCTCGGCGGCGACGACGTTCGCGGTCTTCCTGGCGACGCCCGGGAGCCGGAGCAGGTCGTCGAGCCGGCGTGGGACGACACCGTCGAACTCCTCGAGGAGAACTCGCATCGCGCCGCGGATCGACTTCGTCTTCTGGCGGTAGAAGCCGGTCGCGTAGACGTCGCGCTCGAGCTCCTCGACGGGCACGGCGAGGTAATCCTCGGGTCGTCGGTACTTCTCGAACAGCTTCTCGGTGACCCGGTTGACGTTCACGTCCGTCGTCTGCGCCGAGAGCATCACGGAGATCAGGAGCTCCACGTCGGTGCGGAAACGGAGGGCGATCGTCGCGTCCGCGTGCTCCGCGGCGAGACGCTCGACGATCGGACGGATGCGCTCCTTGCGGGTGCCGAGGCCGCGCCTCCGCGCCTCGGCGACGTAGCTACGCACTACTGAGCGACGCGCCGGCTCTCGAACGATGTTGTCGCCTCCTCCGCGCTCACGTCGCCGCGCAACGAGTCGACGAACCACTGCCGGAAGAGCGGGAAGCCCGGCTGCTCGAGTCGTGCGAGCGCCGCCTCCGTGTCGTAGGCCGTCGTCACCAGCTCGACCTCCCCGTCGGCGAGCAACGCCCAGCGTGCGTCCCCCGAGCCCTCGTACGGCATCCCGACGCTTCCGGCGTTGACGAGTCGGACGCTCCCCACACGACGGTCGTACTGGACGTGCGTGTGCCCGCACACTACGACCACCGCCGAGACGTCGCCGAGCTCGCGAGCCACGTCGTCTTCGGGCGTGATCCGCGTGAGGATCGGCAGATCGGAGGTCGGCGTCGCGTGGCAGAAGAGCACGCGGCCCGTGTCCGGCAGCTCGAGCGCCACCGTCAGCGGCCAGCGGCCCACGCGGGCCGTCCGCTCGCGACCGAGCCGCTCGTTGCTCCACGTCGATGCGACGCCGAGCTCGCCTGCCGGAGGTGCCTCGACTGCTTCCCGGTCGCAGTTTCCGGTGATGAAGCGCACCGGCTCCCCATAGGCCTCGAGAGCATCGAGACACTCGGCCGGATACGGTCCGACGACGAGGTCGCCGCCGCAGACGATCGCGTCGGCCGCGGCGCAGCGCGGGTCGCCGAGCACGGCCTCGAGCGCGGGAAGGTTGCCGTGGACGTCGTAGAGCGCCGCCACCCTCATTGCGTAGACGCTACCCCGCGGCCGTCAGCTCCGGCAGAGGCGCCCCGTCCGGCTCGGAGCCGAGGCGCGGCCCGGCGCAGACGCGGTCGAGAGCGGGACAACCCGCGCACGCGAACTCGCTCGGAGTGGGCCGGAAGTCACCCTGGCGAATTCTCGCGACGACTCCGCCGAGCTCATCCTCGAGCGCCGCGACATCCGCCATGGTGAACGTGGCCGAGACAGGCTCGTCGGGCGCCTCGAGGAACTGGTAGACGACCTCGACGACGCTCGCGCCGGCACGGAGGCACGCGAGCGCGTACACGGCGCGCTGGCCGTGGTACTCGTGCTCGACGATCTCGCCCGGGTCTCGCCCGCCCAGCGCGTTCGTCTTGTAGTCCAGGACGAGCGCACGCTCTTGGTCGCGCCAGAGCACGTCGAGGCGGCCGTTCAACAGCACGTCGTCGAGCAGGAACGCGAACGGACGCTCGACCCGGACGCCGTCGAGCGACGCGACGCGATGCGCCAGGTCGGAGCCGCAGTAGGCCTCGACGAGCCCCCGAGCCCGCTCGAGCTCCGCGGCGGAGACGGCGGGATACCAGCCGCGCACGAGCTCCTCGAGCTCCGCGGGCGGCGCCGGGCGGGCGAGGTCGATCCGCTCGAGCAGGCGATGCACCGCGTCGCCGAGCTCGGTTGCGTGGAGTTCCCCCTCCCCGTCCCCTTCCCCGGTCCGCCACGGCGTCGGCCGCATCCCCGCGACACGCTCGGCGTAGTAGCGGTACGAGCAGCGCTCGAAGAGCGAGATTGCGCTGAACGAGAGGCGCGAGACGTGGTGCAACGGCGGGTCGGGGATCGCCTCGAGCTCGCGCAGGCGCGGCGCCGCGGGCGGCACCTGCTCGCCGGAGCCTTCGAACAGGGCGAGCTGGCCGACTTCGAGCGGCAGCTCCTCGGCGTCCAGCGCGACGCGCGAACGCTCCGGCGCCGGCTGGCCGCGATCGATCCGGAGCAAGACCCGGGCGCCGCCGCGCTCGACCTCGTACGGCTCCTCCACCCCGCGTTCACGGACCTCCTCCTCGAGCCCGAGCCTGCCGAGCACCCATGCGATCGGCGTCTCCTCGGCGCCGTCCTCGCGTGCGCCGACCGAGCCGGAGACGATGAGGCGCTCCATCGCGCGGGTCATCGCGACGTAGTACAGGCGCAGGCGCTCGGCCTGCTCGGCGCGCTCGCGCTCGCCTTTCACGTCACGGTACGACGCGGTTCCCACCCGCGTGCCGGTCGCGGGATGGGCGACCTTGAAGCCGAACCGACCGTCCGAGAGGGCGAGGATGTCCGAGACCGGTGGCCGGATGCGTCCTGCGTCGGCGACGACGACGACCTTGAACTCCAGGCCCTTCGCGGCGTGGATCGTCAGCAGTCGCACCGCGTCGCCGCCCTCTTCCTCCGAGACCGCATCCGACTCCCTCGCGCCCAGCGCCTCCTGGCCCTCGACGAACCGGACGAAGCCCTCGAGGTCGGCTCCGCGGAGCTCCTCGTACGACCGCGCGAGGCGGGCGAGCTTGCGAAGATTCGCGTAGCGTCGCGGCCCGTCGTGCCGTGCGAGCACGGCGAGGTCATAGTCGTGCTCGGAGAGGATGCGCTCGCAGAGGAGCTCGAGCGGCGCGCGCGCCGCAAGCTCGAGCAGGCGGTCATAGCGCTGCCGGAACGCGAGTAGCAGGCGGCGGTCGCTATCGGGCAGGTCGCCGGGAAGCGACCGCTCGACCCCGCGGAAGATCGGCTGTCGAGAAGCGTCGGCCCGGATCAGCACCAGAGCGTCGTTCGAGACGCCCACGAACGGCGAGGCGAGCACGGTCAGGAGCGCCTCGTCGTCGTAGCGGTTGAGCAGCAGGCGGAGGTACGCAAGGAGGTCGACGACCTGCTGCTGGCCGAAGTAGCTCCGGCCCGCCGCCCGGTACGTCGGCAGGTCGAGCGCACGGAGCTCCTCCTCGAACCACTCGGCGTCCGTGCCTGCCGCGAACAGCAGCACGATCTCGCCCGGGCTCGCCACGCCCGCGTCGACGAGCTCGCGGACGCGACGGGCGACGTGTCGCGCCTCGGAGCGGCGCCAGTGCACGTCTGCCTCGCCGGCGGCGGCCTTGTCGGTGACGAGCAGCTCGAAAGCGCTCGAAAGCGCCGGCTCGGCCGCCCCACCGGCGGGCTCGAGCCGCTGGAACTCGTCGCCGAACTCCGCGCCGAAGAGCTCGTTGACCGCAGCGAGGACCTCGGGTTGCGAGCGATGGTTGAGCGTGAGCGGCAGCACGGTCTCCGCCTCGGCGCGCCGTTCCCGGAAGACCGCGACGTCGGCATGGCGGAAGCCGTAGATCGACTGGAACTCGTCGCCCACGACGAAGAGATCTCCGCCGGTGCCCTCGGAAAGGAGGTCGAGCAGCTCGGTCTGGAGACGGTTCGTATCCTGGAACTCGTCGACCATGATCGAGCGGAACCGCTGGCGCGTCCGCTCCCGGATCTCGTCGTCCGAACGCAGGAGGTCGCGCGCGCGGAGCTGGAGGTCCTCGAAGTCGAGTGCGGCCTCGCGCGCCTTTGCCTCCGCATAGGCATCCGCAAACTCGGTGAGGAGCTCCTGGAGCAGCTCGCGGTCGCGCGCCGCGAGCTCCTCGAGGGCCGCGGCGACCACAGCTTCCCGTGCCTCGACGAACGTCGCCGAACGGGGCCCGCGGGGCCGCAGCTCCGTAAGGGCGAGCAGGCGCTCGGGCAAGGTCGACGCGATCAGGAGGTCGAGCGTCCCCTGGGCCGCCCCGCGCTGGAGCTCCGTGGCGCGGGTGTCGTCGACGAGACAACGCGCCGCCTCGCGGAGCTCCTCCACGCGCTCCCCGAGACCGGCGCGCACGCCCGGCTCGAGCACGAGGTCCCGCCCCGCCGACCGAAGGGTCGCATAGACGCCGGCAAGCATCTGGCGCAGGCCCGCAGCGCCATAGGTCGCGAGCAGCCGCCATCGGTCCGGCTCGTCGGCTGCGCAGAAGCGCTCCAACGCGACAGAGAAGGCCTCGGCCTGGATCACCAGCGCCTGCGGCTCGTCGAGCACCCGGAAGGCCGGGTCGACTCCCGCCTCCAGAGGGTGCGCGCCGAGCAGCCGCCGGCAGAACCCGTGGATCGTGGAGACCCAGGCGCCGTCGAGCTCGAGCGCGAGGTCGGGGCGGCCCCGGGCGAGCAGGAGCTCGCGGATCCTCGCCCGCAGCTCCCCGGCGGCGCGCTCCGTGTACGTGATCACGAGGAGCGACTGGACGTCGAGCCCGTCGTCCACGACAGCGCGCGCGAACCGCTCGACGAGCACGGCGGTCTTGCCCGTGCCTGCCCCGGCCGCGACGAAGACGCCTCCGCTCGCCTCGATCGCCTTTCGCTGCTGTTCGTTCGGGGCGGGCCTCACGCTCGCTCCTTGCGGCAGATGCGCCAGAGGTCGCACCAGTGCGGGCAGTCGCCGCCGTGCGGGTCGTGGCGTACGTCCCCGCCGCGGATCCGCTGGACGAGCCCCACCGCTGTGCCCCGCGCGCGGTCGATCGCCTCGCCGAACTCCTCCGGCTCGAGGTAGTCGCGTGCGCTGAAGCCCGGAATGCCTTCGTCCCCGGCGCGGAGCATCCCCCGTGCCCGACGGCCGCCGCCGACGGGCACGTAGATGCCGCCGACCGGCTCGAGCCCCAGCTGGTCGCGAAGCACGAGCATGTAGAGCGGCAGCTGGAGGAGGTCGCGCTCGCGGATCTCCGCCGCCGACGACGCCGCGCCCGACTTGTAGTCGACGACGATCCCCCGCGCGCCCATCCGGTCGCCGTCCACCCGATCGATCTTCCCGCTGACGACGACGCCGGGCTCGAGCTCGTAGTCGCGGAACGAGACCTCGAGATGGCGCGGGACGAACGGGGACGGTGAAGCCGCCTCGTCCCGGACGAGCTGCTCGAGGTCGCGCTGGAGCCCCTGCTCGAGCTCGCGGCGGTCGAGGTCGCCGGCGTCGATGCGGAGCCCGCTCTCCACCGCCTGCGTGACGCACTCGTGCATCAGCGCGACGGCAGCCTCGACGTTCCCCTCGTCCACCCGGTCGGCGCCGGGAATCGCGCTCGGCAGCTGCTGATAGAAGCGCTGGAGCGCCGCGTGGAGGATCGAGCCGCGCATCATCCGGTCGATCTCCTTGTCGATCGTGGCCGGGCGCAGGTAGCGCTCCACGAACCAGGCCGCGGAGCACGAGGCCATGCGTTCGAGCTCCGAGACGGAGTACGCATCCCGGCTGCCGAGCAGGCGAAGCGCACGCTCGTGCGTCAGGCTCGTGGGCCGGTCGAACGCCGTCGTCGCCCGGCGCAGGCGTCGCTCCCAGCCGTTCTCGCGCGCGAGCGCGACCGCGTCGGCGGGCCTGGCGACCGACATGCGAGCCAGGGCCCGCAGCCGCTCACGCTCGGTCGGCGCTGACTCGATCTCGCGCGTCAGCGCGGACAAAGGCCGCCTGACCGTGTGGTGCCGCACCTCGTCGGCGTCGAACACATCCCGGACGGCCTCCCAGAACGGGCTCGGCTCGCGCGGTGAGCCCTCGTCGCCGACAGCCTGCCGGACGAGGACCAGCCGCCGGCGCGGCCGGGTGCACGCCGTCGAGAAGAGATAGCGGTCACGGCTCGCCGGATCGGGGCGCACGAGCCGTCCTCCACAGCGCTCGTCGAGGGCGCGCCGCTCGTCGTCGTCGAGGAACGGCTCGACGCGGGCGCGCCGCGGCAGCGTCCCCTGCTCCAGCCCGAGCACGAAGACGGTGTCGAAGCGCCGCGTGCGGGCGCGGAGGAAGTCGAGTACGGCGACGCGGCCCGGAGCCCCCGCCGGCCCACTGCGGACGGTCGTCCGCTCGAGGGCGGAGAGCACCTCCCGCCGCCCCGTGTCCGTGCCTCCGGCCTCGAATGTCTCGAGCTCTGCAAGCGTTCGCGTGATCGCGTCGTGTGCTCGCAGGTCGGCCAGGGAGCTCTCGTCGAGTGGCGGCGTGAGCGTTCCGTGCGCGTTTCTGAGCATCGCGTCGACGAGGGTGCGTACGGCGGCGACCGGAACCTGCTCCGCGGCGACCAGGTCGTAGGTCGGCAGGGCGCGACCCGCGCGGAGCTCGAGCGTGACCTCGATCGCCCTCTCCCCTCGCACGATCCCCCGGCCGCGCAGCTTTCCCTCGACCCAGTCCACGTCACGACGCGAGACCCCCGAGTACGGCGAGCGAAGATGTGCGTAGAGCGCCGACCGCTCGCCGCCGAGCCATGCGAAACGCAGCAGCGAGAGCAGCGAGTGGCCGAGGGCGGTCGAGCGCAGCGGGGCCCTTCCCTCGAACGCGACGGGGACGCCGAACGCCGCGAATGCCGCCTCGAGAGGGACGCGGACGGACTCGACGGAGGGGCAGATCACTGCGATCTCGTCCAGCGCCGTTCCTGCCCGCGCCTCGGCGAGAATCTCCTCGGCGACGAGCTCCAGGGTTCCGCGGGTGCCGGCTCCTTCCAGAAAGCGGATCGAGCCGTCGAGACCAGCTTTGCCGGGTGCGTCGGCGAACAGCTCACGTTCGAGCTGCGCGAGCGACTGCGGCAGATACTCCTCGGCGCGCGGCGGCAGCTCGACGACTTCGCCGCCTGCGAGCGTCGCGAGGTCGCGTGCGGTCCGTGAGAGCGACGCGTAGACGGCGCGTCCAGGCTCGTAGGGGAGCGAGACGTGTACCTCGGCGCGCGCGGCGAGCGCCTCCAGCAGCCTCCACTCGGCAGCGGTCAGATCCTCGAAGCCGTGGGCGAGGACCGGACGCCCGTCCCAGGCATCGAGCTCGCCGGTGAGCCGGCGGATCGCGTGCCTGCGAAGCGCGCCGCGATCCCAGGCATGAAGGCGCTCGAGCTCTGCGCGATACCCGCGGACGAGCCCTGCGAGCGGTTCCGCTAGATCGTCCGGCTCGACGAGGGCGCCGTCGACCTCGGCGAGGGTGCGCGCGAGTGCGTCCGCAAACCCGGGGTGGCGAGCGGCCGGCGAGGCCGTGTCGTCGACGACCCGCCGGAGCACGACATGGCGCTCTGCCTCACCGAGCAGCCGTAGCGCCTCACCGTCTCCGAAGGCGAGCGACTCGAACAACGAGTCGAACGTTCCGACGGTGCCGGCGAGCAGCCCGTTGCACCGCGCGACGAGCTCCCGTTCGGCGCGATCGGCTTCGAGGCGATTCGGCACGACCAGCCAGGGGTCGCGGTCGATCTCCTCGACGAACCGGTCGAGCAGGAGCGCGACCTTTCCGGCATGCGCCGGCCCGACGACGAGGGAGAGTCCCACCGGTGCATGGTAGTCGGGCCGACTTCCCGCCCCGGCTTACGGCCGGGACGGGAATCGACGGGAAATGCGCTCTCAGCGAAGATCAGGCAAGCGACTTGGGCTTTCGCCCGCGGCGTGCAACTGCGGCGCCGGGCATTCCCCCTGCGCAGGAGTCGCAGAGATCCGCCGCTTTCGCGCCGCGTCGCGCGTCGTTGAACGTCACGCGAAGCACCGCGCCTTTTCCTTCCTCGACTTCCTTGCCGCAGGAGTCGCAAACGAGAACCGTCTTTCGTGCCACGATTGACCCTCCAATGAGGAAATCGCCGATGCGATTTTCCCAGGTGTTGGATTATGTAGACGCCAAGATGATACGCAATATCTCTGGCGTAATTCTAGTGCGGATGCGCAAGCATCCGCACCACTAGACTGCCACCCGATGGACGCGCGCACGATCGTGATCCTGGGTGGTGACCAGACAGGCCAGGAGCTCCTCGAGGCTGCGTTACGCGTGCTTCAGCCGGACGTCGTGGGAGTCGAGCTTTCGTTCGCGGAATTCGACCTCTCGCTGGAAAGCCGCCGGGCGACGGGCAACGGGGTCGTGCACGACGCCGCCCGAGCGATCGTCGAGCACGG
>DASSBV010000246.1:0-17260 GCA_035698545.1 Gaiella sp. | reverse complement strand
TGGGTGACAGGCTTCAGCCTGTTACCCACTCCGTTTCCCTCGAGTTGGACCGGCGCTTCGCCAACGTCCGCGCCGCGATGGCCGAGCACGCGCTCGACGGGCTCGTCGTGGCAGGGAGCGAGTACTCGGGCTTCGAGGGAGCGGTCACGTACCTCTCCGGCTTCCAGATCGTCCACCGCTACGCGTACGTCGTCTTGCCCGCCGAGGGCGATCCGTTCGTCGTCTTCCCCGCCGAGGCGCGCTATGTCGGCGAGCACGGAACCACGCAGGTCGAGCAGCGTTTCGACCCGCACCCCGGCCGGGCGATCGCCGACCACGCGAAGGATCGGGGCTGGCGCCGGATCGGCGTGTACGGCCTCGACTACGTGATGACCGTGCGCGACTACCGCGAGCTCGAGGCGTTCGACGTCGTCCCGTTCGACGTCGAGTTCGACCTTGCCCGAGCCGTGAAGAGCGACGCCGAGCTGGAGAGCGTGAAGGACTCGGTGCGGATCAACCGCCGGGGCTTCGAGCTGTTCGCCGACGCGTACGCGCCGGGCCGGACAGCGGCCGAGGTGATGGCGGCGGCCGAGGAGTACTTCGTGGCCGAGGGCTGCGGCCGGTTGACGATGAACATGGTCCTGACCGCGCCTGGCCGCTCGGGCGTTGCCCTCCCGGAGTTCAAGATCGCGCGAAAGTACGAGGTGCTCGGAGACTTCGTGCTCCCGTCGCTCGAGGTCGCCGGGCCCGGCATGCACTGGGTTGAGGTCTCGCGCGCGCTCGCCTCGGAAGGGACGACTCTTTCCGCGGACACGGCCGCGATGGCCGACGCCTACGGCGAGTACTACGAGGCAGCGAAGAGCGTGATGCGGGCCGGGGCGACCTGTCACGACGTCCACATGGCGGTCTCGAAGGGGTTCCACGACCGCGGCTACCACCTCGGCCACGTCACGGGCCACTCGATCGGGATGACGATGATCGAGTTTCCGAAGATCGGCGAAGGCATCGAGACGGAGCTCGCGGAGAACATGGTTCTCTCGATGCACCCGCACGCGATCGCAGAGAACGGCGAAGACTGCCTCTACATGCAGGACACGTGGCTCGTGACCGCGTCGGGCGGCATCCCGCTCGCCGACCTGCCAATGGAGGTGGTGTTTGCCGGCTGACGTCGCGGGCGTCGTCCACGGGGAGGACGGAGTCGCGCGGTGCTGGTGGGGCGCAGGTGAAAGCAGTGTGGGTGCCGGGATCAATCCTGGCACCCACTCAGTTTCCCTTCGCGCGTACCACGACGACGAGTGGGGCCTCCCGGTCACCGACGACGTCCGCCTGTTCGAGAAGCTCACGCTCGAGGGGTTCCAGTCGGGCCTCTCGTGGCTCACGATCCTCCGCAAGCGGGAGGCGTTCCGGCGTGCCTTCGCCGGCTTCGACTTCACGCGGGTCGCCCGGTTCGGGCCGCGCGACGTCGAGCGGCTGCTCGGCGACGCGTCGATCGTCCGGCACCGCGGCAAGATCGAGTCGGCGATCTCGAACGCGCGCCGCGCGGAGGAGCTCGTCGAGGAGGCCGGCTCGCTGGCCGCGTTCGTGTGGCGCTTCGAGCCGTCGAGCTCGGCAAGACCGCGCCGGGTCACGCGCGAATCGTTGCTGGGTCTCGCGCACACCGACGAGTCGCGGTCGCTGGCGAAGGAGCTGAAGCGGCGCGGCTGGAGCTTCGTGGGCCCGACGACGGTCTACGCGTTCATGCAGGCGATGGGTCTGGTCGACGACCACCTCGAAGGCTGCGCCGCGCGTCCGCGGGTCGAAAAGGCGCGCGCGAGCCTGGTGCGTCCGTACTAGAATGGCGAGGGTGAGCTGGCCGTGGATCGTCCTGCTCGCCCTCGGCGTCCTCCTGGTCGTCGCCGCGGAGTGGCCGAGGGTCTCGGGCGTCGTGGGCGCCGATGCGCGCCGCCGACGCGAGCGAGAAAAGCGGAAGGCGAAACTCCGCGTGATCAGCCCCGAGGACGACGACTTCGTCGAGAGCGTGACGCGCGACCTGGACGCGCTGCCGACGATCGAAGAGCCTCGCTCGAAGCGCCCCTGACGCCGCCCTAACGCCGGCGGACGGTCACGGAGGCCGTCAGCACGCGCGTGTTCGGCAGGATCCGCGCGACGTTCTCCATGTTACGCGTCTCCTGGTAGTCCGCGACCGAGAGGCGCAGCCGGTGGGTCCCGGGCTCGACTCCGATCGTCGAGACACGCACCTCGTTCCCGACGAGCCGCGCGCCGACGGTGCGGCCGTCGACCGTCGCCTCGAGCGACCTCGGGTCGACGCCGGCGCCGGTGTCGCGGACGCGGGCTCGAAGCGGTAGCCCGACGCGGACCGAGCGCGCGGTCAGCCTCGCGCTCGGCGGAGTCGTGTCGTCGACCCAGAACCGGAACGTGAACGCCCCCGCGCCTGCGCGGGTGGGGCTGTCGAAGACGACGGCATACGTGCCCGGCAGCGGGGCGATCGCCCCCGAAGCGAGCGTCGGCTGCTCGAACTCGTCGACGTAGGGATTGAGGTCGAACGGGAGCGCGGCATAGCCGGTGAGGCGGTTCTCGTCGCCGTTCTCGACGAAGCGCGGCTCCACGCGCACGCCCCGTTTCCGGGACGTGATCACGACGCCGACGTTCGCCACCTGCCGGCGCAGCTCGACGCGAAAAACCTGCTCGGGCCCGCGCAGACGGCTCGTGACCATGCCGCCGTCGGGCACCTCGGGATAGCGGTAGACGTCGACGCTTGACGCGCGCCCGCGTGTGTTCCCCGTGTAGATCCCCGGCCGTCGGAGGACCGGTGCCTGGGCCGCGGCGAGGTGGGCGACGGAGATCCGGCCCCAGACCGGGATCCGGCGCGCGACGCCGTCCCGGCGCAGGACGATGACGCCTCCGAGCTCGCCCTCTCGCCCGCCCGCCGCGAGATCGAGCGCGAGCGTCCCCGGCACGACGACCTGTGCCGGCACCGAGAGGGCCGTCCCGTCCGGTACGCGGGTCGGCTCGAAGCTGGTCGACCACGTGCCGGCCCCTCCACCCGCGTCGTCGAGGCGAAGGTCTCGGTGCGCGGCCGTGGAGGCGGGAACGAGGCCGAACGAGACGGCCGTCGGCGTGGGCCGGACGAGCGGTTGGTCGGCGGCCGCGACGTCGACGAGCCCCGCGCCCGTCCGCGTCGGCGATGCTGCTGCGGCGCCGACCGGCCGGGCCGTGACGGTGAGGGCGGCCTTCACCTGCTCGGGGCTCCAGTCGGGGTGGCGTTGCAGGAGCAGTGCGACCGCGCCGGAGACGTGCGGCGTCGCCATGCTCGTCCCCGAGAGGGCGCCCCAGCCGCCGGGCTGCGCGGAGAGGATCGCGGTGCCGGGCGCGACGACGTCGGGCTTGAGCCTGAGCGAGATCGGCGTCGGGCCCGACGACGAGAAGCTCGCCATCGCCGGCGAGGCACCCGAGGTCGTGGCCCCGACGGTGATCGCGCGCTCCGACGTTCCCGGTGAGGCCAGCGATCCCGCGCCGAACTCGTTGAAGTCGTTCCCCGCCGCGACGACCGGGACGACCCCGGCCGCCGCCGCCGCGTCCAGCGCAAGCGCGACGACGTCGTGCTGCGGCGCAATCTCCGGCTCGCCGATCGAGAGGTTGATCACGTCCATTCCGTCCTGGACGGCCGCCTCGATCGCGGCAACGAGCTCGGGCGCGTTCCCGTCGAGCCCGACGTTCGCGTCGGTCGGGATCGTGAGCGCCTTGTAGTTGCCGATGTACGCGCGCGGGGCGATCCCGCCGATCCGGGCGCCGTCCGCGAGCGTGTTCGCGTTCCCGGCGGCGATTCCGGCGACGTGCATCGCGTGCTCCGACTGCTGCGGGTCGAACGGCCTGCCGGCGTAACGCCACGTGGTCCCGGGCGGCACGAACGAGCGCGCGACGATCACCTTCGCGGTGGTGAAGCCGACCTGTCCCTTCGGGAAGCCCGCGGGCATCGTGTACCCGGTCGGATCGAAGAACGGGTGCGTCTGGTCGACGCCGTCGTCGATGATCGCGATCTTCACGCCGGCCCCATCCGTGGCGAGCGGCGGCTCCGGCAGCTGGCGCGCCTTGATCGTGGCGGCGTCAGGGCCGGCGAGCGCTTGGTACGACGAGCCGAAGTAGACGCGCTTCACGCCGGGGAGCGCCCCGAGGCGCCGGATCTCCGAGCCGGGCAGCGCGACCGCCAGCCCGTTCGTCACGATCCGGTAGCGCCAGCGCACGGTCGCGTCGGGCACCGTTGCTCGGAGCGCCCCGACGAAGCGGCGTTGCTCCGCGTCGATCCGCGCGCGTGCGCGTTTCGATCCGTCGTACGCGAGAGGAGGCGCCGCAAGCTGCACGACGACCTCGCTGACGGGTCGAGCGGCGGCTGCGTGGTGTCCACCCGTGAGGGCGCCGGCGAGCGCGGCTGCGACGAGGATGAGGAGGGGGAGGAGAAGACGTCTCACGGATATTGAGACGCCTCCGGCGGCCCGATCGTCGGCCGCGCTTCGCGTCATGCGGATGAGAGGACTTGAACCTCCACGCCCTTACGGGCACACGGACCTGAACCGTGCGCGTCTACCAATTCCGCCACATCCGCGCGGAGGCTCAGTGTAGCCGGGGCGTCGCCGAGATCCTGGCACTTTCTCGCGTCAGCGAGAAAGTGCCTCGAGCACCTGGTCGGCGTGCTCGGCCGGCTTGACGTCCGGGAAGATCCGCGCGACGGTTCCGTCGGCGTCGATCACGAAGGTCGACCGGTGGACGCCCATGTACGTCTTGCCCGCGTACGACTTCTCGCCCCAGACACCGTACGCGTCAGCCACTTCGTGGTCCGTGTCGGCGAGCAGCGTGAACGGGAGGTCGTACTTCTGCTTGAACTTCGCGTGGGACGCCTCGTCGTCCGGGCTCACCCCGACGACAACCGCGCCGGCGTCCTCGAACTCGCCCCATGCGTCGCGGATCCCGCACGCCTGCGCTGTACAGCCGGGCGTGTCGTCCCGAGGGTAGAAATAGAGCACGACGTGGGACCCGCGGAGCTCCGAGAGTGTTACCTCGCCCCCGGTATCGCTCGCCAACGTGAAGTCCGGCGCGGGCTTACCTTCTTGGATCATGTGGCCCTCACTTTGTGCTCGTCGGTGTGCTTGCTCCGTTCCCCTGAAACCTAAGTCATCGTCACCGCCTCGCCGCGCGGCTCTGCGCAGCCTGGGGTAGCGTGGCCTCGGTTCGCATGGATCGAGCCGCCGTCAAACGCATGATTGACGCCGAACTCGCGAGCGCCGGAGCGTTCGCCGGCGTCCACGGCATCTCGTCCGTGAACATTCACAACTTCCTGATTGAGCCGACTTCCGTAACCGTCATGGTCCATGGGTCACAGCCCGCGCCACGCGAAATGTGGCTCGTCCTACAAGAGGATGCGGAGGGAGGCGGCTATCTCGTCGCCTTCGACCCGTCGTCGAGCATGTGGGGGCTGGTGATGCGTGACGCCCAGGGCGAGTTCGCCCTCGTCAGCGGTCTCACTGAGACGTTCGTCGACGCTGTCGTTGGTATGTGAAGCGGGACTCAAGCAACCCGGCGGATCTCGAGACCGCCTGCGAGTATCCATCAGCTCGTTACTTTGTATTGCTGCTTAGCGTGTCGTCCTTTGGATAGAAGTAGAGGACGACGGGCTTTCCGCGGAGGGACGCGAGCGAGACGTCCTCGCCGCCGTCGCTGCGAAGCGTGAACGTGGGGGCGGGCTGACCTTCCTCGACCGTCAACGCAGGACCTCCTTCGCGGGCTTTCCGACCCTCGCAGGCTAACCGGCGCGCACGTGTCTGCGGGGCGTTTCGGGCCCGCGCCCGTTCGGGTACCTCGCTCGACGATGGCACGCCGCGGTGGATGGCGCCGGCTCGGACGCAGGCGGTTTCGCTACGTCGACTCGCGCGGGCGCGCGATCGCGGACGACGCGCAGCTCGAGCGGCTCCGGTCGCTTGCGATCCCACCGGCTTGGGAGGACGTCTGGATCTCGCCCAACCCGTCGGCCGACCTTCAGGCGACCGGCATCGACTCCGCCGGCCGGAAGCAGTACCTGTACAGCGAACGCCATCGAGCCGCGCGCGGC
This sequence comes from Gaiella sp., assembly GCA_035698545.1. Classification (GTDB taxonomy): domain Bacteria; phylum Actinomycetota; class Thermoleophilia; order Gaiellales; family Gaiellaceae; genus Gaiella. Next base: position 11,181 of record DASSBV010000246.1, on the reverse strand, counting down.
CAGGAGAAGTTCGACCGCCTGCTGGAGTTCGCCCGCGGGCTGCCGACGCTCCGCGCCCGCGCCGAGCACGATCTCCGCCACGGGCCGTACGAGCCGGAATGGGCGTGCGCGATCGCGATCGGCGTCGTCAACAAGGCGTGGTTTCGCGTCGGCAGCGACCGCCACGCGCGCTCGGCCCGGACCTACGGCGTCACGACGCTCACGAAGCGCCACGTCGAGATCGAGGGCGAGGAGATTCGCTTCGTGTTCAGGACGAAGAACCACGCGCTGGTTCGCCGTACCCTGCGCAGCGTTCCGCTGGCGCGGGAGCTCGGGCATCTCCTCGAGCTCGAGGGATCGCGGGTGTTCCGGTACGAGCGGGAGGGCGAGCTCGTTGCACTCACCGCGCAGCATCTCAACGACTACATCGGCGAGCAGCTCGGGAATGGCTTCACCGCGAAGGACTTCCGCACGTGGGGCGGGACGCTCGTCGCGGCCAGCGAGCTCGCACGGCAGGGCCCGGCGGAGAGCGAGCCGGGCGCGAAGCGAATCCTCTCGCGCGTAATGGCAACCGTCGGGCGGGAGCTCGGGAACACGCCGACGGTGGCGCGCGAGTCATATGTCAGCCCGGTCGTCGTCGAGGCGTACCTCGCAGGCCGGACGCTCGAGGACTACCGCGGGGGCCGCACGCGCGGCCCCGCGCGGATGTCCGTCGACGAGCGGGCGCTTTTGCGTCTCTTGCGCGCCTCGTCGCGCCGTCGCTCGGGGGCCTAGGCCTCCTTGGAGGCGGGCTCGCCTTTGCGCTCCCGCTCGTCTTTCAGGTCCTCCGTCTTGTCCTTCGCGTCGTCCCAGGTGTCGCGGGCCTTGTCCTTCGCCTCGCCCCACTTCTGCTGGGCTTCGCCCTCCATCTCCTTCTTCTTGCCTTCCATCCGATCCTTGTCCACGAGTCTCTCCTTTGGTCGCCTATCCCGTGTGTCTGCCCCTGTCGCCGAGGGGCGAAACGGGTTTCCCCGTGAGCGGCGGCGGGAACCTCACCTCAGGTCAGCGACGGAGGTGGAAGACATGGAGACCTGGGTATGGATCCTGATCGCAGCCCTGATCGTGGCGGCGATCGTCGTGATCGCAGCGGCGTGGGGTGGGCGTGCTCGGCGACGGTCGCGTCTACGCGACCGCTTCGGGCCGGAATACGACCGTGCGGTGTCCGACTCGGGCCGGCGCACGGCCGAACGGCGGCTCTCGACGGTCGAGAGCGAGCACGACGAGCTCGACATCAGGCCGCTGTCCGAGGCGGCCCGCGAGCGCTACATGGAGGAGTGGGGAGCTGTCGAGGCGCGGTTCGTCAACGACCCGGAGGACGCGACGAAGGCCGCCGAGCGGGTCGTCCTCCGCGCGCTCGAGGAGCAGGGCTACCCGACCGGCCGCGACCCGGACGAGCGAAGCGCGCACCTGGCCGTCGATCACCCGGACGTGGTGGAGCGCTACCGCCACGGACGGGCGATGCTCGGCGAGGTCGACGGCGCCGAGGGCACGGAGAACCTCCGCAAGGCGATGCTCGACTTCCGTGCGGTGTTCGAGGAGGTCGTCGAGCGCGAACGCACCGCCGCCTAGCGGATAGCCGGGGGAGGGGGAGACCCGAGGGCCGCTCGAGAGGGCGGCCCTCGGGGTGTCGTGATTGGCCCGTGCGAATCACGGGTAGCCAGTCTTCATGGACGTTCGCCGGCGATGGATCGAAGCTGAATGAGCCCCGAGACCATCAGCGCGTTCTCCACCGTCACCGCGGGCGTCGTGATGCTCTATCTCGCGACGCGGAAGCGGATGATCGAGCTCCGCGCGTCGATGGCCCGCTGCCCCGTCTGCGGACGGCTGTACCGCCGGGGCGACGTGTGCCGCTGCGTCAAGCGCTGAGCGTAACGACGACGAGACCGGGGGAGGGTCCGGCGGGCGCCCCCCCAACGACGCCCGCCGGAGCCTGCGGCGCGGTCAGACCGTCGACCGGTTGAACACGCCGAACAACGCGAGGATGACCGCGACGACGAGGATCAGGAAGAGGAACTTCGACAGTGCCACGCCGCCGCCGATCGCGAGGATCACGAGCAGCAGAACGAGCAGCCAGATGAGCATTCGATCATCTCTCCTTTCGTGGTGCCGCTGTATTCCCCGACCGCCTGGCGGCCAACCGCCTCGCCGAAACGTGGGGCCGGCGGCCACGCCGCCGGCCCCCACGGCAGGTCACATCAGGCCCTCATTCGACGGGTTGCTACGTGGGTCGCCCGTCGAGTCGTAGTACGAGCCGAGCCGGCCGCGATACTCGTCGTCGACCTGGGTCTCGTCGTACCCGGGCGCGTGCTTGATCTCGTCCTTCGTCCGGTCGACGAAGACCTTTTGGTCGTCCTCGTCGATTCCCCGGATCACACCCGCGGGCAGCATGACCTTCTTGCCGAAGATCCACGGGCCGGTGTCGACCACGAGGTAGCTGCGGCCCGTCTCGTACGTGGCTTCGTCGACCTTGCCGATCGAGCCGTCGGTCGCCTCGACGTCGTAGCCCGAGACGTCGACGTTCGTGCCCAGATCGGTCGTCGCCCGGTAGGTCCATACGTCGCTCGACATCTGGTTTCTCCTTTCGCTCGTCTCGTTCCTCGTTTCCCCCACGGCCGTCGGCAAAAACTTGCATCCGGCGGTTTTTCGACCGCGGGCTCGGGGTACGACCACGGAATGATCGGCTCGCTCCACGACCCCGGCACCGACGAGAGGTCCTTTCCGCCCGCCGAGCTTCCCCGCGGTAGCGAGGAAGAGCTCGCGCGTGGGCGTGTCGAGCAGACGCCGGTCACGATGATCAACTGGGTCGCTGTGGCGATCGGAGCGTTCGCCGTGCTGGTGCTGGCAATCGTGGTCGCCGCATACCTCATCGCCTGACGAACGGCCGGGACATGACCGACGCGCTGCTGTTCCGGGAGGACGAGGCCGAGGAGATCGCCGAGTGGGCGGAGTGCGTGGCCAAGCTCGGCAAGTCGAGCCTCCTCTGGATCGACCTCGAGCGACCAGGTGAGGAGGAGATCGCGCGGCTGGGCGAGGCGCTCGAACTGGCGGACGAGAGCCTGAGCCGCCTGAGGGACGAGGACGGCGGCCCGCATCTCGGCGACTTCGGCTCGTATCTCCACGTGACCGCGTTCGCGCCGCGCGGTGAACGGCAGGAGATCCAGCGCGTCACCTGTCTCGTCTCGACGTCGTGGGTCGTCACAGTCCGGGACGGCCCCGTCGAGGTCGTCGACGAGCTCCGGGAGCGCGCGCAAGGCGCGGGCGAGGTCGGGCGGCTCGACGGCCTCGACTTCCTCGCCGACCTCCTTACCTGGGTGCTCGAGGGCTACGTGCGGGCCTTCGAGGCGATGGACGTCGAGCTGGAGGAGATCGACGAGCGCGCGATGGAGGGGTCCGCCTCCCACGAGCGCACGCTGACGCGGCTCGTCCAGATCCGCGCGGAGACAGGGCGCCTGCGCCGCCTGCTCGTCGCGCATCGCGAGGTCCTCCTGGCCCTCACGAGACCCGAGCTCGGCGGCATCTCGACCGAGCAGTCAGCCGCACGCTTCGAAGCGCTGATCGAACGGCTCGGGGAGATCACGCAGGCTGCGCGCGACAGCCGGGAGTCGGTGGTCGGCTCGTTCGACGTCCTGATGACGCAGGTCGGCCAGCGGACGAACGACATCATGAAGACGCTGACGCTCGTGTCGCTCCTGCTCCTCCCTGGGACGCTCCTCGCCGGGATCCTCGGGATGAACTTCAAGGTCGGGCTGTTCGACCACCCCGGGTTCTTCTGGCTAGCGCTCCTGCTGATCCTCGCCGTCGCACTCGGCACTCTCGTAATGGTTCGGCAGCGCCGGTGGATCTGACGTCGTAGCAGAGTAGGCACGAACGACTGACCCCGGGGACACATGGATCTACGATCGAGGGTGATGGCAAACCGGCCCCAGCAGCTTCGCGGGCTTGCACACAAGCGGCCGTTCGCGCGCTACGCCTTCGCCGTGCTCGCGGCGGTCGGCGCCGTCCTCATCCAGGTCGTGCTGAGCGACGAATGGAACGTTTCGGTCTATTCGATCCTCGTCGGCGCCGTCGCGCTAACGGTGTGGTACGGCGGCGTCGGGCCCGGGATCGTCTGCGTGGTGCTCGCGTGGGCCGCGGCCGCTGCCTTCGTGGTCGCCGAGCACGAGTCGCTGGAAATGACCCGGCACGAGGCTTGGGCACAGTGGTGGGTCGGGCTTGCCGTCGCCGTCGCGGTGATCTGGGTGAGCCTGCTCCTGCGGCGGGCGCGGATGCGTGCCGTGGAGGCGGCCGACGTGGCCGAAGAGTCGGTCGCGGGGCTCGAGAACCTCCAGCGCCTCTCGTCGGGGCTGTCCGCCGCCGCGAGCGTCTCGGAGGTCGTCTCGACGCTCGTGGACCTGGCGCCGCCGGTCGTGGGCGCGCCGCTGGCGCTCGGCTTCGTCGAGGAAGGCGATATCGTGATCGCCCACCCCGAGGGACTTCAGCTCGCCGACTGGCAGGTGCTCCGCCTGGGCGAGGGTCGGATGCTGCACCGCACCGCGCACGAGGGGCGTCCGCTCCACGCGGTCGACCGCGAGGCATTCGAGCGGATCTTCCCCGCCACCGCAGCCCTCGCGCCGAACGCGCAGGCGGCGATTGCCGTCCCACTGCGGGTCGAGGGGCGCGTGATCGGCTCGGTCGGCTTCGTGTTCGACCACGCCGAGGAGGCGCACCACGAGGCCGAAGCGCTCGCGATCGTCGTCGCGGGCCTCGGTGGGCAGGCGCTCGAGCGCGCTCGGCTGTACGAGCGAGAGCAGGAGTCGCGACGCGGCCTCGATCGGATCCTTCGCGTGGCCCCGCGCTTCTTCGCCGGAAGCGAGTCGGTCGTCACCAACGCGATCTGCCGCGAGGCGAGGACGGTGTTCGGAGCCGATGTCGGGATGCTCTGGCGGGTGGAGGGCGAGCGGCTCGAGCTGAGCGCCTTCGACCCCGAGCTCGAGTCGCTCCACAAGGGGCTCGAGTCGGATCTCGACGACTTCCCACGGCTACGCAATGCGGTTCACGCCCTCGATGTCTCGTTCGTCCCCGACGTCTCCGAGGAGGCGCTCGGGGAGGGCCTCGCGCGCGTGAGGCGGCTCGGCATCCGCTCCTCGCTGCGCGTGCCTGTCGTGATCTCGGGCGAGGCGGAGCTCGTGCTGATCGTCTCGTGGCAGACCATGATCTCCCGTCCCGACCCCGCGACCCTCGTGCTCGTCCGGCGGTTCGCCGACCAGGCCGGCCTCGCGCTGGAGCAGGTAGAGCGTCGGAGCGCGGAAGCCGAGGCCGCCCGCCGCGCCCTCGAGGCGCGCCGCCTCCACGAGATGACGGCGGCGCTCGCGAATGCCGCGACGCCCGCCGAGGTCGCCGCGGTCTGCCTCGAGCACACCGGTCTCGCGGTCGGCGTCGACGGAGGCTTCGTCGTACGGGCGCCCAGTGAAGGCGATGCGCTTCGTCTCCTCGCGACCACCGGCGACCCTGGCCGGACGGACCTCGACGCGCTCAGCCTCGACTCCGACGCGCTGGTGGCGCGCGCGATCCGTTCGGGCGACCCGGTGTGGGAGGCAGCCGACCCCGGCGGGAGCGGGAGGACGCGCGTCGCCCTTCCCTTCCGTTCGGGCTCCAGGGTGGTCGCCGCAGTCGAGCTCGTATTCGACGAGGAGCTCCAACCGACCGCCGACGTGGGCGAACGGCTCGACGCAATCGTGGCGCAGTGCGCGCTTGCCCTCGAGCGGAGCTTCCTGTTCGACGCCGAGCTCCGTCAGCGTCGGTTCTCGGAGCGGCTTCAGAGCATTACCGCGGAGCTCTCGAACGCGCTGACACGAGCGGATGTGGGAGGCGTCCTGCTCGACCACGTCGACGAGGCGGTCGGCACCGAGTGCGCCGTCCTGGCGCTGCTCGGCGACGGGCTCGGGCTGACGGAGCTGCTGGGGTGGAGCGGCTTCGAGGAGGCCGCCGCCGAACGCTGGCTCGACGCTTCGCTCGACGCCGAGACTCCGCAGGGAGAGGCGCTCCGCCGGCTCGCTCCGCTTGTCTACGACGCCCCGCACGATGTCGATGGCAACGACCGTCCGTACGATCCGGCCGGCAGCGGCCATCGGTCGTTCCTGTTCGTCCCGCTCGTGCTGGGCCGCCGGCCGCTCGCGCTCCTCGTCGCGTCGGCGCACGATCCGCTCGAGCTGATGCCCGAAGACCTCCGGTTCGTCGCCGCGCTCGCAGGTCAGACCGCACAGGCTCTGGAGAGGGCGCGTCGCTTCGAGTCCGAGCAACGCATCGCCGAGACCCTCCAGCAGAGCGTCCTTCCGACGTCGCTTCCGGCGATCGCGAGCGTCCAACTCGCCGGTCGCTACCTCCCCGGTACGACGGAGCTCGAGGTGGGAGGCGACTGGTTCGACGCGATCACGCTTCCGAACGGCCGCCTCGGGCTGGTGGTCGGGGACGTCGTCGGCAAGGGCGTACGCGCGGCGGCGACCATGGGACAGCTGCGAAACGCGATTCGCGCGTTCTCCCTCGACCGGCTGAAGCCGACGACGACGCTTGCCCGGCTGAGCCGGCTCGCGGACGAGGTGATCGACACCTCCTTCGCGACGGTCGTGTACGCGGAGCTCGATCCCAAGACCGGGGTCTGCCGATACGCGTCGGCAGGTCACCCGCCTCCGCTCATCGCGACCCTCGACGGGCCGCCCGAGTACCTCGAGGGGGGTCGCGGCCTTCCACTCGGTACGGGGATGGCGTCGAGCTACCGCCAGGCCGTCGTCGAGCTCCCGCACGGCGCGGTCGTGCTCTTCTATACGGACGGGTTGATCGAGCGGCGTGGCCGGTCGCTCGACGAGGGCCTCGAGCGGTTGCGCGGCGCGGTGGAGACCGGTCCGCGTGACCCCGAGCGTCTGGCCGAGCACGTCGTCGAGCACCTGCTCGGTGGCGACGAGCGCATGGATGACGTCGTGGTGCTCGTCGCCCGTCTTCTGCCCGTCGCGCCGGACCCGCTGGACCTGCGGTTGTCTGGCGGGGACGACTCGCTCCGGCACGCCCGGGAGGCGTTGAGAGTCTGGCTGAAAGGCGCGGAGCTGACGGAGATGGACGCGTACGACATCGTCCTCGCGGCGTGGGAGGCAAGCGCGAACGCGAGGGAGCACGGCCTGTCGGAGTCGGGCTTCCGCCTCCAGGCCGAGCTGGTCGACGAAACCGTGCGGATCGTCGTCGAGGACAGCGGGACATGGACGCCACCTGCGGCGCGCCCTGACCGGGGCCGAGGCCTCCAACTGATGCGAGCACTGATGTCATCGGTCGAGGTCGAACCGGGCGCTCGTGGGACGCGCGTCACGCTCGAGAAGCGGCTCCTCGTCGAGGAGCCGGAGCAGCCCGTCACAGCAGATAGATGAGCAGGATGATGATCAGGATCAGGACGATGACTCCGCCGCCGATGTACATCCCCGACCTCCCTTCGTCGTTCGACGCCGGTTGATTCCACGTCGACCCGCCTGACGAAACGTTTGCCCGGGAACGCCCCGGGTACAAGCCTGGGGTACGTGCGAGGAGATTCGGAGATGTCCCTGGCGATGGCAGAGAGGCAGACGAGAGCGGCTCCGGTTCCGGACCAGGGGCCACGCAGGCCCAGAGACGGGCGTGGGCCGGCGGGCAAGCGGAGCGTCGACGAGCTCCTCGTCGCGTACCACCTCGACGGAGACCGACGCGCGCGGGATCAGGTCCTCGTCGAGCTGATGCCGCTCGTGCGCTCGCTCGCCGCCCGTTACGCGGGGCGCGGCGAGCCGCTGGACGATCTCGTGCAGGTGGGTGCCGTCGGCCTGATCAAGGCGGTCGACCGGTACGACGTGTCGCGCGGTGTCGAGTTCACGAGCTACGGGGTGCCGACGATCGTGGGCGAGATTCGCCGGCACTTCCGCGACAAGGCGTGGGCGATGCACGTGCCGCGGCGCATCAAGGAGCTGAGCGTCCGGATGGCGCGCGTGCTCGACGACCTCACCACGACACTCGGTCGCTCGCCGACCATCGCCGAGCTCGCCGCGGCGGCGTCGGTCGACGAGGAGGATGTGATCGACGCGCTCGACGCGGCCCACGCCTATTCCACCCGCTCGCTCGATGCGTCGCCGGCGACGGGCGACCAGCTGGCCGAGCATCTCGCCGGCCCCGACCCGGGGTATGAGGGCGTCGACGACCGGTGGCTCCTGTCCGCGGGCCTCGACGCGCTGGACGCGCGCGAGCGGAGGATCGTCGAGCTTCGCTTCTTCGAGGAGATGACCCAGTCCCAGATCGCCGCGCAGCTCGGGATCTCGCAGATGCACGTCTCGCGTCTGCTCCGCAACGCGCTCGAGGTGATGCGCGGCTCGATCGAGGCTCGCGGAGGCAGGACGTGAACGGAGAGGCCGTCCGGCTCCGCTTCCCGGCGAGGCCCGAGTACCTGCGCCTCGCCCGGCTGGCCGTGACGGGGGTCGGAGAGAGAATGTCGTTTGGGCGGAGCGACCTCGCCGACCTGAAGCTCGCCGTCACGGAGGCGTGCAGCAACACGGTGCGCCACGCGTACGCGCCGGGCGCGCCGGGCGAGATCGACCTCGAGCTGCGCATCGAGGACGACCGTCTCGAGCTCGTCGTCGAGGACCGTGGTGTAGGCATCGAGCTGCCGGTGCGCGAGGTCGAGCCATCCGTCGAGGGCGGAATGGGTCTCTCGATCATCCGCGCCGTCGTCGACGAGCTCGAGATCAATCCGCGCGCGGAAGGCGCGGGGACGGTCGTCCACATGACGAAGCGCACGGCGGCGCGGGACGGCGTGCAGGCGTGCGCCGAGCCTGAGGTTTGAGGACCGCGCGAGCAGGGTACGGGGCGCGGAACGTGCGCGACCTCGAGAGCTCGGCCATCGACGTGACCGACTTCCGCGTGGAGGAGGACCAGCCGCGCGCCGGAGTGGTCGTCGTCTCGGTACACGGAGACCTCGATCTCTACTCCGCGGACGAGCTCGGCGACCGGCTCGTCGACGCGGTCGAGCGTGGCGCGGCATCGCTCGTCGTCGACCTGTCCGGCGTCGCGTTCGTCGACTCGCAGGGCCTCGGCGCGCTCCTGCGCGGCACGAGGCGGCTCGGCGCGGGAGAGGGTCGGCTTCGGCTCGTCGTGCCCGCGCCGGAGATCAGGCGGGTCTTCGAGATCACGTCGCTCGACCAGGTCTTCCCGATGGACGACACGCGAGAGCAGGCACTTGCCCACGGCACCCCTGAGAACGGGCTCATCTGAGGGATGGATCGATGAACGAGCCGGAGCCGTTTCGAGCCGTCCCGAGATGGGCACCACGAAGAGATGACCACCGCTACGGAGCGCCGTAGGTCGCGCGAGCTGCCGATCTTGCTGTTCGTCGGCCGGCGTCGCTCGGGCCCGTCACGCCGGATGGAAAGCCTGGTCGCCGGCGTGAAGGTCAATCAGAAGTCGCGCGTGCGCGTCGTCGAGGTGGACGGCGACACGCGCGTCGACATCGTGCGGCGTTTTGGCATCCGCCAGTTCCCCTCGCTGGTGCTGCTCGACGGTCGACAGATCCTCGGACGCCTCGAGGGCCGCGCGACCGGCGGCCAGATCGAGGAGCTGATCCGGCCGCACCTGGCCTCCCGCGCGCCCGTCTGATCCGTCGGGCTACTCGCGCGCCTTGGCGGCGCCTGGCTCGAGCGCACCGGGCGCGTCGAGCGGGCCGGGCTCGAGCAACAGCGCCCGTATCACGGCTGCTTGCCGGTCAGCCTCGGCCGCACGGGACCGGTGGATCGTCTCGGCGCCCTCGAGGTCGCGCCCTTGCGCCCGCTCCGCCATCCGCTGCGCGAGCCCCGCCTTCTCCTCGAGCGCTCGGAGCGCGCTCCACAGGGCTCGCTCGATCTCCGCGCTCTGCGACTCCTGCAGCTCCTCGATGCCGTATGCGTGCCCGACCCGGCAGCGGAAACGAAGCAACGGGTCGTCGTCGAGCTCCCAGAGGACGCCGCCGCACTCGGGGCAGCCGTAGGCGCTCGGCTTTCCCTGCCGGCCGTCCCCCTCTAGCGCGTCCGCGTCCAACTCGGCCATCTCCGTCTCGTACACGATCCGTTCGTCTCGCGTCCCGCTCCGTGCGCCGATACCGGCCAGGATCGCCGGCAGCGCGCGTCCGATCTCCGCCGCGGGAAGGCAGTGGTCGGGCTCGACGAGATCGCGCACGCTCACGGGCATCCCGGGAAAGAGCGCCTCGTCGGGAGCTTGGATCATCGGCACTCCGCCCCGCTCCTTCACGGCCTGCGTGCCGGCGATCCCGTCGCCCAGGCCGCCGGAGAGCAGGACGGAGACGACCGCCTCGCCGTACCACCGCGCCGCAGAGCGAAACAGCGGATCGACCGCGGGACGATGCCGGTTCTCGCGCGGCCCGCGCGTCGCCTTGACGCGACCGTCCTCGACCAGGAGATGACGATCGGGCGGCGCCACGAAGATCCGCCCCGGAGCGAGCTCGCGCACGTCGTCCACGTGCTCGGCACTGAGGACGCCGGCGCGGGTCAGGATCTCGGGGAGGCGGCTCGTGGCGTCGGACGGCACGTGGAGGGCGACGAGCACCGGGGCCTCGAAGTCGGCGGGCAGCTCGGCGACGAGAGCGCTGAGCGCGCCGATCCCACCCGCCGAGCCGCCGACGACGACGATCCGCCCGGCGGCGGCCATCAAACCTCTTCCATCAGGAGGATCGCGCCGCGGATCTCGGCCGCGCTGGCCTTCAGGGACGTTGCTGTGACCCGGCACGAGATCGCCTTCCCTCTGCGGTTCGTCGCGTCGAGCGTCAGCTCGTCGCCCTCGGCCTCGCCCGCCAGGCAGGTGCGGATGAGCGGGCGCAGCCGGTCGACGGGAAGGCCGATGTCGAGGTCGAGGAGGTGCTGGCCGAGGACCTCGTCGCTCCGGAGTCCCCACAGGTCCTCCGCCTGATTGTTCCACGTCTGGACGCGGAGGTCTTGGCTGACGACGACGACCGCGGTGCGCATGCTCGCCAGGGCCGACTGGAAGTAGAAGTTCGACTCGCCGAGCTCGGTCGAGCGCTCCACGAGCTCGTCGTTCGTCGCCTCCATCTCCTCGTTCGTCGACTGGAGCTCCTCGTTCATCGTCTCGAGCTCCTCGTTCGTCGACTGGAGCTCCTCGTTCGTCGTTTCGAGCTCC
>DASSBV010000245.1:0-2200 GCA_035698545.1 Gaiella sp. | reverse complement strand
TCCATCTCGCCCATCGGCTCCACGCTGAACCTCGCACGCTCGAACAGCTCTGTCAGCACCTGTCCAGGCTCCCGAGCCACCCGCTCCAACACTCGCCGCAGGAACTCCAACGGCGTCTCGTGCGCCCGCCGCCCCCGACCCGAACCCGCTAGCGCCCGCTCCATCCGTGCGTAGCACGCGACGATCGCGCGCCGAACATCGTGCTCGCTGCGAAGATCGTCCAGCGACTCGTCGAACGCCAGGAGAATGGCGGTGTCGTTCTCCACGACCGGCTCCCGCTTGGAGCGACGACGACGCAGCGCGATGACGATCGTCGTTCCTAGCACGACCAGCGTCAGGAGGGACGCACCCGCCGCAAGGATGATCGCGGCCATCTTGTTCCCGCCGCCGCCCCCCGAACCGTCAACCATGTCCCCCGCGAAGGATTCTCCACCCAGACCACAGACTTTCTGGAAGTCGATGTGGTGGATCCTGTAATAGCTCGCGGGACGTGTGCAGTCCCGATGGCTCCGCGGAACCTGCTCGTGAAACCGCGGCACGAAGAGAAGCGCTCCGGCTGCAAGAACCACTGCGCCGACCGTTCCCAGAAGAATGAGCCGCGTGCTGCGCCGCATGTCGGTGCGGGCGGCGAACCCGCCGAGGGTCAGCCAGAACGCCAGCACCGCGAGCACGACGCCCGCCGCGAGACCGAGCACGACGTAGCTCGCCGGCGACGACGCAAGCCGCCCGCCGCCGTCGAATTGCGAGGTGCTCGCCACTGCGACCAGACCAAGCAGTGCAAGTGCTGCAAAGGTGCGCCCGGCTACCTGAGGCACATCGACAAACGATACGTCGTGAGACGAGCTACTGCGGGTTGCCGGGTGGGGCCGGGAGGAATGTCGTGTGCGGAACGTCCGGCGCGCATTTGAGCAGCGCGGCGAGCGCGATGACGAGTCGACCGGTGGTCGCCGGGTGGCCGCGCGGGAAACGGCGGTTCGTCGTGAACACGAGACCGGGCGCTCGTTCGCCGCGTGCGAGGGCCGCGGCCTCGAGACGCCGGTAGTCGGGCACGTTCTCGGTGACGAGACTTCGGCCGAGCGCGACCGCGGCCATGAAGACGTCGGCGTCCGGCACTCCCTCGAGGTGATCGAACCCGGGCTCGTGGATCGAGACGACGTCGAAGCCGCGCGCACGGAGCTGCTCGGCGATCGCCGCCGGATACATCTCGTCGAGCAGGAGCTTCACCCGAGCAGCCGCTGCTCGCGCTCGAGCGATTCCTCGAGACGCTCGGACTCGTCCTCCACGATCGCGATGAACCGATCGACCTCGTCGGGATGCTCGGCGTAGTAGCGGACGCCGATCCTGATCCGCTCACGGGGAACGCCGAGCCGCTCGGCGAGCGCGTCGATCGCCTCGTCGCCCTGCTCGGGCGCGTTCCTGGCCGCGACGACGATCTCCCAGACGTCCGGACCGCCTGCGACGACGGCGCGGCGGCCAGCCGCCCCGTCGCGGAAGACGATGCCGGGATGCCGGTCGAGCCGCATCCCCTCGTCGATGTACCGCTGGGCGAGGCGCGTGATCGGCTCGCCGGTCCGCTCGCTCCGCTCCCTGAGCGCGTCGAGCGTCTCCGCTTCGATCCGGATCGGCTGACTACTCATGTAGCGGATTGTAGCTTGGATCGAGCCTACCTCGAGTGCAGGCTACGTCGACCGTAGGTTCGAGCACCTTGGCGCAGAGGAGGAACGGACGGAATAGCCTCAGGTCGTGAACTCTGACCTGGCAGCAGAGCGCAAGGTCTACTCCGTCTCGACCTTCAACCGGCGGCTCAACGGATACGTCGGGCGGGTGCGGGACGTGTGGGTCGAGGGCGAAGTCGCGGAGCTGCGACGCAACCCCGCGTGGGCGACGGTGTTCCTCACGCTGAAGGACGCGCGCACGGGTGCCTGCCTCTCGGCGACGATGCAGCGCGGCCGCTTCGACCTGATCGAGCCGCCGCTCGCCGAGGGCGAGCGCGTGCAGGCGAACGGCGGCCTCCAGCTCTACGAGGCACGTGGCGAGCTGAGCTTTCGCGCGGTGACCATCGAGCGGGTCGGCGCCGGCGACCATGCGGCGCGCCTCGCGGAGCTCAGGCGGAAGCTCACCGCGGAGGGCCTCTTCGCGGCAGAGCGCAAGCGCCGGCTGCCACGCTTCCCGCGCGCCGTGGGGCTTCTCACCGGCGCCG
>DASSBV010000244.1:0-3370 GCA_035698545.1 Gaiella sp. | reverse complement strand
GTCCTTCGGGCCGATGCTGAGCGAGAGGTCCATCACGACGATCCCGGACGCGCGTGGCAGACCGCCGGAGGTCTTCGCGTCCGCGCGCCGCGCCGAGACCGCCGCGGCCGCGAGCAGCGCGAGCGCCGCGACCACGAGCACCACCCTGACGACACGGGTGCGGCGTACGACGCGGCGCATCGCGCCGAGGTCGTGGCTGTCGACGGCCGAGCCGCTACGACGCATTCTCACGATCCTCCTCTCCGAAGGCCGCACGGGCCTTCCGGGCGAGCGCTCGCGTCTCGTCGAGCTGTGGCACGGGTCTCGACCAGGCGAGCGTCCGCGCCGAGCGGGCGAGCGCGCCGTCGCCGCGGACCACGAGGCCGTCCGCCACCAGCTGGAGCGCTCGCCGCTGATCGCCGTTGCCGTTCACGCGCGTCGGGTCCTCGAGCAGCGCGAGCGCGTACTCGAGCGGCGAGACGCGCGAGCCGCCGGTGACGACCGCCGGAGCGGCGACGGGGGCGGCGGCCGCCTTCGGTCGCGTCCGCAGGACGATCAGCACGGCAGCAGCGGCGAGCGCCGCCGCCAGGACGAGGAGCAACGCCACGAGCGCCCACGGGCCGATGCGGTACGTCGCCTGCGGGAGCGAGAGGAGGTTCGCGCGCCACTGGGTGTCTCCCGGCGAGGACGACTGACTGGAGCTCGGCGGCGCGTACCGCGCGGTGACGAGCACCTCGGGCCACGCCGCCTGCATCGTCTGCGTCTCGCCACCACCCGCCGGCGTATACGAGATGCGCGCCGCACGGAAGTCCTGGATGCCGTCGACGTCCTGCGTCGTGCAGAAGCTCTCGAGGCAGCGGAGCGTGTATCTCGTCTCGAGGTACGTCGTCGAGTGTCCGTCGCGCCGGACGACGTCCGGCGCCCCTGCGGCCTTCCACGGGGTGAAGTCGGTGTTCACGCGGATCGAGTCCGGATCGACGCGCGAGCGGTCGACGGTGACCTCGAGCTTCGCGGTGACTGTGTCGCCGAAGTGGACCTTGTACGTGTCGAGGTCGGCGTAGGCCTGGATCCCGCTCGGGCTCGTTACCTTCGGCTCCGGCACGTCCGAGCCGCCGCCGTCCCAGAGAACCGTCACGACGAGGACGCCGAGCAACGCCAAGGCGGCGAGACCGACCCCGGCGAGGATCCCCTGACGCCGTTCGCTCATCCCCGCTCCGGCGCCGGCAGAAGCCGGCACCTCCGCCGCTTCCCCGCTACGGCGGCTGCGAAGCCGCAACCTTCGCTCCCTGACCGGCTCCGTCGAGCCTACGCCGGCTGGGTCGCCTCCGTCGAGCCTACGGCTCATGCCCCGACCACCCGCCGTGTGCGCCGTAGATCGGACCAGATGAGGAACTCGGCGAGGATCGCTGACGGATCGCTCGAGGAGACGAGCACAGGGTCGATGTCGAGCGCGCGGAAGGTGTCGAACAACGCCGTCGTGCGTGCCTCGTTCGCCTCGCGGCGCGCGTCCGCCTCCTCGCGCCGCAGCCTGACCGCCGAGACCTTCCCTGTGGCGGCATCCCGTAACGGCACGACGAGGCCGCTGACGTCGGGGAAGCTCTGCTCCCAGGTCGGGTCCTGGATCACGACCGGGACGATGTCCCACCGGTGCTCGGCCGCCGTCAGCCAGAGGTCCTCCGACGGCGACGGGATGAAATCGGAGAGCACGAACACGAACGTGCCGGCGCTGACTGCGCGCCGCTGCTCGGCGAGATGGGCGACCGAGCGGTCGAGCCAGTCGGACGGGCCACCGAACTCGGACGACATGAGGCGCTCGTCGCGGATCTCCAGGAGCTTTCGCTCACCCTTCGGCTGGCGCCAGTGCGCCTCGCCGTCCGCGAAGTCGAGATAGCCGACGTATCCGCCCGATGCCCCTGCGCTGGCGAGGACGAGCTCGACGACCTGGCGCATCGCGGCAGGTTTGTCGAGCCACGGGAGCGGCGGCGCGAAGTGCGCCATGCTCGGCCGGCGGTCGCAGACGAGGACGATCTTCGGAGCCTCCTCCGCGAATCGCTCGCGAACGAGGAACTCGTCGGTGTCCCGCGCCGTCGAGAGGCGCGCGGAGGCGGCCCAGTCGATCACGTCCATCGAGTCGCCCCGCCGGTAGGGCCTCGACCCCGCGATGTCCGTGCCCGCCCCCCGGTGGAGGCTCCGCATGGTCCCGAACGAAAGTCCCATCACGCGCCGCCGGGGGACAAAGGTGAAGGTCGGCCGGGCGTTCGCCACGGGCGAGAATCCTCCTAGACGGGGTGCGGGCGCTCGAAGAGCGGGTCCGCCTCGGAACCCGGGCGAGGCGCCGCCTCGAAGCACACGCGACGGAAGTCTCCGATCGCGGCCTCCCAGCCGTTCGCGCGGGCACGCGCCACGAAGCTCGGCGTGAACACGACGCGATGTGCCAGCACCGGCACGAACAGGAGCTCCACGTCCTCCGGGATCACGTAGCCCCGGTCGTTGAGGAGCGCCCATGCACGAGCGGCGCGCTCGAGCGCGAGGCTGCCGCGCACCGAGCTGCCGATCACGACGGACTCCTGTTCCCGGGTGGCGCGGACGAGCTGGACGAGCCAGCGATGGATCACGTCGTCCACGTAGACGTCCTGTGCGGCCGTCCGGAGATCCTGCACGTCCTCGAGCCCCACGACCGGTTGGAGCGTCTCGAGCGGATGGCTGAACCGCTGCTCCTCGAGGATCCGGAGCTCGTCCTCCATCTCCGGATACCCGAGCGCAGTGCGCACGAAGAAGCGGTCGAGCTGCGCCTCCGGGAGCGGGAACGTGCCCTCGTACTCGATCGGGTTCTCGGTCGCGAGGAGGAGGAACGGGTACGGAACCTCGCGCGTCACACCGTCGACGGTGACCTGCTGCTCCGCCATCGCCTCGAGGAGGGCGGACTGGGTCTTCGGCGTCGCGCGGTTGATCTCGTCGACGAGCACGACGTTCGTGAAGATCGGCCCGGGCCGGAACTCGAAGTCGCGGCTGCGCTGGTCGAAGATCGCGAGGCCTGTGACGTCCGTCGGCTGGAGGTCGGGCGTGCACTGGATCCGCGACGTCGTCGCGCCCTCGATGCTGCCCGCGATCGCCCGGGCGAGCATCGTCTTCGCAGTGCCGGGGACGTCCTCGAGCAGCACGTGACCGCCGCAGATGAGGGCGGTCAGGACGAGCTTGATCTCCTCGCGCTTGCCGTAGACGACGGTCTCGATGTTGTCGAGAAACCGTGTGGAGATCTCGCCGGCGTGTGCGACGCGCTCCGCCCCGATCTCCCTGTCCTCGTCGGCGAGCGCGCGCTCCACCCGTACGATGTTATCCACGGGCAGGCTCTCGAGTGGCGTCCGGCATGGGCGTCACTACCTGAAACGTC
>DASSBV010000243.1:0-13005 GCA_035698545.1 Gaiella sp. | reverse complement strand
CTGGAGGGCCGTGATGCCCTCGGCGGTGCCGGCGACCTTGAAGTCCATGTCGCCCAGGTGGTCCTCCGCGCCCTGGATGTCGGTGAGGATGACGTAGTCGTCGCCCTCCTTGACGAGGCCCATCGCGATGCCGGAGACGGGTGCCACGATCGGCACGCCCGCGTGCATCAGCGACATCGTCGAGCCGCAGACCGAGCCCATCGACGACGAGCCGTTCGACTCGAGCGTCTCCGACACGAGCCGGATCGTGTACGGGAAGTCCTCAACGGGCGGGATCACCGGCTCGAGGGCGCGCTGCGCGAGTGCGCCGTGGCCGATGTCGCGCCGCTTCGGGCCGCGCATGAAGCCTGTCTCCCCGACCGAGTACGGCGGGAAGTTGTAGTGGTGCATGTAGCGGCGCTCCTGCTCGAGCGAGAGGTCGTCGATCCGCTGCTGCTCCTTCGCGGTGCCGAGCGTGCAGAGCGTGAGGATCTGCGTCTGGCCGCGCGTGAAGAGGGCGGAGCCGTGCGTCCGCGGCGCGACGTCGACCTCGGTCGTGATCGGACGGATCTCCTCCGCCCCACGCCCGTCGGGCCGGCGCTTGTCGACGGCGATCTTCTTGCGGACGAGGTCCTTGTAGATCGCGTCCGCGGCCTTCTTCAAGTACGAGCGGGTGACGGAGTCCTTGACCGCCTCGTCCTCGGCATCACCGGCCGGGAACGGGAGGCGAAGCTCCTCCTGGATCCGCTCGACGAGGATCTCCCGCTTGCGCGACTTGAGCTCCTTCGAGTCCTGCTCCGCATCGGTCAGCGCGCGGAGCTCGTTCTCGAACTGCTCGCGGACGACGCTCTCGACTGCGGCGAGCCGCCGCGACTCGACGAGCGCCTGAAGCCCGTTGCGGACCTGCGTCTCGCGGACGATGTCGTCCTCGCTCGAGTCCATCGTGATAGCGGGGCCGCTCTCGGCGAGCAGCTCCTCGACGATCCCGCCGGCCTCGCGGAGGCCGACCTCGGCGATCCGCGCGACGACGGCGTCGCCGTGACGGTCGGCCAGCTCGGCGTTCAGCTCGACGTCCGTCCACTTCGGCTTCCCGACCTCGCGGGCGAGCTCGTCGATCGCGTCGCAGATCCGGATGATCTCGCCGTGTGCGAGCTCGAAGGCCTCGAGCATCGTCTGCTCGGGCACCTGGTCGCCGCCCGCCTCGATCATCGTCAGCGCCTCTCGCGTCCCGACGACGACGAGGTCGAGGGCCGACTCCTCCATCTGCTGGAAGGTCGGGTTCACGACCATCTGGCCGTCGATCATCGCAACGCGGACCGCGCCGACCGGGCCGAGGAACGGCAGCGGCGAGATCGCGAGCGCCGCGGAGGCGCCGTTGATCGCGAGGATGTCGTGTGGGACGACCATGTCGGCCGACAGCACGGTGCAGATCACCTGCACCTCGTTCTTGAAGCCCTTCGGCCAGAGCGGCCGGATCGGGCGGTCGATCATGCGCGCGGTCAGCGTCGCGCGCTCCGTGGCGCGACCCTCCCGCTTGAAGAAGCCGCCCGGGATCTTCCCCGCGGCGTACATCCGCTCCTCGACGTCGACCGTGAGCGGGAAGAAATCCGCGTCCGGGCGGGCGTCGGGCCGGCCGACCGCCGTCGCGAGAATCATCGTGTCCCCGCTCCGGACGACCACCGCGCCGTCGGCCTGCTTGGCGAGCTTGCCCGTCTCGAAGCGCAGGTCGCTCGCGCCCACGTCGACGGAAACCGTGGCCTGACGCCCGGTTTGCATCGTGCTCATTCCGTGTCCTCCATCTTTCCTCTTCCGATGTGGCGGAAGGTGGAGGTTTGATGAAGCTCCGCGCGGCCGGCGCGAAGCTTGATCAAACGTCCACCTCCCGTCCTCCTCTGCCGGGCTCCTAGCGGCGGAGCCCGATCTCCTTGATGAGGGCCCTGTAGCCCTCGAGATCCTTGCGCTGCAGGTAGTTCAGGAACCTGCGCCGCCGGCCCACGAGCTTCAGGAGGCCGCGCCGCGAGTAGTGGTCCTTCGGGTGCGTCCGCAGATGCTCGGTGAGCTCCTCGATCCTCCGCGTCAGCATCGCGACCTGAACCTCGGTGGAGCCCGTGTCCTTGTCGTTCTTGCCGTGCTTCGTGATCAGGTCCTGCTTCGCTTCCTTGGTGAGGCTCATGGGTCTCCTCTCGTCGATTCGTCTCCGCGATCCCCGCTCGGCGTGAAGGAAGAGCACGCACGGCCGCGATCGCGGTCTGGCCAAGGGTAGCAGCGAGAACCCGCATGGCTGGGGGGAATCTCGCGGTGGCGGAGGGGTGCTACGCGCGCTCGAGCGCGTTGGCGAGCTCGCGCTTCGACATCTTCGAGCGGCCGCGGATCCCGGCCTTGCGGGCGCGGCGCTCGAGCTCTTCGCGGCTGAGCTCGCCGAGCGACCCGTTCCGGCGCCGCGACGACCGGCCGCGGCGGCTGTGCGCCTCGACGCTCTCGCGCAGGGCCTCCAGCAGGTCGGCCGGCTCCTCGCCGCGCTCGGGCTCGGCCTCCGCGTGCACGTCCTTGCCCTTCCGCTTCTGGTCGATCACCTCGAGCAGCGCCTCGCGGTAGGTGTCCTCGTACTTCTCGGGCTCGAACGGGCCGCGGAAGCGGTCGATCAGGTCGAGCGCTATCGCGAGCTCCTGCTTCGGCACCGTGGTCTTGCGAGGGACGATTCCCTTCGTCGGCCGGATCTCGTCCGCGAAGAACATCTTCTCGAGCACGATCATCCCGTCGCGGACGCGGAGGCAGCCGAGCTGCTGCTTGTCGCGCATCACGTACGTGACGATCCCGACGAGGCCCGACTCCTCCATCGCGCGCACGAGCAGCGCGTACGGCTTCTCCGCCCCCTCGGCCGGGCCGAGGTAGCTGGTGCGCTCGAAGTAAATCGGATCGACGTCGTCCACGTCGACGAAGTCCTGGATGTCGATCGAGTGGTACCTCTCCCCCGCCGCGGCCTCCAGATCCTCGTCGGTCAGGTAGACGTACTTCCCGTCCGCGACCTCGTAGCCCTTGACGATCTCGTCGTCGGGTATCGGCTTCCCCTCCTTCTTGCAGACCTTGTCGTAGCCGATCCGCGAGTCGTCCTTCTCGTGGAGGAGGTGGAAGCGGACGTCCCGCTCGTCGATCGCGCTGTACATGCGGACGGGCACGTTGACGAGGCCGAACGAGACGGAGCCGGTCCAGATCGCCCTGGGCATGAGGGGGTGCTTCCCGTTTCCGCGCGAGCCGTAACGCCGCGCATCAGGCCTGGCGGGACGCGGGCAATGCCGCCTGCACCGTTTCGGCGACGAGCCCACGGAGAAGCGCGGGCATTCCGCCGGGCGTGAACAACGCGCGCTGACGCGCTGCGCCGTTCTCCTCGAGCACACGCTCGATCCCCTCGAGCGCGTCCTCGTCCCCCGCGTCTCGGGCGATCGGGCGAAGCCGGCGGGCCGCCTCGCGCGCGACGTCGACGAGCGGGCGGGTGATCTCCCCGTCGAGGACGGTGGCGTCGGTGCCGTCTCGGGCGGCCCGGAACGAGGCCCAGCCGAGCGCCTCGCTCGGGACGTCCGGCGGCTCGGGACCCTCGGCAGCCTCGACGACGAGCGCTCGGACGAGCGCAGCGATCGCCGCCGCGTGCTCCAGAGAGAACTGCGCGTCCATCTCGCGGAGCTCCAGCGTGCCGTGCCGCGGGTGGAGCCGCAGGTCCCACCAGAGGAAGGTCGCGTCGGGGAGCCCGGCCGCGTTGAGCGTCTCGGCGGCGAGCCGCTCGAGGTCCTCGATGTCCCGCACCGCGCGCGGGACACACCGCCCGGGATACGCGCGCGAGAGGACGTAGCGCGCGCTTCGAAGACCCGAGTCGGTGCCGAACCAGAAGGGACTGTTCGACGCCAGCCCGACGAGCAGCGGCACGTGCAGGCGCATGACGTTGAACGCCCGCGCGGCGGTGCGCTCGTCGGGGAGCCCGACGTGCACGTGGAGCGCAGATTCCGGCGTGCGCCTCAGCAGGCCACGCAGCTGGTCGGCAACGAGCTCGTAGCGGTGCCCCTCGACGAGCGACGCGTCGCCGAACCTGCCATCCGGGTGAAGCCCGGCTCCGAGCAGCGTCGCGCCCGCGACGCTGGCCGCGTCGCGCAGCCGGGCGAGCGACTCCACCGCGTCCGCGACGGATTGGGCGGGGCGAGACCGCAGCTCGATCTGCGCCGCGTACGCATCGTGACCTGCTGCCCGCGGCTCGACGCGCATCGCGTCGAGGACGTCGTCCGTGACCGGACTGAGCGCAAGTGTCGCCTCGTCGACGAGGAAGAGCTCCTCCTCGATCCCGACCGTGAACTCCGAGCCGAAGGGAAAGCTCACCGGCCCTCCAGCGCCGACCGCGCGGCGATTCGCCCGAGGACGAGCGCCGCCGCGAGACCGCTCGAGTAGCCGCCCGTGGAGATCCCTCCGACATCACATCCCGCCGCGTAGACGCCGGGGGCGACGCGCGCATCCGTGTTCGCGGCGAGGCCGCCGAGCGTCGTCGTGATCCCCGCGACGACGTCGACGTGCATCCACCCCGGCGTGCGGCGGACAGGCGCCCCGGCACGTTCGGCAGCGGTCACCATCTCGCCGATCGTACGCCCGCGGATCTGCTCTCCGAGGAGCTCCTCCGGGACTCGATAGGTGGCGCGTGCGCCCGGCCGACGCGCGGTCCATTGGACGACGTCGATCTCCGACCACGTCTGCGGCTCGTACTGCTCGCCCTCCGCGTCCTGGATCACCGCGTGGTGTCCGTAGAGCTGCGCGAGGGGCACGAACTGCGCCTCCGTGATCCGCGCGGGCGGCGCCGGCATGTTCCGGCCGTAGAGCTCGTCCAGGCCGGCCGTCGTGGAGGCTCCGGCTGCTCGTCCGAGCGCAAGGCCGTCGCCCGTGCTCCACGGCGTAGCCCGGAGAAAGAGGGCGTCCGCCTCGGGGGTGATCAACTCCCGGACGAGGTCCCTGTTCGCCTGGAAACCTCCCGTCGCGAGGACGACGGGACCGCGCTCGGAAAGCTCGCGGAGCGGATCGCCGAGCCGGACCTCCCCCGCCCGCCGCGCGAGGATCTCCGTCAGCGAGCGCGTATCGAAGCGGACGCCGGTCGTGCGTGGGTTGCCGGTCGAGCGCTCGGTCACGCGTGCGCCCTTCTGCTCGAGCCACGCGACGTCGTCGTCGAGGTGCTCGTGGACGAGTCGCTGGAGCTCCGGGTCGCCTCCCGGACACTCGCGCAGGAAGTCGTCGAGCTCCCGATGACGCCAGATCACCCCGCTCGAGAGGAGCATCGAGCCACCGGGGCGGTCGCCCTTCTCGTGGACGACGACGCGGGCGCCCCGGTCGGTGGCCTCGGCCGCGGCGACGAGCCCGGCCAGGCCGGCCCCGGCGACGACGAGGTCCGGCATACCTAGCTCAGACCAGCGAGAAGCCGGGCTTGTGCTCGACGTACTCGATCCGGATGCGGTCCGGGCCCCACAGGAAGACGGCGAGCGTGTTGGGCGCGTCGACGACGTCCTGGATCTCGAGCCCGCGGGAGCGTGCCTCCTGCTCCACGGAATCGGCGCTGTCGACGAGGAACGCAAGATGGTTGAGCAAGGGGCGATCGCCCTCGTGGGCATCGCCCTTCTTCAGCACGACGTGCCGGTCGTTCACGGTGAGCCGCTCGCCGTCACGCTCGAGCCCGAGGTCACCCAGCCCGGCGGCGGTTGCGTCCGGGTCGGGCACGGTGAGGACGACGTGGTCGAGGTCGGGCGCGGCTGTCGAGGTGTCCTCGACGACGCCGAGCGTGACGCCGTCCGGGGCATTCACGACGAGCTCGGCGCCGTCTCCCTGTGAGGCGTATCCCGCTTCGGCGAGCCGGTGGCGCGTCTCGTCGAGGCTTTTGACGCGCACGACGATCCGCTCGAGCACGCCGCGGTCGCGGGGCGCCTCCGCGGCGAAGAGCGTGAGCTTTCCCTGACGTGCGTCGCCGCCGACCAGGGTGAACGCGTCCGTCCGGTCGACGACGTGCATCCCGCAACCGTCGGTCAGGATGCGGGCGAGCTCGTCGCGGTCAGCCGTCCACAGCGCGACGTGGTCGAACGACGTGACGTCCATCCCGCCGTTCTACCCATTCGCGAAAGAGCTACGCCGGACACGCCGACCCGGCGCGGCACGATCCGGCGAGAATTCGGCCGTGCGGGGTGCCGCCGGTCTGCGTGTCCTCCGTCTCGCGAACCCGCTCGTTCGGCTCGTGTTGGCATCGCGTGCGCATCGCCTGCTGAGCGAACGCCTCCTCGTGCTCTCATATCGTGGACGCCGCTCCGGACGGGAGCACCGGATCCCGCTGCGGTACGCCGAGACCTCTGGCGGAGCGCTCGTCGCCGTTGCGGTCCGGCCGGAGCGGAAGCAGTGGTGGCGCACGTTTCTCGGCGGAGAAGACGCAGTCCTCCTCCTCCGTGGGGCGCGGCTCGCTGCCCGCGGCGTGGTCACGGACGGCCCCGTGCGCGATGACGCGCTTCGCGCGTACCTCGAGCGTTATCCACGGAGCAGGCGCCTCACGGAGGACGCGGCGGTCGTCGTCCTCGAGCCCGGAACCGGATAATCCCCCGATGCGCCTCTACGGCGACCTCGCCCCCTGGTTCCACCTGCTGACTGCGCCCGAGGACTACGCGACGGAGGCCGAGCGCTACCGCGGACTGATCGTCGGAGCGGTGCCGGACGCGAACACGCTCCTCGAGCTCGGTTCCGGCGGCGGGAACAACGCGTCCCACCTCAAGGAGCACTTCTCCTGCACCCTGTCGGACGTCTCGCCGCAGATGCTCGCCCTGAGCCGCACGCTCAACCCGGACTGCGAGCACGTCCTCGGCGACATGCGCGCGCTGCGGCTCGGGAGGACGTTCGACGCGGTCTTCGTGCACGACGCCGTCGCGTATATGGCGACAGAGGACGACCTGCGCGACTGCCTCGGCACGGCGTACGCGCACACCCGGCCGGGAGGCGTGGCGCTCTTCGTCCCCGACTACACGCGCGAGACCTTCGACCCCAAGACGTCGCACGGCGGTCACGACGGCGCCGACGGCAGCTCGCTCCGCTTCCTCGAGTGGGTCACCGACCCGGATCCGGGGGACACGAGCTACGAGGTGGACTACGCGGTCCTGTTGCGCGAGCCCGGCCAGGAGCCACGGATCGTCCACGACCACCACGTCGAAGGCCTGTTCCCCGAGCACACGTGGCTGTACGTGTTGGAGCAAGTCGGTTTCGAGCCGACGGTCGACCACGGCACGGCCGATCCCGACGACGACACCTCACAGACCGCGTTCGTCGCGCGCAGGCCGGCGTGAAACCCGCAAGTTGCAACTTGTAACTTGCGTCTCCTGCCCTGCCCCCACGGCGGTGGGCAGTGCTCAGATCGGGCGGACGGCGGCGCGCGTGGCCTCCACGTCCTCGGCGATCTGCGCGATCAACGCTTCCTCGGAGTCGAAGACCGCCTCCTCGCGCAGCCACTCCCAGAGCTCGACGACGAGCCGCTTGCCGTAGAGGTCGCCCTCGAAGTCGAGCAGGAACGGCTCGATTCGCCGCTCGGTGCCGCCGTAGTGCGGGTTCGTGCCGATCGAGACGGCGGCGCGATGACCGAGTCCCTCCCCCGCGTAGATGCCGTAGCGGGGGCACACGAGCTGCGCGTCCATCGCGATGTTGGCCGTCGGGTAGCCGAGCGTCCCACCGCGCTGGTCGCCGGCGACGACCGTCCCGTCGAGCTCGAACGGCCGGCCCAGCATCGTTGCCGCCGCCGCGAGGTCTCCCTCCCGTACCGCGTCGCGGATCGCGGTCGACGACACCCCCTCGACCTCGTCGACTTCGAGCACGGTCAGACCGAGCTCGCGGAGGGTGTCGACGCTGCCCGCACGCTTGTTTCCGAAGCGGAAGTCCGCCCCGACCGCGACGGCCTCTGCGCCGATCGAGCGGAGATATCTCTCGACGAACTCGTCCGGCGTCAGCCGCATGAACTCCGGCGTGAACGCCGCGACGAGCGTATCCGTGACCCCCGCCTCAGCGAGCAGCTCGAGCCGCCGCTCCAGCGTCGAGAGGAGCTCGACGCGGTTCCCGAGGACGATGCGTGGGTGCGGGTCGAGCGTGATCACCGTCGGCTCGAGCCCCGACTCCACCGCCGTTCGCAGCACCGAGCGATGTCCGCGATGGACGCCGTCGAAGGTGCCGATCGCGACGGCCCGGGGCCGGCGCTCGAGCTGGGACGGTGCGTGCGCGATCCTCACCGGACGGGAGGCTCCCGCACGCTCGCGAGGCGCGGAAGCGCCTCCTCGAGGGGAACGACGCGCGTCTCGTCCGCCTCCTCGACGTGGAACGGCCCGATTTCGGTCCGGCGCAAGGAGACACAGTGGCCGCCGAGCGCGTCCGCAAGCGAGCGGACGTACGTCCCCGAGCCGACATGGAGGTCGAGGCGCGCCATGCCGTCCTCATAGCCCAGGAGCTCCAGCCGATGCACGCGCATCACGCGCGTCGGCATCGCGACCTCCACGCCCTGACGGTGGAGCCGATACGCGCGCGTCCCGTCGATCTTCACGGCAGAGGCAGCCGGGATCGGCAGCTCGACCTCTCCGCGTAGGCCCTGGATCGTCTCCTCGAGCTCGCCGGGGGGCGGTGGCTCGCGTGGCTCGAGTGCCTCGCCCTCGGGATCGCCCGTCGTCGTCCGGCCGTGGAGGTCGACATCGGTGAGGTAGCGCTTGTCGAGCTTCATGAAGCGGTCCTGGAGCGACGTCGCACGGCCCGAGAGGAGGATCAGGAGGCCGGTCGCGAACGGGTCGAGCGTTCCGGCGTGACCCGTCTTCGCACCCGTGCGCGAGCGCACCCGCGCGACGATGGCGAACGACGAAGGCCCTGCCGGCTTGTCGGCGAGGATCACGCCGGTCGGGTCGAGCCCCTTGGGGATCGGCACGCGCTACCCGCGGCCGTCGGCGGCCGTGAACGCGTCGACGATGCGCTCCGTGATCTCGTCCATCGCGAGGTCGGTGGAGAACCCGGCGGCCCTCCGGTGGCCTCCGCCGCCGAAGCCCCGCGCGATCGCCGAGACGTCGACGCCGTTCGGATGCGAGCGGAGCGACCCCTTCCGCCGCGCAGGCGCCCCGTCCGGCAGCTCTCGCACGAGGGCGACGAGCTCGGCGCCGTCGACCGAGCGGAGGTGGTCGATGATGCCCTCGGAGTACGGCTCTTCGGCACCGGCGGCGAGAAAGTCCTCCTGCGTCAGCTCGGAGACGACGATCCGCCCACCGGCGAGCTCCGTCGCGCGTTCGAGCGCGCGGGCAAGCAGCTTCAGCTTGGGGAAGGGCGTCGACTCGTACACCTCGACGAAGATCTTTCCGACGTCCGCCCCGTCCTCGACGAGCTCCGCCGCGAGCCGGAGCGCTTTCGGCGTCGTGTTGGAGTACTGGAAGCGGCCGGTGTCGGTGACGACCGCGGTGTAGAGCGCCTCGGCGAGCTCGGGCGTGCGGACGACGCCGAGCGCGTCGAAGACGTCCGCGAGCACCTCCGCGGTCGACGACGCATCCTCGACGACGAGGTCGACGTCACCGAAGCGCGTGTTGTCGTGGTGATGGTCGACGTTGACCGTGGCCGACGCGGAGGTGAGGAGGGTCGGCTCGACGATCCTGCTCTCCTGCGCGCAGTCGACGGCGACGAGCACGCGGTCGGCGACGTCGGACGGCGCTTCGCGGAGGAGGCCCCGCTCGCCGAGCCGCAGGAACGCGTACTCGCCGGCGAGCGGCTGCTCGCCTCCGAGCACCATGACGGAGTCCTTGCCGAGCGAGACGAGTGCGAGGTGCGTCGCGAGGAGCGAGCCGAGCGCGTCGCCATCGGGGTTGTCGTGCGACGTGACGACGAAGCGTTCGCCCGCTCGCAGCACCTCGACGACCGCGTCCATGTCACTCCGGGGCATCGTCGTCTCCGTCGGGGGCGCGAGCTCGTCGATCAGGTGGGTCATCCGGACGCCGTGCTCGACGGCGCGATCGTAGACGAACACCAGATGAGGCGTCCGCCGCAGGCCGAGCTCCTTTCCGATCCGGCCCTGGAGCACGCCGGCGGCCCCTTCGAGCGCCCGGAGCGTCTGCTTCCGCTGGCCTTCGCCACCGAAGACGCTGACCCAGACCTTCGCGTGGTCGAGGTCGCTCGTCGTCTCGACGGCCGTGACGGTGACGAAACCGATGCGCGGATCCTTGAGCGTGGGGATCGTCTCGGAGAGCACCTGCTTGACCGCCTCGTCGACGCGCCGCATCCGCCCGCTCATCGCTCGCCGTCCTCGAGGCGGACGAGCTCGCGCTCGCACGAGCCGAGCTCGAAGGCCTGGCCGGAGAGCCAGCGCTCGGCCTCGTCGAGCAGCCGTGTCGCGTCACGCGCCTCGCGTGTCACGCACGCCAGCGTGAGCCGCGCGCGCTGCCAGACGTCGTGGTGGTCGACCTCCGCGATCGAGCAGCCGATTCGGTTGACGAGCTGCTGCTTCACCGAGCGAAGGTGCATCCGCTTCTCCTTGAGCGAGTGGCTCTCCGGGAAGTGGAGCTCGAACGAAAGGATGCCGACGTAGCCGGTGGACATGTTCGGATCTCGTGCAGAACACCGCGCAGGAACGACTGCGCGCCTACCGTAGACGATCGCATGAGCCGCTTCTCTGCTCTGACCCTGATTCTCGTGGCGCTCGTATCCGCACCGGTCGCGGGCTCTTCGGCGCACGCATCCGGGAGCCGCAACGTCCTGAGCTACGGCGACTCGCTCTCCGTGGGAACGAACCTCTACCTGGGCAGGTACCTGCGCGGCTGGAACGTTCGCTCGGTCGCGGCGATCTCGACGCACGCGGACGAGGTGCCCGGGGAGCTGCAGGGCTTCGGCACGGCCCTTCCGCGCGTGGTGGTGGTCAGCGCCGGGACGAACGACGACCCGGGCCGCGTGTCCGGCTTCGCGCGAGTCGTGCGGGAGACCCTCGCAATCGCCGGGCCGAAACGCTGCGTCGTCTGGTCGACCATCGTGCGCCCTCCCTATGCAGGCGTGTCCTACTCGGGCTACAACCGGGCACTCGCCACGATTGCCCGGCACCACGACAACCTGCGGGTGTTCGACTGGGTGAAGCTGGCGGGCGCGCACAGCTCGTGGTTCGGCTCCGACGGCGTGCACCCGACCGCGACCGGCTACCGCGCCCGGGCGGCCGCGATTGCGCACCTCGTCCGTTCCTGCTGAGAGACGCGCCTACTCGGCGGCCGCGGTGGTCGCGAGATCGGTTCGCTCGACTTCGCGGGTCTCGAAGACCTCGAGGACGTCGCCTTCCTTCACGTCGTTGAAGCCGTCGAGCAGGATCCCGCACTCGAACCCCTCCGCGACCTCGCGGGCGTCCTCCTTGAAGCGCTTGAGCTGCGCGATCGAGGTGTCCTGGACGACCGTCCCGTCGCGGACGACGCGCACGTGCGCGCCACGGCGGACGACGCCGTTCGTGACCATGCACCCGGCAATCGTGCCGAGCCGCGACACCTTGAACAGCGCGCGCACCTCCGCCTCACCGAGCACCTCCTCGGTGGTGACCGGAGAGAGCATCCCGACGAGCGCCTGCTCGATGTCCTCGGTGAGCTTGTAGATCACGCGGTAGGTTCGGATGTCGACGCCCTCGCGCTCTGCGAGCTGCCTCGCCTCGGCGCTCGGGCGGACGTTGAAGCCGATCACGAGCGCGTTCGAGGCAGACGCAAGGTTGACGTCGTTCTCGGTGATCCCGCCGACGCCCATGTGGATCACGTTGACGCGCACCTCGGGATGCTGGATCTTCCCGAGCTCGCCGACCAGCGCCTCGACGGAGCCCTGCACGTCGCCCTTGAGGACGATGTTGAGCTCCTGCACGGCGCCCGCCTGCATCTGCTCGAAGAGCGTCTCGAGCGAGAGGCCGC
Source organism: Gaiella sp. (assembly GCA_035698545.1). GTDB lineage: Bacteria > Actinomycetota > Thermoleophilia > Gaiellales > Gaiellaceae > Gaiella. Next base: position 1,099 of record DASSBV010000243.1, on the reverse strand, counting down.
CCGTCGCCGAGCGCTGCGCGAGCTGTTCGCGGCGGAGCCGCTCGGAGCGCTTCTCGGCGAGGTCCTTCGCCTGCCGCTCGTGCTCGACGACGCGCGAGAGCTCGCCGGCCGACGGCGGATGGTCGAACCCGAGGATCTCGACGGGCTGGCCCGGCCCGGCTTCTTTGACGCGGTCGCCACGATAGTCGTACAGCGCCCGCACCTTGCCCGCGGCGTCGCCGGCGACGATCGCGTCCCCGACGCGGATGGTGCCGCGCTGGACGAGCATTGTCGCGACCGGCCCACGGCCGACGTCGAGTCGCGATTCGATGATCGGCCCGGATGCGTCGGCCTTCGCGTTCGCGCGGAGGTCGAGCTCGGCGTCCGCGACGAGCAGGATCTTCTCGAGGAGCTCGTCGAGCCCAGTCTGCTGCTTCGCCGAGACCGCGGCGAACTGCGTCGTGCCGCCCCAGTCCTCGGGCTGAAGGCCCTCTGAGGCGAGCTCCGTCTTCACACGGTCGGCGTTCGCGTCCGGCACGTCGATCTTGTTGATCGCGACGACGATCGGCACCTCTGCCGCCCGGGCGTGGCTGATCGACTCCTTCGTCTGCGGCATTACGCCGTCGTCGGCGGCGACGACGAGGACGGCGATGTCCGTCACCTTCGCGCCGCGGGCGCGCATCGCGGTGAACGCCTCGTGGCCCGGGGTGTCGAGGAACGTCAGCTTTCGGCCGTCGACCTCGGCCTGATACGCGCCGATGTGCTGCGTGATCCCGCCGGCCTCCGTGTCGACGACCGACGTGGAGCGAATCGCGTCGAGCAGCGTCGTCTTTCCGTGATCGACGTGGCCCATGATCGTGACGACCGGCGGGCGCGCGCTGAGATCGGCCTCGGCGTCCTCGACGATCTCGGGCTCCTCGTCGTCCGCGGCGTGCTTGACTGTGACCTCGCGTCCGACCTCCGCCGCGATCAGCTCGACCTCCTCGTCGGAGAGAGACTGGGTCGCGGTCCGCATCTGGCCGAGGCCCATGAGGATCTTGATGATCTGGGACATCGGGATGCCGAGCGCGCCCGAGAGGTCCTTCACGGTCACGCCGGACTCGACCGTGACGGGCCCGGT
>DASSBV010000242.1:0-8086 GCA_035698545.1 Gaiella sp. | reverse complement strand
ACGATCGCGGTGATGAACGGCGGCCGCATCGAGCAGCTCGGCTCGCCGGCCGAGCTCTACGAGCAGCCGCGCACCGCCTTCGTCGCGGGATTCCTCGGGAAGTCCAACCTGCTCGACGGGACGGTGTCGGGCGACGGGGTCGTCCGCCTGCTCGACGGCTCGGAGCTGCGCACGCGGACGAACGGCAACCGAGGGCCGGTGTCGATCGGCGTCCGGCCGGAGAAGATCCGCCTCGGCGACGCCGGGGTGAATCGTCTCTCGGGGACGGTCAAGGAGTCGGCCTACATCGGGGTGGCGACCGAGGTCGTGGTGGCGACCCCGGTCGGCGAGCTGACCGTGTTCCACCAGAACGTCGAGGCGGGCGGTGGCGCGCCCGGCCCTGGAAGCCAGGTGACGCTGTCGTGGGCGTCCGAGGCGACCTTCGTCGTCGATCGCGGAGAGGAGAAGCCCGAATGACAATGCGGATGACGCGTCGTGCTCTCGTGCAACGGGGGGCTGCCGGTGTCACGCTCCTGAGCCTGCCCGGGCTCCTGGCGGCCTGTGGCGGTGGCGGCGGTGGGGGTGGCGGCGGCGGCGAGCTCGCCGACACGCTCCGGTTCTCGAACTGGCCGCTCTACATCGACTTCGACGAGAAGACGAAGAAGCACCCGACCCTCGACGAGTTCACGGCGAAGACCGGGATCAAGGTCGACTACTTCGAGGACATCAACTCGAACGGGGAGTACTTCGGGAAGATCCAGCGTCCGCTGTCCCAGGGCAACTCGATCGACCGGGACATCATTGTCCTCACCGACAACGAGCGCTTCCTCGGCCTGATGATCGACAAGGGCTGGGTCGAGGAGCTCGACAAGGACCTGATCCCGAACATCTCGAACCTGATCGACGCGCAGAAGAGCCCGCCGTTCGACCCCGACCGCACGTACTCGCTTCCGTGGCAGTCGGGCATGACCGGCATCGCGTGGAACGAGAAGGAGACCGGCCCGGTCACCTCGATCACCCAGCTGTTCGAGGACCCCAAGCTCAAGGGCAAGGTGACGGCGCTGAACGGCATGGGCGACACGCCGCCGCTCGTGATGCTCGACAACGGCGACGACCCGTCGAAGGTCACGGACGCGTCTTGGACCGCGGCGATGGACCGGATCCAGGCTGCCGTCGACTCCGGCCAGATCCGGAAGTTCACGGGCAACGACTACGCGCAGCCGCTCTCGCAGGGCGACCTGGCCGCGGCGATCGCCTGGTCGGGCGACATCTATCAGCTGCTCTCGTCGAACCCGAATCTCAAGTGGGCGTTGCCGACGAAGGGTGGCGTGATCTGGACCGACAACATGATCATCCCGACGGGTGGGAGCGCCCCGACGGCGTCGACGTACATGAACTTCGTCTACGACCCGAAGATCGCGGCGCAGATCGCCGCGTACGTTGCCTACGTGCCACCGGTCGAGGGCACGAAGGAGATCCTCGCGAAGACGGATCCGAAGATGGCGAGCTCCGAGCTCGTGTTCCCGTCGGACGCGACGCTCGCCAAGGCGCACCAGTTCGACTCCAACGCGCTCAACAACCAGACCTACGTCGAGCAGTGGCAGAAGGTCCTGGGGGCATAGCTGAGCTTCCTGCACCGCCACAAAGGGACGACGCCCTATCTGCTGCTCCTGCCGGGGATCGTCTGGCTGGTGTTGTTCTTCGTGGCTCCGCTGGGCTTCCTCGGCTATCAGTCGCTCCAGACGGGCACGTTCGACACCGGGTACACGTTCGACTGGGCGTTCTCGAACTACTGGGACGCGCTCCGCGACTACCACGACCAGTTCGTCCGCTCGTTCCTCTACGCCGGGATCGCGACGATCGTCGCGCTGCTCGTTTCGTACCCGCTCGTCTACTGGATCGCGTTCCGGGCGGGACGGTGGAAGAACGTCTTCCTGATCCTGATCGTCGCGCCGCTCTTCGTGACGTACCTCGTGCGCACGCTGGCGTGGCTCAACATCCTCGCCGACCAGGGCCCGGTCGTCGGCTTCCTGCGCGACATCCACGTCCTCGGCCCCGACGGCCGGCTGCTGGCGACGTCGGTCGCCGTCGTCGCGGGCATCACCTACAACTTCCTGCCCTTCATGGCGCTGCCGCTGTACGTGTCGCTCGAGCAGATCGACGCACGGTTGCTGGAGGCCGCCGAGGATCTCTACGCGAGCAAGCGGCAGGCGTTCCTCCACGTCACGCTGCCGCTCTCCGCGCCGGGGATCGTGGCGGGCACACTGCTCACGTTCATTCCCGCTGCCGGCGACTTCATCAACGCGCAGCTCCTCGGCACGCCGAAGCAGTACATGGTCGGCAACGTCATCCAGTCGAAGTTCCTCGACGTGCTCGACTACCCGTCGGCGGCGGCGCTGTCGTTCATCCTGATGGCACTGATCCTGGTCGGGCTGCTCGTCTACGCGCGTGCCGTCGGCACGGAGAGGCTGACCGGCTGATGCGCTGGGTGAAGCGCCACATCCTGCCGGCGTACGCGCTCCTCGCGTTCTGCTACCTGCTCCTGCCGATCGCGGTCGTGATCCTCTTCTCGTTCAACGCCCCGAGCGGGCGCTTCAACTACGTGTGGGAAGGCTTCACCTTCGACAACTGGGTCAACTGGGACGCTCCGCCCGGGATCCAGTCCGCCGTCGGCAAGTCGCTCGAGATCGGCCTGCTTTCGACGATCGTCGCAACCGTGCTCGGCACTCTGTTGGCGCTCGCGATCGTGCGGCACCAGTTCCGCGGCCGCGGCGCGACCAACATGCTGATCTTCCTGCCGATGTCGACGCCCGAGATCGTGCTCGGCGCCTCGCTTCTGACGCTGTTCCTCAACCGGCAGATCGTGACGGGCTTCGGGACGATCTTCATCGCCCACGTGATGTTCATCGTCAGCTACGTCGTCGTCACCGTGAAGGCCCGGCTGATCGACTTCGACCGGCACCTGGAGGAGGCGGCGATGGACCTCGGCGCCAACGAGTGGGTGACGTTCCGGAAGGTGACGCTGCCCCTCCTCGCGCCTGCGATCCTCAGCGCGGCGCTGCTCGGGTTCGCGCTCTCGATCGACGACTTCGTGATCACGTACTTCGTCTCCGGCCCCACGCAGACGTTCCCGCTGTTCGTGTGGGGCGCGGCGCGTGTGGCCGTGCCGCCCCAGGTGAACGTCATCGCGAGCGCGATCTTCCTCGTCGCGGTGCTGGTGATGATCGGCAACGTGTTGTGGGGGCTCCGCGCGCGGCGCGCGCGCGAGTCGATGCCCGCCGCCGTTCCGCTGCCCGAGACCCTGCCGACAACGGAGCCCGCATGACAGAGATCGCCGTCGACCTCCAGCAGCTCGCCCGGGACCACCTCTGGATGCACTTCACCCGGATGGCCGGCTACCGCGACGCCGAGGTGCCGATCATCGTGCGCGGGGAAGGCTGCTACCTCGAGGACGCGACTGGCAAGCGGTACCTCGACGCGCTCGCGGGCCTGTTCTCGGTGAACGTCGGCTACTCGTTCGGCGAGGAGATGGGGCAGGCGGCGCTCGACCAGATGCGCGAGCTGCCCTTCTACACGAACTGGACGTACGCGCACCCGCGCGCGATCGAGCTCGCGTCGGAGGTCGCCTCGCTCGCGCCCGGCGACCTCAACCGCGTGTTCTTCGTCTCCGGCGGTTCCGAGGCGGTCGAGTCGTCGTGGAAGCTCGCGCGCCAGTACTACCTCGCCCGGGGCGGGAAGAACCTGGCTCGGCGGTACAAGGCGATCACGCGCCAGACGGCCTACCACGGGACGACGCTCGGCGCGCTCTCGCTGACGGGGATCCCCGCGATCCGGGTGCCGTTCGAGCCGCTCGTGCCCGAAGTGCGGAACGTGCGCAACACGAACCGCTTCCGCCGCCCCGACGGCGAGACGGAGGAGGAGTTCACGGCGCTGCTGCTCGACGAGCTCGAGCGGACGATCGAGGCGATGGGGCCCGAGACGGTGTGCCTCGTGCACATGGAGCCCGTGCAGAACTCCGGCGGCGCCTTCACGGCGCCCGTCGGCTACTGGCGCGGTGTGCGCGAGCTGTGCGATCGCTACGACATCCTGCTCTCCGCCGACGAGGTGATCACGGGCTTCGGCCGGATCGGCGCCTGGTTCGCTTCCGAGCGCTACGACATCCGTCCCGACCTGATCACCTCCGCGAAGGGGCTCTCCTCCTCGTACGCGGCGATCGGCGCGGTGATCGCGACCGACCGCGTCGCGGAGCCGTTCCTCGAGGGCTCCTCGATGTACACGCACGGGATCACGTTCGGCGGCCACCCGGTGCAGTGCGCGGTCGCGCTGAAGAACATCGAGATCATGAGGCGCGAGGGCATCGTCGACCACGTCCGCGAAAGCGAGGATCTCTTCCGCGGCAAGCTCGAGACGCTGCTCGACCTCGACATCGTCGGCGACGTCCGCGGCGCGGGGTTCTTCTACGCGCTCGAGCTCGTCAAGGACCGCGAGACGAAGGCGACCTTCGACGACGCGGAGTGCGAGGCGCTCCTGCGCGGGTTCCTCTCCCCGGCGTTCTTCGAGGCGGGGCTGATCTGCCGCGCAGACGATCGCGGCGACCCCGTCGTGCAGATCTCGCCTCCGCTCGTCGCGGCCGAAGCCGAGATGGACGAGATCGTGGGGATTCTCGGCGACGTGCTGGCCGAGGCGTCGCGGCGCGTACGGCGCTGAGAGCGAGAGTAGAGTTAGCCGCACCGCGTGCCCGCTTCAGAGCGGGCACCCTGGGTGCCTGACACGAATACGAGGAGACGGGATGAACGAGAACGGGACCGTCGTGGTCGCGCGCGACGTGACACGGCGCTACGGAGAGGGAGAGACCGCGGTCGACGCGCTCCGCGGCGTGTCGGTGGAGGTCCCCCGCGGCCGGCTGACCGCCGTCATGGGCCCGTCGGGCTCGGGCAAGTCGACGCTCATGCACATCCTCGCGGGGCTGGACAAGCCGACCTCCGGCTCGGTGACCGTCGCGGGGACGGAGATCACGACGCTCAAGGACTCCGACCTCACGAAGCTCCGGCGGAACCACATCGGCTTCGTCTTCCAGTTCTTCAACCTCCTGCCGATGCTGACCGCGGACGAGAACATCCGGCTGCCGCTCTCGATCGCCGGCGAGAAGGCGGACAAGGCGCGCTACGACGAGCTTGTCGCCGCGGTCGGGCTCACCGACCGTCTCTCCCATCGACCGTCGGAGCTCTCCGGCGGGCAGCAGCAGCGCGTCGCAATCGCGCGCGCGCTCGTCTCGGAGCCCGAGGTCGTGTTCGCCGACGAGCCGACCGGGAACCTCGACTCGAAGACGGGCGCCGAGATCCTCGAGCTCCTCCGCCACTCGGTCGAGGAGATGGGCCAGACGATCGTGATGGTCACGCACGAGGCGCGCGCCGCCGTGATCGCCGACCGCGTGCTCTACCTGGCGGACGGGAAGATCGTCCGCGAGCTCTCCGGCGCCTCGCAGCACGAGATCGGCGAGGCGATGGAGGAGATCGCCACCCGATGACGTCCTTCACGCTCAAGGGCCTTCTCACCCGAAAGCTCCGTACCGTCCTCACGGCGGTTGCGATCATCCTCGGCGTCGCCACTGTGAGCGGCACGTTCGTGCTCACGGACTCGATCGACAAGGCGTTCGACTCGATCTTCACCGAGGTGTACAGCGGCACCGATGCGACGGTCACGCCGAAGTCCCCGTTCGACACCGGTGACGGATCGGGAACAACCGAGCCCTCGTTCGACGAGTCACTGCTCGCGAAGGTGCGGGCCGTCCCCGACGTCGCCGACGCGATCGGCGGGGTCGCGAGCGAGAACGCGCAGCTCGTGCAGGACGGCAAGGCGATCGCCTTCGGTGGCGCGCCGAACCTCGGCTTCTCCGTCGACCCGTCGAAGCCGAAGTTCAACACGCTCACGCTCGTCAAGGGCCGCTGGCCCGGCCCGAACGAGGTGGTGGTCGACACGGGGACGGCCGACAAGAAGGACCTCGTGGTCGGCAGCCCGATCGGCGTCCAGGTCGAGGGGCCGGTCGAGACACTGAAGATCTCCGGCTTGGTCAAGCTCGGCGGTGTCAGCTCGATCGGCGGCGCCACCCTCTCCGGCTTCGACCTCCCGACAGCGCAACGGCTCTTCGGCAAGGAAGGCAAGCTCGACCAGATCCGCGCCGCCGCGAAGCCGGGCGTCTCGCCCCAGCGCCTCGTCTCGGAGATCCGCAAGGTCCTGCCGCCGAACACCGAGGTCCGCACGGGCACCGCGCAGGCGCGCGAGGACGCCTCGGATACCGACGAGTTCATCTCGTTCCTCCGCTACTTCCTGCTCGCGTTCGGCCTGATCGCGCTGTTCGTCGGCGCCTTCGTGATCGTGAACTCGCTCTCGATCACGATCGCGCAGCGCACGCGCGAGCTCGCGACGCTGCGCACGCTCGGCGCGTCGCGCCGTCAGGTGCAGGCGTCCGTCGTCCTCGAGGCGCTCGTGATGGGGATCCTCGCGTCGATCGTCGGCCTGTTCCTCGGCCTCGGCCTGGCTTCGGGCCTCTTCTCGCTGTTCGACGCGGTCGGCTTCACCCTGCCGAACAACGGGATCCTGCTCGAGACGCGAACGGTCGTGATCTCCCTGCTCCTCGGGATCATCGTGACGCTGATCGCGAGCTTCTTCCCCGCGCTCCGCGCGACGCGCGTGCCGCCGATCGCCGCGGTCCGCGAGGGAGCGGAGCTCCCGCCCGGCCGCTTCCACCGCTTCCGCACGCCGTTCGCGGCCGTGATCACTGCGCTCGGCTTTGCGCTGCTCGTCCTCGGGCTCTTCTCGAGCGGGACCTCGACGGTGCTCATCCTGCTGATCGTCGGCACGCTGCTCGTGTTCATCGGGGTGGCGATGCTGTCGGCCCCGTTCATTCCCGCACTGTCGGGTCTGCTCGGCTGGCCCGCGACGAAGATCGGCGGGGCCGCCGGAACCCTCGCGCGGGACAACGCGCGGCGGAACCCGCAGCGCACCGCGTCGACCGCGTCCGCGCTGATGATCGGGCTCGCGCTCGTCACGCTCGTGGCGACACTCGCAGCGGGCATCACCGCGTCCTTCAAGGGCGCCGTGAACGACATCTTCACCGGCGACTACGCGATCACGGCGCAGAACAACTTCTCCCCGATCCCGGTCTCGATCGGCAAAGCGGCCGCGCAGGCGCCCGGTGTCCAGTCGGCGGGCAGCGTGCGCACCGGCGACACGCTGATCTTCGGCGGGACGGAGTTCACGACCGCCGTCACCCCGGGTGCGAAGGACGTGATCAGGCTCCAGTGGACGGAGGGGTCCCAGGACGTGCTCGCGAACCTCGGCCCGGACGGAGCGTTCGTCGACAACGACTACGCCGACGACCACAACCTTTCGATTGGATCGTCGATCCCGATCATGTTCGTGACCGGCAAGAGCCGCACGTTCACGGTGAAGGGCATCTTCGATCCTCCCACGGGCGGCTCCCCCTTCGGGCCCGTGACGATCTCGGCGGCCACCTGGGACAAGATGAACCCGCAGCCGAAGGACCTCTACACGTTCCTCACCGTCTCGGGCGGCGAGACCGACGCGAACGCGGCCTCGCTCGAACAGGCGCTCGCGGGCTTCCCGAACGCGAAGGTGCAAACCCGCCAGCAGTTCATCGACAACCAGATTGGTGCGCTCAACTCGATCCTGAACATCCTCTATGTGCTGCTCGCGCTCTCGATCATCGTCAGCCTGTTCGGGATCGTGAACACGCTCGTGCTCACCGTGTTCGAGCGGACGCGCGAGATCGGGATGCTCCGCGCGATCGGGCTCACGCGCCGCCAGACACGGCGCATGATCCGGCACGAGAGCGTGATCACCGCGCTGATCGGCGCGTTCGTCGGGATCGTGCTCGGGCTGATCCTCGCCGGTCTCCTGATCGCGAAGGTCGACTTCCTGATCTTCTCGTTCCCGACCACGCAGGTGATCGTGTTCGCCATCGCGGCCGTGATCGTGGGGATCCTCGCCGCGATCTTCCCGGCGCGACGGGCGGCCAAGCTCAACCCGCTCGAGGCGCTTCACTACGAGTGACCCCGTCGGCGGCGAGCGCCGCGACCTCGTCGTC
>DASSBV010000241.1:0-5556 GCA_035698545.1 Gaiella sp. | reverse complement strand
AGGCGTGGCTGCCTTCATCGAGAAGCGCGAGCCGGAGTTCACGGGGCGCTGACGCGTGCGGGCGGTCGTCCTCGACGAGGACCGCGCCCTCGCGCTCCGCGACGTCGCCGAGCCGGTGCCGGGCGACGGGGAGGCGCTCGTTCAGGTCCGCGCGGCGGGGGTCAACTACGCCGACGTCCTGATCCGGGAGGGCCGGTATCCGCAGCCGCCCTCGCTCCCGTACGTGCCCGGCTCGGAGATCGCGGGCGAGACGGACGACGGGCGGCGCGTGATCGCCTTCGTCCGCGCAGAAGGCGGCGGCTTCGCCGAGCGCGCGGTCGCCGACCGCGAGTGGCTGTTCGACCTCCCCGACACCGCCTCGTACGAGGAAGGCGCCGCGTTCCTCCTCGCGTTCCTCACCGCCTGGATCCCCCTCACGCGACAGGTGCAACTGCGGCCGGGCGCGCGCGTGCTCGTGACGGCTGCGGCCGGCGGCGTCGGCAGCGCGGGCGTGCGGGTCGCGCAGGCGCTCGGCGCCGAGGTGGTCGGTGCGGTCGGCTCCGAGGGGAAGCTCCCGGTGGTCCGCGAGCTGGGCGCCGAGGCGGTGACCTACGACGCGATCGAGCAGCTGGAGCCGTTCGACGTGATCCTCGAACAGGTCGGCGGGGAACGCTTCGCAGACTCGGTCAAGCGGCTCCGCCCGCTCGGCGCGGTGGTCGCGGTCGGCTTCGCAGGCGGCGCCTGGCAGCCCCTCGATCCCGCGCTGCTCGTCGGGCGGAACGTCAGCGCCTGCGGCTTCTACCTCGGCCGCTTGATGAAGTTTCGCCCGGACGTCGTCCAGGACGCCGCCCGGGAGCTGCTCGACCGGTGGGCCGCGGGTGACATCGCACCGGTGGTCGGCGCGACGTTCCCGCTCGAGCAGGCCGACGAGGCGCTTCGGAGCGTGGCCGAGCGGCGCTCGACCGGGAAGGTCGTGCTCCTCCCGTGACGACGGGACTCGTCACCGGCGGCGCCTCGGGGATCGGCGCCGCGCTCGTCGCGCGTCTGCGGGCCGAGGGTTTCGAGGTTCGCGTGCTCGATCTCACGACGGGCTTCGACGTCGCCGACCCGGAGCACTGGGAGTCGGTCGACGCGGTCGACGTCGCGTGTCTCAATGCCGGCGTCCTCGGCGGCCCCGCCGACCCGGCAGAGCTGACGCTCGACGGCTACCGGCGAGCGATGTCGGTCAACGTCGACGGCGTCGTGCTCGGCGTCCGCCGCCTGGCGCGGGTGATGGCGCCCGGGAGCCGGATCGTCTGCACGGCCTCGCTGGCGGGGCTCACGGCTGTCCCGGACGACCCGATCTATGCCCTCACGAAGCACGCGGTCGTCGGCTTCGTCCGCAGCGCCGCACCCGCGCTCGAGCGGCGGGGGATCTCGCTCAACGCTGTCTGCCCGGGTTTCGTCGACACGGCGATGGTCGGCGGCGAGCTCCGCGCGCGGTTCGAGGAGACGGGTTTCCCGCTCCTCGCCGTCGAGGAGGTCGCGGAGGCGGCCTGGGTCGCGCTCACCTCCGGGCAGAGTGGGCACGTCTGGGCGGTGCAGCCCGGCCGGCCGCCGATCGACTTCCGCTTCCCGACCGTCCCCGGCCCGCGCACCGCAGACGACGAGCCGGTCGGGCTCCCGCCGGCGGGCTGAACCGGCGTCAGGCGAGCTGCCAGGCGATCGGCAGGCTGAGCACGCCGGCGAACGGCGGCAGGCCGAGCGCAGCGAGCGCCGTGGGCAGGAGCGGATGGTCGCCGAGCGCGGCGCGCCCCGCACCCGGGTGCTCGCTCGACTCGGGCTTCTGGAGTCGCTGACGCAGGCTCAGGTGCGGCAGCGTCTTGACGTCGGTTGCCTCGCGCCGGAGGCCCGCGCTTCGGCATGCCAGCTCGATCGCGTCTTCCAGCCCGCCGAGGCGATCGACCAGGCCGTTCGAGACGGCGTCGGCTCCGGTCCACACCCGCCCCTTCGCGAGGTCCTGCACCCGTTCTAGCGGCAGGCCGCGGTCTGCGGCCGCCTTCTCGGTGAAGTCCGCGTAGACGCGGTCGAGCCACCCCTCGAGGCGAGCCCACTCGTCGTCGGTGAACGGACGCTGCGTCGAGAACATCTCCGCCTGCGCCCCGACCGCCTCGCTGTCGACGCTCACGCCGATCCGACCGAGCGCGTCCCGGATGACCTGCTTCCCCCCGAGGACGCCGATCGACCCCGTGAGCGTCCCGGCGTCGGCGACCACGGAGTCGCAGGGCATCGCGATGTAGTAGCCGCCCGATGCCGCGACCCCGGCCATCGACCCGATCACCGGTGCGCCCGTGGCCCGGAGCTGGAGCACTTCCCTCCTGATCACGTCGCTCGCGACGTACGACCCGCCCGGGCTGTCCACTCGGAGGACGACGGCCTTCACCGACGGATCGCGCCCGGCGAGCCGCAGCGTCGCACCGAGCGCATCCGAGCCGACCCGCGGGCTGCCCAGCGGAAAGCCGCCGCCCCGGCCGAGCAGGATCGGGCCGGAGGCGTGGACAAGCGCGACGACGGGGCGGTTCCGACGGAGCACCGTGCGCTTGAGCGCGACGCGGCGCTCCTGGTGGCGGCCGTACCGGTCGACGTAGCGGAGAGCCACCGCCCCGAGTCGGGAGCGCAGGCTCGAATAGACCTCGTCGCGGTAGCCGAGGCGGTCGACCAGCCGAGCCTCGACGGCTTCCTCCGCGGTGAGCGGCGCGCGCTCGATCGCCTCCCTCACCGTGGCCGGCTCGAGCTCCCGAGCGGCGGCCACGTCCGCGACGATCGTCTCCGTGGCCGACTCCGCAAGCCGACGTGCCATCTCGCGCCCCGCATCGGACATGTCGGTGCGGACGAAGGTGTCCGCGGCGGTCTTGTACTCGTAACGCTGCGCGAGCTGCGGGTCCACGCCGAGGCGGTCGAGAGCGCCGCGGACGAAGACCGCCTGGGCGACCACCCCCGTCAGGCAGAGGTCGCCTGTCGGCTGGAGCCAGATCTCCTCGAACGCGCTCGCCAGGTGGTAGCCGACGTTCGCCGCGCTCATCTCGCCGAACGTCTCGGTCCAGGCAACGGCGATCTTCCCCGAGCCGCGGAACTGCCGCACGGCGTCGCGCAGCTCGCTCGAGTGGGCGAGGCCGATCGGGCTCTGTCCGAGGTGGGCCACGAGCCCGACGACGTGCTCGTCGCGCGCAGCGGTCGCGAGGGCCTCGACGACCCCGCGAAGCACGGGGACCTGGCGCCCGCGAAGTCGGAGAGGCGACGACGGAGGCGTCTCGAGGACGCCGCGCGAGAGGTCGAGCTCGAGGAGAAGGGGCTCGGAGCGACGACGGGCCAACGTCGTCAGGTTACGAGAAGGCCCACCCCTCGCCGTCGCGGTAGGAGCCGAGGATCCGCCGTGCGACGACCATCCGGTGCACCTCGTCAGGCCCGTCGTAGATGCGTGCGCCACGCGCCTGGAGCGCCATCGCGGCGAGCGGGGTCTCGTCCGTCAGCCCGCGCGCCCCGTGCACCTGGATCGCCCGGTCGATCACGTCGCACAGCACGCGCGCCGCGTAGAACTTGAGCAGCGACACCTCGACGCGTGCCTCCGAGCCGGAGTCGATCTTCGCCGCCGCGTCCATCGTCAAGAGGCGGCACGCCTGGATCTCGGCGGCGGAGTCCGCGACCCAGTTCTGGACGGTCTGCTTCTGGGCGAGCGGCCCACCGAAGGCCTCGCGCTCGTTCGCGTAGCGGCACATCAGCTCGAAGGCACGCTGCATCTGGCCGAGCCAGCGCATCACGTGGTGGATCCGCCCCGGGCCGAGGCGCTTTTGCGCGAGCAGGAACGCGTCGCCCTCCGCGCCGAGCGTGTTTGCGAGCGGGACGCGGACGCCCGTGTACGTCACCTCGCAGTGCGTGCTCCACCCGCGACCGGCGTGGCCCATCACCGGAACCGGCCGGACCACCTCGACCCCCGGCGTGTCGACCGGCACGAGGATCATCGTCCCCCGCCGGTGCGGCTCGGTCTCGGGGTCGGTGATCGCGAACACGATCGCAAAGCCCGCCCCGTCCGCGCCGCTCGAGAACCACTTGTGCCCGTCGATCACCCATTCGTTCCCATCCTGGACGGCGCGCGTCCGCAGAAGCGTCGGGTCGGAGCCCGACACCTCGGGCTCGGTCATCGAGAAGAACGAGCGCACCTCCCCCGCGACGAGCGGGCCGAGGAAGCGTTTCTTCTGGTCGTCCGTCCCGAACAGGTGGAGGATCTCGGCGTTGCCGGCGTCCGGCGCCTGGCAGCCGAACACGAGCTGCGCGTACGCCGAGCGGCCGATCTCCTCGTTGAGGCACGCGTAGTAGAGAAAGCCGAGACCCGTGCCGCCTGCCTCGGGCGGCACATGCGGCGCCCAGAGCCCCTCCTTCCGCGCCCGCCCGCGCAGGTCGTCGAGCAGCGCCATGGCGGCGTCGTCCTCGCGGCCGATCGCGGTCTCGTTGGGATAGACGTGCGCCTCCATGAAGGCGCGGTAGCGGTCACGCGCCTCGAGGTACTCCGGCAGGAAGAGCGACGTCACGACCCGAGTAGGATCGTCGCGTGCGGCTCGGCCTGCAACTGGGATACGACGACCCCGGGTTTTGGGCCAGCCTGGCGGAGGAGGCCGAGCGGTGCGGCTTCCACTCCGTGTGGACGTCGGAGGCCTACGGCTCGGACGCAGTCTCGCCGCTCGCGTGGGTCGGCGCACGGACGACGAACGTCCTCCTCGGCACCGCGATCATGCAGATGCCGGCCCGCTCCCCTGCGACGACTGCTGCGACGGTGGCGACGCTCGACCTCCTCTCGGGCGGGCGCGTCCTGCTCGGCCTCGGCACGTCCGGCCCGCAGGTCGCCGAGGGCTGGCACGGGCAGGCCTGGGGCAAGCCGCTCACGCGCACCCGCGAGTACGTCGAGATCGTCCGCGCGATCCTCCGCCGCGAGGCGCCGCTCGAGCACCACGGGGAGCACTACGACATCCCGTACACCGGGCCCGGCGCGACGGGGCTCGGGAAGCCACTGCGGATCATCGTCCACCCGCCGCGTACCGAGGTGCCGATCTACCTCGCCGCGATCGGGCCGAAGAATGTGGCGCTCGCCGCCGAGATCGCGGACGGCTGGCTCCCGATCTTCTTCTCGCCGGAGCGCTTCCGCGAGACGCACCGCCCGATGCTCGAGGAGGGCTTCGCACGGCGCGGCGGCCGGCCCGAAGGCTGGGATCTCGCGGCGCACGTCCCTGTCGTCGTGACCGACGACGTCGGCGCCGGGCGGGACTTCCTCAAGCCCGTGCTCGCGCTCTATGTCGGCGGGATGGGCGCGAAGGGGAAGAACTTCTACACGCGCCTCGCCGAGCGCTACGGCTACGCGGAGGCAGCGGCGACGATCCAGGCGCTCTACCTCGCCGGAAAGAAGAACGAGGCGATCGCCGCGGTTCCGGACGCGCTCGTGGACGAGGTCGCGCTCGTCGGCGACCGCGCGCGGATCGCCGACCGGCTGGCCGCGTTCCGCGAATGCGGCGTCGGCACACTGATCCTCCAGGCCCGCCAACCGGAGGC